>CAZMCW010000424.1:0-4072 GCA_964564405.1 uncultured bacterium
TCAACAGACTGTAATGCACACCTAAGTTAATAGCATCTTCTTTAAATCTTCACGTGTACTTAGAGTGGTGACGTTAGCATCATGGTGCTTGTAACTGTGAACACAGTTGAACACAGAACATCTCGAGCGTAAATCGGCATACGTTACTCCTAGATACAACAGTCTCAACATAATGGTCTCTCGATACCCAGGTAAGGAGCACGACCTTGATAGAAAGCTTGCTGCACAGTACACGCATTACCGAAATTGTTGGCGACATGATCAAAGTTCATGCGCCTGGAGCCGCCCTTGGCCATGTCGCAGTCATTGATCATGAGGGCATGGACACCTCGCTGGCACGCGTGGTGGAACTCGCTGGAGACACCGTGAGTTTGCAGGTGTTTACTGGCGCGGGCGGACTCTCTACCGCAGCCCGCGTGCGCATGCTCAACGAACCCATGCAAGTTGCTTATTCAGACAACATTCTAGGGCGGGTCTTTGACGGCCTCGGTGAACCTATTGATGGCGGGCCAGCACTAGAAAGTGAACGGCGCATTCCTATTACGAGTCCAACGGTGAACCCGGTTATGCGGCGTTTACCGCAAACCATGATCGAAACCCGCGTACCTATGATTGACGTCTTTAACAGCTTAGTGGAAAGTCAAAAGATTCCCATTTTTTCAGTAGCAGGTGAACCCTACAACCCGCTGCTCGCGCGAATTGGCTTTCAGGCAGATGCTGACATCGTCATTTTTGGTGGGCTCGGGCTTATTTACGACGACTATCACTTTTTTAAGACCGCCTTTGAAGATCACGGGGTGTTTTCGAGGGTGGTGATGTTTACCAACCTTGCCTCTGACCCGGTAGTTGAGCGCTTGTTAGTCCCGGACATGTGCCTTGCCGTTGCCGAGAAATTTGCGGTTGAAGAAGGTAAGCGGGTGCTGGTGTTACTTACCGACATGACTGCGTTTGCAGATGCTATGAAAGAAATTGGCGTGGCGCTCGAGCGCGTCCCGGCTACCCGTGGCTACATGGGCGACCTTTACACGCAACTGGCCCGCCGCTACGAAAAAGCCTGCGACTTTAAAGGGAAGGGGTCGGTCACTATTTTAAGCGTGACTACCATGCCCGGTAACGACGTCACCCACCCAGTTCCCGACAACACCGGTTACATTACTGAAGGGCAGTTTTACTTACACGACGGCGTCATTGATCCGTTTGGCTCGCTATCGCGTCTTAAGCAAAGGGTCATTGGCAAAGTCACTAGGGACGACCACGGCGCACTTATGAACACCATGATTCGGCTGTACTCGAGCGCCCAAGACGCTGAGCGCAAACAAGCTATGGCTTTTGAACTCAGTGACTACGACCTCAGGCTCATTCGCTTTGGCAAACTTTTTCGCAAACGGTTTATGGATGTTGAGGTATCGCTGTCGCTCAATGACGCCCTGGATTTGGGCTGGCAAACCTTAGCCAGTTGTTTTAACCGGGCTGAACTACTGATGAAAGACAAACTGCTCGACAAATACTTTCCTCAAGATGATGGTCCTGCACCTTCAGGTGAAGACGCGTCTCACCCCAACACAGGACAGGCAAATGAGGCACCCTAATGGCTCAACTTGCCATGAACAAAAGCGAACTCCAAAAGCAGCGCCGTCAGCTGGCGCTTTACAAACGGTTACTGCCGTCATTGGAACTCAAACGCCAACAACTTCGGGCTGAGGCTGCCAAAGCAGCGCGTGAATTACAGCGGCTCGAGCACGACCTCGCCACCCTCGAGCAACAAACTGCCAAAGATATACCGATGCTTGCCGTCAGCGATTTAGATCTAAGCAGCTTAGTCCAGCTTAAAGATGTTCATATTAAAGACGATAACGTCGTTGGTGTGCGCGTGCCAGCTTTGGCCAACGTTGAGCTTGATATTGCTCAGTATGGCTTTTTGGCTCGCCCTCACTGGGTAGATGTCTGGCAAGTACGCTTGCAAGAGCTTGTGCGTTTGGAGGTTGCCATCAACGTGGCAAGGGTAAGACATGCACGGCTCGAGCACGCCGTCAAACGCACCACCCAACGCGTCAACTTGTTTGATAAAGTGCTCATTCCAAACGCCCAAGAGACCATCCGCCGTATTCAGATTTTTTTAGCAGATGCCGACCGCGCCGCCGTCGTGCGGGCAAAACTTGCTAAGCAAAAACATCACCATAGGGCCAGCGTTCTCGACCTAGGAGGGCAAGCATGAGTATTGTTGACATGCAAGCTGTTGCCTTATTTGGCAGCGCTAACAGCAAAGACGCCCACTTAGCAGCTTTACAGTCGCTTGGCTTCTTACATTTAGTATCTTGGGAAGACCTGCCTTCAGAACATACATCTAGCGAACCCGAAACCCTGCCCGAGGCTCTTACGGACGCGCTTACGTTTTTGCGTACCTGCCCGCAGCAGCGCAAACAACTGCGCAACCGCGCTGGCTTTGACGCCAGCGAAATCACCCGCGAAGTTCTTGCCTTAAAACCTAGGTTACACGCGCTGGAAGACGAGCGAGATGAGCTTAAGGCTCGCATTAAAGCCTTAAAACCTTGGGGCAATTTGCAACTTCCACCTTTGGACGACCTTGGCGGCTACCGACTGTGGTTTTACGAAATCCCGCATCCGCTCATGGGCCAACTGGAAAATATCACCTATCCGTGGCAATGCGTTCACAAAGACAACCGCCTCAACTACGTGGTAGTGCTCGCCAAAGACGAACCCGAAGGTTTGCCCGTTGCCCGCACCCGCACAGGCTACAAACCTCTTTCACAGTTGGAGATGCGGCTCGAGCAAGTTGAAAGTTCCCTCGAAGACTTGGAAGCAGAACGCAGCCGCCTTACCCGTTGGCGCACAGTTTTGGCCGATCATTTAGATACTCTTGAAGATGCAGCCGCCCGCCGTCACGCAGCCAACCTCAGCTACGACGATGAGGCCTTGTTTGTGCTGCGGGCGTGGTGCCCTCTGCCTCATCTGACAGACTTAGAGGCTTACGCTGACCAGCACGGCTTGGCGTTAACAACGTCCTCGCCAGAAGCCAGCGATACACCGCCGACGTTACTTACCAATAGCGCACCGGGCTCGAGCGGCCAAGATTTAGTCACCTTCTACATGACCCCTAACTATTGGCTCTGGGACCCGTCAACCATCGTTCTGTACTCGTTTGCCGTGTTTTTTGCCGTTATTTTGTCAGATGCTGGTTATGCCATTGTCTTAGGGCTCATCCTTGCGATGTTATGGCGGCGTTTAGGCAAAAGTCCTTTAAGGCGACTACTGAGTTTACTGGTAATGACCTCACTGGCTTGGGGCGTGTTGGCAGGCAGCTACTTTGGCTACAGCCCCCCCGCAGGAAGTTGGCTCGCCACGCTCAAAGTTGTTGACGTTCGCGACAGCGCCCAGATGATTCCCCTGACGGTCATTTTAGGTGCAAGTCACTTGGCGCTCGCCAACGCTCTTACCATTCGTGAAACCTTTAAGCGCTTTGGTTGGTCGTGGCGCTTGCTTTCACCAACAGGCTGGATTATTGCGTTAGCCGCGGGGCTCAGTTTGTACCTTATGGGGCTAACCCCTGTTGGCATCGTCATACTCGCTGTTGGTTTGGTGATGGTGGCTAGTTTCGCAGGTGCTGGTGAGCCGTTGTTACCACGCATCTTAAACGGTGCCAAAAGCCTCACCAGCATTACCAGCGCATTTGGCGACACCTTAAGTTACCTGAGGTTGTTTGCGTTGGGGCTTGCGAGTGCGTCACTTGCCATTACCTGGAACGACCTTGCCGCCCAAGCTGCTTCTGCCCAAGGGCCCTTTAGCAACCTTGCCGCAGCGCTTATTTTCTTACTTGGGCACACCCTCAACTTCGTCCTTGCCCTAGTCAGCGGTGTCGTTCACGGCCTCAGGTTGAATTTTATTGAGTTTTTTAACTGGAGTATTACCGAGGAGGGCACGCGCTACAACCCATTCCGACAGCAGCGCAAACACAGTAACGCACAGTGAGTGATCTCTTGCGAGAACATCTTATACCAAATTGACTCTTGAATGTCATAGTCCAAATCATCTAAGGGTACGCTCTCACGAGCGA
>CAZMCW010000425.1:0-4068 GCA_964564405.1 uncultured bacterium
AAATTGCCGCCGCCCGGCGCTTTTACAACTCTGCTGTGAATGACTATAACAACAGCATTGATATGTTTCCAACCAGTGTGATGGCGAGTTTGATGGGCTTGTCGCCGAAGCCGTATTTTGAGGCTCGAGTGAGTGAGCGCCATGCGCCAAGGGTAGGCGCACGTGTAGGACGCCCTTAACCTGCTGTCTATGACAAAAGAGCGTGCCGACCTCTACGAGTTTTACGAAGGTTGTTGAAATCAAAAGACTATGTTTGACAAAACCCAACTTTACGACTTTTACAACAGCGACCTACGCCACGTCCTGCTCGCTAACGAACGCTTGCGCATCAAGTCGCGGAACATCTTTTTAAGTGTTGCTGCTGTACTCATTGTCCTCAACCTTGTGCTTGCATACATGTTTTTGCGTGACAGCAGGCAAGACAGCATCTTTGTTTTACTAATGACTGCTGTCTTCACGAGCTTTCAGGTCTGGGGGGTGTATTGGTTTAGCTCGAGAACCTTCCGCGATGCCTTTAAACAGCAAGTTATTAAAAAGCTCGTCCAGTTTGTGAGTCAAGACTTGC
Source organism: uncultured bacterium (assembly GCA_964564405.1). Lineage (GTDB taxonomy): Bacteria > Deinococcota > Deinococci > Deinococcales > Trueperaceae > JBCCBI01. The sequence continues at coordinate 566 of CAZMCW010000425.1, forward strand.
GCTATGCACCGCAAAGTTACGTCCCTCAGTCGATGTTTACAGCAAGCCACTTGTTTCGGGCAAACTTTAACCGCTACCGAGGTGAAGACCGTATTTATGGTCAGCTAGATGGCTTGAATTTTGAATTTAGCGAACTCAAAGTGCAAAAACGCAGTGGCAGCGGCAGCAAAAAAAGAACCGTGACCATTTTTCAAGGGCTCTTTTTTGCCCTCGAGCTACCCGAACCCACCCGTACAACCACCCTTGTCTACCCGCGCTTGGCGTCACAGCCAAGATTTTTTAGTGAGTACAAACGGGCTAGGCTAGAAGACCCCGTATTTGAACGCAGGTTTAACGTATATACCACCGACCAAGTGGGTGCACGCATGCAGCTCACGCCAGATGTCATGGAAAAGATGATGCAACTACGGGCATTGTCCCAACAGACGCCGTATCTATCGTTTGATTACAAACACCTTTATATTGCCGTACCAAGTCAGCGCAACCACCTCGAGGCATCTTTGTTTAAGAGTGTGCTCACCCCGAGCACGGTTCGTAACTTTTTGGAAGAGTTAGATATGCTGTTAAGTATTCCGAGGGTGTTGCAGCTCGAGGGTGGCGCTCGAGTATCCTAAATAAATTTTATGAGCATCAATAAAAGCGAGTTTACAGATTTTTATTACAATGATTTACACGACTTACTCACGGCTCGCGAAGCCTTACGTCTCAAAGCTAAAACCAACTTTTCAATTGCTCGAGGGTTAATTGCACCATTTGCGATACTTACAAGCATTTTCTCTTTAGGGATTCCGTGGTTATTTATACCAACAATTATGATATCTTGCCTTCTCTTTCTTATTACCTACAGAAGAAGCTTCACACCAGCTACAGAAGGCTTTAAACAAGAGGTTATTGCCCCTTTGGTCAAGTTTGTTAGTGATAATTTAAACTATGATCCGCAAAGTCACATAGCTTACCCATTATTTACATACAGCCATCTGTTTTCTGATGTTATCGATATTTATAAAGGTAACAATCATATCTATGGACATATAGACGGTTTAAAATTTGAATACAATACAATTTACGCATCAAGAAAAACAAACAAAGAATACGTGACTTTTTCTGGAATGTTTATTGTTGTGGCTTTGCCAAAATCGTCATCTACTACAACATTAGTTTATCCGCGGCTTACTGACAAGCAGCACAGTCCACCCTATCTTCACTACAAACGTGCCCGGCTCGAAGACCCTGAATTTGAACGTGCGTTTGATGCTTATACTGACGATCAAGTTGGAGCGCGTGTTTACCTCACCCCAACTATGATGGAAAACATCTTAAAGCTGGTAGATTTCCTGCCAGCCAAGCCCTTTCTCTCATTTCGTGGTAAAAGGTTACATATTGCTATACCAAGTCCAAGTCGTCTTAGAGCGCCCTTATTTCACAGCGTTTTTGACCCTATGATTATGGACAGATTTCTTGAAAAACTCGATATGATTGTAACCATACCGGAGATTTTAGGGCTTACAAACACATCTATCTCAGCGCGGTAATACCCGAATCTCCCGCGCCGCCCAACTAGATGACCCCAGCGAACTCGCTTGCAACCAAACTGTTGCTCCCGGCGTTAGACTATTAACCTGCAAAGTTGTACCTTGCGCACTTAGGAGTACCGTTTCTTCAGTCACAGCAGCTTGCAAGGTTGTATCCGTGCCATCTTGCATCAGCGTAAGTACCGTACCTTCAGGCATCGGGCGAGCAGCAACAACCTCAGCGACAACGGTAACGGTATTGGCATCTGCGTCTACTAGCGCAGGCGTATTGCAACAACCAGCCACAAAGATAACCATCAAGACAACTAGCTTAGACAGGTTCACGGCGTCTACTATACGCCATTTTGATGAGGTGCGTCAGCCTAGTTGTGGGAAAGATTTAGTCGCTAGCCTCGAGCCAAGCCTCAATTTGCTGCAAGTTCACGTGGTCACTCGCAAACGTACCGTAGAACGCGCGTTCAATGCGCAAACTTGGTCCTATAAAAAAGGTGGCTGGCATTTGACTGCGCTGCCTAGGAAGGTCTTTTTCATGAGTGTCTTTGCCAGCGGTTGCAGCGCGCGTAGTTAGGTATATTCCCCTAACTAAAGCTGACAAATTACGCGGGTCTAATAACCCCGCTTGAGAGTGGGCAATTTTGTAGCGTTTGTGGACGCTGTTGTCAGCATCTGCCAGCAAAGTTATAGGAGGCAAACTAGCTTGCCCTGTAGTGGCGTGATACGGCGGTAGTGTTTGTATAAATTCTTGATAGCCAAGGTTTGTGCGTAAGTTCTTTGAAGTAGCTGTAAACACTGCTACCACGTTTACACCTAGCGCTGCCAGCCTGTCTGCGTGCTGGCTTAATTTGACAACGTGAGCACTGCAAATACGCGCGCTAGCATGGCGGAAAAAGATGAGTACCGTGTGCTGTCCGCGCAGTTCACCTAGTGAAAACAAGCGCTTACTTATTGTTGGCAGTGAAAACATGGGTGCAACTTGACCAGGACTAAGTTGCGGTAAGTTGTTAGGTAGGTCGCTGCTAGTGTGCTGCTCTAAGATGCCGCGCTGTTCCAACAAAAGTACCGTTTCAAGCAGATTGTCCCAGCCGAGGTTAAGTTCTAGGGCCAAGGTAAGCAGCATTTTGGGTTTAAACAATGAAGCTAACACACGCCACTCGAGCATTGTAAAATCATTCGTTTTGGTCGTAAAATCGCCAACATCTTGAACAACATGAAAAATGTTGTCTGGGGTTAGGGTACTCGCACCTAAAGTTGCCACGTGCTCGAGCCGCTGCGCAACTTGAAAGCACAACATCTGCGCGTCAAATAACTTGTCAGTAAATTGCCACCCTTGCTCCATCCGCTGAAACGAAAACCGCCCTGCGTCGGTATAAAACAGGGGTAACAAAGCCATCATGAGGCGGGTGTAGATGACGTCCTCGAGGCTTGCCATGTCAATATGCGGGCGTAGGTTGAGGCGTTCTTGAGGGTCTGCTTTAAGGTAACGGCGCAGGTTGCCAAGGTCTTCAGCGTTGAGTTTGAGCCGCTGTAACATATTGCCCAAACCCGGTGCAAACGGCGTGCGCACGTAGCTTAATTTGCCCCCCACAAAGTAAAATTGACTGTCTAATCGACTGTCTTCAAAGTGCAATCTCAATGAGCCAGTTTGGCGTTGCCCATGCAAAAATGGTAAGAGTTCAGGTATGGGTATTGTTGTCAGTTCACCGTTAATGGTATTGCGTGCGCCGTACTGGTTGTCTTCTTGCGGATAGGCTTTAACAATCTGACGCACGTTAGCAGCCACTTTAGAGGGCACCTCAACTGACGCAGGTTTAGACAGACGGGCGCGAACTCGTTGCCAAGGTGTTAGCTTTAAGTTTTTAGACGGGTTATGACCGCTAGCAGGATGTGGCGTTATTTGTTTGGGTACTCCAGGTGTTGATGCCCCAGGTGTTGGTACCCCAGGTGTTGATGCCCCAGGTGTTGATGCCCCAG
>CAZMCW010000426.1:0-4054 GCA_964564405.1 uncultured bacterium
GTGCCCATCCTTAACCGCTAAACGCTATCTGAAAACTACGGTTTCCAGATAGGAGGTACTTAGCATCTCCACACATCAACTTCGCTTCAATCAGCTTCACAATGACATGCCACATACGCGCTACCCGATGAAATCTCCCCCTCTCCCTTTCGCCCCTTCTCCCTCACCCACCTACTGATACACCCCTGACATCCCGCAGATACAGCGCTGACATCCCCTTGATACAACCTCCTAATAGCACCGGATTAATCCTCTTTGCAGTTAGGAGAAACGCATGGCAACCCTTACCACCATTGGCGCAGCACTTATGATTGACCAGTTAGAACCTCACCTGGACTGGCTTAAAGATGGCGCGCGTGACCTCGAGATTCAAGACTTTTTCCAAGCTGACCTACTCGAGGGCGACTGGCGCAGCAAAGTTGATGAAGCCGCCAGCTTGCTCGGCGATTACCCCGGCCGCGTAGGAATTCACGGACCCTTTTGGGGACTTGATATTGCCAATCCAGACCCGTTAATGCGCGAAGGTGTTCAAAAACGTTTATTACAAGGGCTTGCAACGGCTGAGGCTCTTGGTGCTAGCCACATGGTTGTTCACAGCCCCATTGACCCGTGGTTACACCGGCATATTTTGCATAACGACAAACAGCGTGCCTATGTGTTGGATTTAATGAAAAAGACGCTCGAGAAACCCCTCACCGAAGCAGAACGCATCGGCTGTACCCTCGTCATTGAAAACATTAAAGACCTTGATTTGAGACTTTTACGTGACCTAGTGAGCGCGTTTGAGTCACCTTCATTACGCATGAGTATTGACGTGGGACACGCATACTGCATGCATATTCAACATGGCGCGCCCACACCTGACCAATACGTGGCTGCTGCTGGAAGTTATTTAGCGCACGTGCATTTGCAAGATAGCGATGGCTACATCGACCGGCATTGGTTACCTGGTGAAGGTGATATTGGCTTTAAAGCGTTGTTTGCGGAACTTGCTAAGTTGGACCAAGAACCACGGCTTATTATTGAAGTGAAAGATAAAGATGCTGTACAAGAAGTAGCAATGTGGCTCGAGCAGTTTGTGCCCGTAGACGCTAACTTGGCAGTGAACACCTAACGCAACCTGATACTGCTCAGAGGCTGTCTAAAAAATCCTTAATAAGAGCAAATATCGCTTAGCTGATGATCTTACATCAAATTGACTCTTGAATGTCATAGTCTGAATCATCTAAGGGTACGCTCTGGCTACGCCGTACTTCGTGAACACGAGCGATTTTGATGCCGCAAAGCGACATCAAAATATCACTTTAGTATTAACTACTGTGTAGGACGTTGTCTGTGTTGGCAGATGTAGCTAGTTGATGCCCAATATTGACCTTTTCAGATAGGCTCCTAGCCTAGGGCTAACCGTAACTTACAGAATCAAATCCACATCCGCTATTACACGTAAGCAGCTTCTTCGTACCGCTGATACCCTGCTACAGTAAGCTGGCGCAGTTCCTCGAACAGGTCTGCGTCAACCTGCTTAAAGTTGAAGCATGACTTACCCTGCATGCGCTTTTTGAGTTCAGGGGAGACATTCTCGAGTAATTCAGGAAACACATAGACCGGCATTAAATAAAAGCTCACATAGGCTTTTTTCACTTGCACGGAGCCAAAAAAGAGCGGTTGTTTGTTGTCCATAATGTGCTTGGTATCCAAATAAAATAGATTCACTTCATCTTTAGTCACGCTGAGGTTAGGTGCATGCGTTTTCAAAATGGGCTTGAGGGCGTCAAATACGTTCTGAAACCTATCTTTGTCTGACATCATCAACCTCGCTTGTCTACAGGTTTGTAGTACTACCCCATTTGTAGACGCATGTTAGTCTAAAAAAAGGCCAATTGGTTTATTTGCGACTGTGGCTATTTGTAATTATGACTAAGGGCGAACGTACCAAGCAGCATATTATCGAAACCGCCATGCCGGTGTTTAGTCAGCAGGGTGTTGCCGGCACCTCTATGACTGACCTCGTAGCTGCAACAGGTTTACAAAAAGGCGGTATTTACGGGCATTTTGCCAGTAAAGAGGCTTTAGCTTTAGCAGCGTTTGATTATGCGTTTACACGTGCGACCAATATACTTACCTGTGCCCTCGAGTCACAGCAAAGTGCACTCGCACGCTTAACCGCAATTGTCGATGCCTTTCTAACCATGATGGAAGATGCAACGTTTGCAGGCGGCTGTCATTTGTTAAATACCGCTGTAGAAAGCGATGATACCCACCCGGCGCTACGGTGTAAAGTCCAGGCTGGGCTCGAGCAGTGGCAAACTATCATCCAGCAAGAGATAACAGAGGGCATTTCACGTGGTGAACTTCAATCCTGCTATAACGCTAACGACCTCGCTATTGTGACGATTGCCATGTTAGAAGGTGGCATCATGATGACCAAAGCACACGGACGGCCTCATTACTTGGGACGTGTTGCGAACTACCTCAAAACAACCTTCAAGGAGATGGCACAATGATGATACATACAATGACATTTTTTTGTACCCTAAAAAGGCCATCTGGTTTATTTGGAACATTCGCATGAATCGTGTTGTTGTCACCGGGCTCGGCGTGCTTAGCCCTATCGGCAATGGTGCCAAAGCGTTTCATAGCGCACAATTAGCAGGTGAGTCGGGCATTCGCACTATTACTCAGTTTGATGCTAGCGCGTACCCAACCCAGTTTGCCGGCGAGGTAGACGTGGATATATCAGCTTGGCTTAGTCGTAAAGAGGCTAAACGCCTTGACCGCTTTTCCCAATTCGCAGTCATTGCCGCTGATATGGCCCTTGAAGATAGCGGCATCAATTTAGATCAAGCAGACAAAACACGCGTTGGCACGCTATTTGGGTCAGGTATTGGCGGCATGGATACGTGGGAAACCCAGTCTAAGATAGCACTTCACAAAAACCCACTGCGGATGAGTCCTTTTTTTATCCCTATGATGATTACCAACATGGCCTCAGCTCAAGTTGCGTTGCGCTACGGGCTTATGGGGGCAAGCTCAACGGTGGTCACTGCATGCTCAACTGGGTCAGATGCCATCGGCGGCGCGTTTCGCATGCTTCAATACGGCGAAGCTGATGTCATGCTGGCCGGTGCAACTGAAGCAAGCATCACCCCGATGGCCATTGGTGGGTTTTCGGTCATGAAAGCTTTGTCGACACGTAACGAGTGCCCTGAGCAAGCGTCGCGCCCGTTTAGCCGCTCACGGGATGGCTTTGTGTTAGGCGAAGGTGCCGGCGTAATGGTGCTCGAGACATTTGAACATGCTAAGGCACGTAACGCTCATATCTACGCTGAAATTAAAGGTTACGGGCGCGCAGCAGACGCGTATCACATGGTTGAAACCCACCCAGATGGTGCAGGTGCTGCGCTCGCCATGCAAGCTGCCCTCAAAGACGCCCAGCTTGCCCCTGCGCAGATCGATTACCTTAACGCACACGCAACATCCACACCTGTGGGTGACCGCTCGGAAGTGCTCGCCTTTAAAAAGGTTTTTGGCGATGCCAGTTACAAGCTTCCTATATCCTCACTTAAATCAATGATTGGGCATTTGCTGGGTGCTGCGGGCGCGGTTGAGGCTATTGCTACTGTCCAAGCACTTGTGTCAGGTGTGTTGCCCCCCACCATTAATTTGATTGATGTTGACCCAGAGCTAGACCTTGATTTTATTCCTAATAGTGCACGACACGCACACGTTAGCTATGCCCTCTCGAACTCGTTTGCATTTGGGGGACAAAACGCATCTCTGGTGTTCGGAAAGTTATAAATCTTAACTAGTTTCACCGTACAACTAATGTAACCTGAGTTTAATGTTTTCAAATAACCAAAAGTGCATCTTAAACTTATATCACGATTTGATTATAAAAACCATCAACCTTTGAACGCGCATTATTTAGGCTAAAAAGGTCATTGTTGACATACGCCAGAACATAATTTCTCTGACAGTTACACAAGACGTGTCTCTGACGTAATACCCTTTCCGGTTATTTTGGTGACAAAGTAACCCGAGCGGAGCGAGCAGA
>CAZMCW010000427.1:0-4054 GCA_964564405.1 uncultured bacterium
CGCTTGAACGTGCTCAGGGCGGGTTTGCAAGTTTTGATGAAGTTCATCAAGTAAACGAGTAGCAAGCCTGAGTGAGCGTAGGTCGTCCTCGAGCGTGCCAATGGGAATAACACTGTAACGGATGCGGTCGAGGAAGTGCTCTAACTCATCTTTTAACGGGTTGTCGTCGTGCACATTGGTGCGTTCCATGTGAACTTCACTGCTGGTACTACTGCCTTTGGGTGCGCGGTAAATGGCCACTTCCGTGTGAGGCTCTTTGCTGAAGTCGATACGAAACGTTTTGTCGGCTTCGGCCACAACCAGGGTGCGCTCAGCGTCTGGCGCAATGCGGCTGGCTAAAAAGCGGGCAATGCAGCCGTTTTCAAAGGTAATCTGCGCAGCGGCGATGTCTTCATGGTTGTTAAGAACTACGGGGTTACTCGCTAGCACGTGCCCAGAAATCATCATGTCGGCGACAGGACTATCCACCAGACCTAAGACAATGTCAATGTCGTGAATCATGAGGTCTAAAATCACGCCCACATCTTGAATGCGGGCACTAGGGCTGAGCCTACGCGCTTCAATGAGGTAAGGGCGCTGCACGCGTTCATTCAACAGCTTCACCGCGCGGTAAAAACGGGTGATGTGGCCAACTTGAAAAATGAGCCGGTGGGTGCGGCTCAATTCAATTAACGCTTCAGCTTCGTGAACGTCAGTAGTGACGGGTTTTTCAACCATCACGTGAATGCCAGCCTCCAGACAAGCTTTACTCAGGTCATAGTGCAAACCTGTGGGCGCGGCAATGCTGACGGCATCTAACTCTTCGGTGGCAAGCATGGCATCTAAACTCGCGTAGGCGCGCACCTCGTGCTGAAACTGCGCCATATCGCGCTGATTAGCGTCTGGCTCAACGACGGCAACTAGGTCGACGTAGGGAAGTGCTGCGTAGATATTCGCGTGATGTTTGCCCATCACCCCAAACCCAACGACCGCAACGCGCACGCGCTCACGGCCATTAAGACTGACTGAATTAGGTTGTGTCGTGTGATTGAGTTGGGCAGAATCGTTCTTACTTGACTGACTCATGGGCGTCCAATACGTAAGCGAAGTGTAAGTTAAGCTAGTTGCTGCAAGTTATCAAAACAGCTTGTCAAGCAGGTTGTAGCAAGCTGGTGTTAACAACATCTGTGAACTAAGTGTGCGCTAGACAAGGTACACTATTTAAGACAAGGTGCACACTACTTAGCTCGAGAGCCACTTTAACATGCAACGTTAACATGTCATAGGGCAGTTTCAAGTGAAACTATGCTAACAAGTGTCCCCGTGAGAATGGTCATCTGGCTGTCAGTTGCTACCGACTTGGGTCAACTATTGAGTGTCAGATGCGTGATTCAGGCATGTCTCACAGTTCAGGCGTATCTCGCAGTTAAGTAGCATCACCCTAAAATTTTACTTGCGTCATCAGCAGGTTAACAACACCCCCAGCGGGGGAGTGCATATTAACAACTTGCGATGAATGTTGGTAACGCGGATGTTTAAGTCTGGCTCGAGCGTATCAGAAGGTTGATCTACCAAATATCTTCAATGTCATTCATCTTCAATGTCATTTTACGAGGAGTTTGTTCAAAACATCTCAGTCAATGAGAGAATGATCTTCAAAGCTAATTTGAAGGTGATGTTTCAGTAGCAGGATTTTCTTCAGATGTGGGGTTGCCATCTTCCTCGGCATCATCCTGCCGAATATCAATACGCACGGTTTCTACGCCGCTCACGAGGTAGGGAAGGGGGAGGCGCTCGAGCCGCTGCACGTCACCATCTACAATGGTTTCTACAACCAGTTCGGTGGCTTGCACGTTTTGCCGCAGGGCAATCAATAACTCTTGAAACGACAAAATTTTGTCGGTGAATTGATCTTCACCATCGCTGTCGCGGTCGGTGCGTCTGGGGCGGGTGTCGCCCCTAGTTGGGGGTTCTAGGCCGCCGCGGAAAATAAGCTCGAGGTCGTCCTCTTCAACATCTTCCGGAATCCTGAAGCGCAATGTTTTAACCTCTGGCTGGTTACGGTAAGGTTGCAAGCGCACAAATGCCGTCACCAAGTCGCCGGGGCCAATATCACCTTGTTCAGTTACTACTTGCACAATGTCGGCATAACTTTGGCGTGTGCTGTAGCGCAAATTGACCTGCACGCGGGCAATATCTGGTGGGGCAAAAATATTGCCTGCCAAAATCGCTAGGGGTTCTGCGGCTAGTTGGGCGCTTGCTCTGGCGATGTCGCTAGCGCTGGTAATTTGCTCTTGTACAGTGACGACTTGTCCGTCGTTTAGGGTAATGTCCCAAGTGAGTTCAGCATTGCCAGAGGTATCTTGCTCGAGCACTTCATCAAACGCGTCCAGTGTGGCACTGGCCATAAGTGCTGGGTAATAGCGCTCATCACTGACCATTTCAAAGCGCTTGGTGATTGTATTTGTGCTAACAGGTGGGGCAGCTTCACCGGGGGTGGCACTGTCGCTACTAAGCCCTTCACTGAGCGTGAGCGTCACAGGTAAGTAACGCGGTATTTCGCCAATATTCCCGCTGATAGCATAAGGGCGGTCTTGGGTGATGCTCCCAAGCACACGTTGACCATTGTTGGCGAGCTTAAACGAGACGTTGTCGTTGGGGACAATATAGGACACGTGAGCAGGTGCAAACGCAAACGCGACATTGCCGTCACCTAAAAGTGGATGTCCAAACGCGTAGATGTTATCGCCTTCGATGGCAGTTACGGTTCCCAAGGCGGCAATGGTGATATCCCCACGAACCAGTTGCACGCTGATGCTAATGCCGGGCTCGAGCCGAAAGCTCGCATCTGCAGCCTCAGTGGACCCTAAGCCGATACTTTGTACGGGCAATGGGGTCATGCTCGAGCTTGCAAACAGGGGTTCAAGGAGTTCACTTGCTCTGGATGATAAGCCTGCAAAGAGTAATGGCGTACTCACCGGAATAGCGTCCTCGAGCGGCATTTGCTGGCCCCAAGCAAGCCCCTGTTGAGGTGATGCTAGCGAACTCAAGGGTTGATCTGGGTCCGCGCGGCGCATCACATCAATGGGAGTGACGAGTGCTAGCCCGGCTTCGCTACTAGGGAAGGTACAGCAGATGGCACCTAACAAAGCATCTTGACCATTGAGTGACAAATACACCGGGCTACCACTCATGCCAGCAGCAATGCCGTCTGTTTGGGTAATAAACGGCCCGCTAGCGCGAATGAGTACAAGGGGGAAGTCAGCGTTATCGTACTGGACGCCAAGCACTTCAATCGGGAAACGCTCGAGCACATTGCCAGCACTGGCGGTCACGGCATAGCCAGTTTGACCAAGGCTTAACGATTCAAGTGGATACGTTGCTGTTGTTTGAGCGAGTGTCAAAGATGTCAACGTAATAAACAGGGTTAGAGATAGCATCAATAAACGACGAAGATTCATTAACACACATTGTACGCAGGACAGCGTGTGGTTTCCGTTTGCTATTTGCCAATGATGGATTGATGAATGTTGAGCGGCAATTTTATGAGACGCCGTTTTAGCTTGCTGGCGTGTTTGGGCAAGGGAGAAGGGGAGCTAGAGAGAAAGGGGGATTTCATCAGCTGGAATGTAGGTATCAAATAACTCGTAGTGTATGAACTTAGTGGGATTGCTAAGGAGGCTGGGGTTATCGTGTCTCAATTAAAATCATCTGCGTCGTATAGATTTATTGCGGTACTACGCTAATTGATAATTCCATAATGTAATGATTTGTGGTGTCTCGAGGCTTTCCCTTTTTCCCCCATTCCCCTCCCCAACAACAAAACCCACCCCAACGTACAGCACTCATCCAACACCCTCGCCTCAACCTGTTAAAGTACACCCATGCACGTGCTGCTCCTCACCAACGGCCCCGGCGAACTCTATACGTGGGTAGGACCCGTGTTGCGTGAACTTCGTAAGCAAGTTCCGACGTGGCGGGTCGCGATTGGGTTAGTTCCGTGTCAATTTTCCAGCGGACGCGAAGCGGAAATTGCCAAAACCCTAGGTGCTCAAGTTGAGGGTGACAACTACAG
>CAZMCW010000428.1:0-4054 GCA_964564405.1 uncultured bacterium
AAGGGCTCGAGCACCACCCCTTTACTCGCCAGTTCAGCGCGTTTGGCTAAGTAGCTCGCCACCTCAGCTTCAGTCATGGGGAGGAGTTCGGGGGCAGTTAGCTCGAGTGGTGCTTCACGCTCATACCGTCGTTCAAGTTCCTCAAACACAACGCGCTCGTGGGCGGCGTGTTGGTCAATGACCCAAAGCTCACTACCTGCTTCTGCCAGCAAATACAACTCTCGGTATTGACCTAGATACGTAAGTTCTGGAAACGCGTGAGATGCTGCTGGGGTGAGCTGGCTAGCTGCTGTAAATTCAGGTAGCGAAGGTGCAAGTGGGTGTTTAGCGAGAGTTGCGTGCACGGCGTGCTCGAGCTTAGTTACCAGCTTTTGAACGTCGCGCAGTTTCACATGGCGTTTGTCCGGCGACACGTTCACCACCACAGCGTCATGAGGCACACTGATATTAACAATTCCTACCGGATAATGACTTGCTGGCAGTAAGTCGCCATAAGCATTAAGCAATGCTTTGAGCAGTGTGTCATGCCAATGAACAGGACGACCGTTGATGGCCAGTAACAATCTATCCCGGCGCAAGCGCGACAGTTCAGGGCGAGAGATAAGCCCAGAGATGTGGATGCTAGCATCAACTGCTATGTGAATATCGGTAGAGATATCAACGAGGCGGTTACTGGTCAGTGTGCCCCAGACAAACTTGCTGGCATCTACAAAATTGCCGCCTGCATACGACCACTGTTGAGCGTCAGACTGCCACGTGACGGCAAGGTGTGGATAGTGGATGATATAACGCTGAACAAGCTGCAAACAGCGTTTTTCTTCCATGCTGGCGCTGTCTAGGGAAGCCAGTCGGGCGGGCATGTGGGCAAATAGCTGACGCACCGTGACGGAGGTACCAGCTGGAGCAGGGTGATCGTGAAGGGGTTGCGTGTCTAAGAGAGTCTCAAGGGTGCCATGATGTTGGGCAGATAGCTCGAGCGTCGCCCCACCAAGTTGGATACTAGGGCGGCTGGTAAGGCTTACCTCAGCAGCGGTGGCAATGGCAAATAACCCTTCACCGCGAAAGCCTAGCGTCTGAATGTTGTCCAAAGAGCTAAGTTTAGAGGTAGCGTGAGGTGTAAGAGCTAGAGCAAGTTGATTTTTGGGAATGCCCGAGCCATTGTCTTCAACCCGAATGCTGCTGATGCCGCCGCCCTCGAGCGTCACGGCAACTCGGGTGGCACCTGCGTCTAGCGCGTTATCCAGCAGTTCGCGCAGCACGTCAACAGGCGCGGTAATCACCTCACCGGCGGCAATTTCGCGAATAACGGCGTCGGGTAACTTGCGAATCACAACGCTCGTATTCAACCATGGTTTGGAGGCGTAAGAGGTTGTGGTCGTTTTATTGAGGTGTTGAGGCAATTAACAAGAAACGATAAGCGTTGTGCGCGGTTGTCTGCGGTACACTAGAAGCATTATGATAAAACGTTTTTGGGCTGGGCGCGGGTTGAGAAGATGTCATCAGCTTAAGCAGGGGAAGATGCTCGAGCACGTTCTTATACCAAGTCCGACAAAACACATCATAAACTCCTACGGAGTTCATTACCAAAATAACCGGAAAGGGTATTACCTCTCGTCCCTACAATTCAGGTTGGTATAACTTAGGGCAACAACAGTGCACATTGGGGCTGGTACTTGCCATCATCTTACTAAGTTGGACACACGTTGGACAGGCTCAAACTAATACGGATCGGCAGCAGGTGATTGCCATTGCAGCTGGCGGCATGCACACGTTAGCACTCACTAACACAAACACGGTGCTGGCATGGGGCGCACAAGGTGGGTTTAACCAGGGTCAAACTCTTGTTCCCGAAAACCTGTCTGGCATTGTCGACATAGCTGCTGGACACACTCACAGTGTGGCGCTAAGGCGCGACGGTAGCGTGTTTGCGTGGGGCGCGTTTGGAGAGAACATCAACTTTGGTCAAATAGATGTACCTGTCAATCTGCCTCCAGCGGTGGCGGTGGCAGCAGGCGGCGGTCACAGTGTTGCCCTACTAGAAGGTGGGCGATTAGCATTTTGGGGCTCTGGTACGGAAGATATTGATGTTGCAGACGGTATTTTAGCTATTGCTGCTGGCAACGTTCACAGCCTTGCGTTGCGTCAAGATGGGCAAATTTTAGCTTGGCAACACCGCGCTGACGCTGATGTGGGCCAGAGTAACGTTCCCGAAGGTCTTACTGATGTCATCGATATTGCAGCCGGGGGGGCGCACAGTTTAGCGCTTACCCGTTCAGGCACGGTCGTTGCTTGGGGTGCCCAGCAGGATGACTTAAACGTGGGGCAACTTGATGTACCCCTCGAGCTAACAGGGGTTGTCGATGTTGCTGCTGGCTTTTTGCACTCGCTAGCCCTCACGCGCAACGGGCAGGTTATTGCCTGGGGTGCTGAAGGCAGCCAGTTTGACCACGGTCAAAGTGACGTTCCGGAGGACCTCACTGATGTGATTGACGTTGCCGCTGGTTTTTTTCATTCGGTAGCGCTCACCCGCGATGGTAGGGTGGTGGTTTGGGGCGCACGTGGTGAGGATGTGAACGCGGGGCAGCTCGAGCTACCTGCTAGCATCGCCAGTCAACCCTAACCTTTGAACACTTGATATAGTCAAACCGTGATTGTTCAGATTTTACTATTTGCGTCTTACCGTGAGGTGATTGGCGACAAAGAAATTAGCCTCGAGTGTCCGGTGGGGACAACAGCCCGCAAGTGTGCGGTATTGCTCGAGCAAACCTATGGCATTTCCCTAAAAGGCGCGCTGTGCGCAATTAACGAGCATTATGCAGACCCTGACACGGTGATTCAAGCAACTGACAAAGTAGCGTTTTTTCCGCCGGTGTCGGGGGGCATGTTAGCCTCAGAAAATGTAGCAACCACAACTGAAGATGTGTTTATTGTGACAGAGGATGTGCTCGAGCTGGCTGCGTTAAGCTCCCAAGCCCGCACGGCAGCATGGGGCGCACAAGCTAGTTTCATTGGCACCGTGCGCTCACCTAATGCTGGCGAGGTCGTCACCCATATCGACTACGAAGGCTACGACAGCATGATCCTCACCCAAATGCAGCAAGTTGCTAAAGAACTACGCAACCAATTTGAGGTGGGCAAAGTTGTGATTGCCCATAGGTTAGGGCGGCTTTTCCCCGGTGACACATCTATTGCTATTGTGATTGCCTCAGCACACCGACGTGAGGCATTGGCAGCGTGCAGCGCGTGCATTGACTTGTGCAAAGAACGTTTGCCTGTTTGGAAGTATGAAGTAACTGAGGCAGGAGCTACTTGGGTTGACGGAAGTAGTCAAGCTGCCCAACCGCTCTAAAAAGAACATAAACTCATCAAAAACTAAAAGTCATCAGATGTAGAACTTAGGCAGTTAGTGTCTTAAGTTATGTAGTGGATGCATTCATCAGCATTGTTGAAATATTCGAAGATGTATCACCGAGGTAGATTCAGCTTCAAGTGCATAACTCTTAGGATACTTTGAGGTGATGTGATATGAAAAAAGTACCGATCAATGATGTGGATATCCGTTTACTTACCCAAGCTGATGCTGCTGTTTTAGAGAATGTTGCCCCAGACGTGTTTGACAATCCTGTGGAGCCACATTGGTGTGCTGAGTTTTAAGCGACCCACGCCATCACATTGTGGTTGCCCTTGTGGCAGAGCAAGTTGTAGGCATGGCCACGGGCGTGCACTACATGCATCCAGATAAAACACCTGAACTGTGGGTTAACGAGGTTGGGGTTGCACCCTCACAGCAAGGTCGAGGGATTGGTAAGGCACTTATGGCAGCGTTGCTCGAGCACGCTAAAACCCTTGGTTGTAAAGAGGCTTGGGTCCTCACCGAAGAAGACAACCAAGCGGCCCGACGTCTTTACGCGCGGGCAGGTGGTCATGAAGAGGCTAACCGCCCGGTTTACATTACATTTCCGCTCGAGGACTAACCTAACTGATTGCAAGCGCTTTTTGCGCTCGCTTTTTCATCGTGATGATTTGCCCAGTGTGGCCAGCTTCATGTTCAACA
>CAZMCW010000429.1:0-1603 GCA_964564405.1 uncultured bacterium
ATTCCTCTACCCTTGTTCGCTACTTTGTAACCTGATGTACTCTAAACTCAAGTTTTGAGCAAGAGTACGGTTTGTATCGAGCACCAACTCAATAGCCTCTTGCAAGTTTCCTCATGCCTTTAGCATTTTACCAAGGGAAGCGGTTACCATATATGCCCATAAACCAGTCTTCAATCTTGGCTTCTGGCGCAAGTTCGTCAAGTTTCGCTTGAAATAGATCAAGTCCTTTTTGCCATTTGCGACTAGGTGGTAGAGCATTGTCTAACTTCTCGTCCCACTCATATTCGTCATCCCGATATTTCGTGTTAACGAAATCAAAATACTTTAGTAGATAAAGTCCATTTGCCAGACTAGAAGCTGCTAGCTGTAAAGAGTTCACAGCTGCGTCACTAAAATACAAGGGACAATTTGGATCGTCGATGTCAATAACTAATCCAATTAGGTGGTCGTACCCGATGACCATGTAATTATCCATAGAGTAAGGATTGTCTTTATCCTCCTCTGTAAAAGTGTTAAATCCCCAACTACGTTGCAGGTCGTAGGTAGCAATCTCTTTGTAAGGAAAAAGGTGTGTTCCAGAAAGATAATCGCAGACCCCTAACTTTTTAAGTGGACAATAATAGCGAAGATAATCTGCCAACTCTAAAGGTATTTTAGCACCAACTACGTTATTGACCCTAATGACTTCTTGCTCCCCACCACCAACGAAACCAAAGAAGTTTTTATCCATTTCCTCGGCAGGTATAGCAACTTTCTTGATAATGTCATCAATACTGCGGCGGGCTCTCTCAATGCCAATCCCCCGACGAATACTATTAATGTCAATCGAAAAGCTAGTTTTGATGTCTTCATACCAGCACTGGTGGTACACTTCTTCTATTTCCGGCCAAAATTCGACAATTCTGCTTGTTTGGGACATGATTTCTCCAATGGAAAAATATGGAATTATGTGTCGATTTTACCATTAAAGTGGAAAATGCAAAAAGCAATTGTGCTATTTAGTTGAAGCTTTTTGGCTAGCGCACCCAGGTCTCAAAAAACTCATCTAGCACGCAGTTGCAGTAGGCCTCGAGCTGTCCCTCAAAGTCCCCACTATCCACTCGCTGCCAAGCATTTTGAAGCGTGTACTCTTGGAAAAAGCCCATCAATACCTCTTCACCGATAAGGTCAGCTAAGTCAATTAATATTAGCGGGCCCAAACCGTAGATGATGGCACCGTATTCCCTCGAGCTGTAGATACTAACAGGCTGCCCAACTTTGCGCTGGGTGAACACGTTGCGACGCCGACCCTCGAGCCCGTTCTTAAACGCTTGCGCGGGGTCCGAACGCGGTCCGTAGTGCTGCTTAAAATACTGAAAAGTAATGTACTGCGTGGTGGCTTCATCTAGCCAAGGTTCACTAACTTGGTCACTGCCAACTAAGTTATAAAACCACTGGTGCACAACTTCGTGAATAGTGGTGCTTTCCAAATAGGCTTGGGAGGGCAAACGCCCAATATTGATGTCTTCGTAAAGGTCAGTTGACAGTCCAATAATGCCTGGAAACTCGAGCCCGAGTGCGCTGGTGACCATCGGGACAATATCAAACTCCGAGTAGGGGTAAG
>CAZMCW010000429.1:1613-2305 GCA_964564405.1 uncultured bacterium
CCGGAAAATAGCTCGAGGGAGGTAGTAGCGTGCTCGAGCACGTCCTGCGCCCGTTGCTCATGTGTGTCACTGCGTGGTTGGTAGTAACTGTTAACCACAATAACCTCCCCATTGGGCAGGGTTGCTTCAGCTTCAAGTAGTTCAAAGTCAAAACTGGCAGACACATAAAAATCACGGGCAGGGCCAGCTTCTATGTGCAGGGTTTGACGGTCTTCAGTGGCGTCATGTTTAACGGTTTGCCCGCTGGTGACGATGACGGCACCAACCGGCCCGTGCAACGTAACGTCATAAAAAGCGGCATCGCTATACACTAAATCGCCATGATTGGGCGGGCTGTCAATGTCCCAGGTGTTGGTTGCTTCATCAAACACTGCGAGTATGGCGTAGGCATGGGGGAGGCTCAAAATGCCTTCTTGCAAACTCAAAATGCCGTAATTGCGCCCCATCACTTGCGGTACGCGGAGGCTGTAGCTGAGGCTTACGGTAGCGGCCTCACCTGGAAAGAGGCCGCCGGGGAGCGTCACTTGTAAAAGCGTTTGTGCGTTGTTGAGGACAACATCTGTCTCGATGCCCGCCAAGCTGAGTTGGGTGATGTTGAACTCGCCGCCAATGAGATTGGGGTGGAGGTGAAAATAAAGTTCATCGAGGATGTTGCTGGTGGTGTTGGTGACGACAACTGTTTGGGTGCCTGT
>CAZMCW010000429.1:2363-4045 GCA_964564405.1 uncultured bacterium
AGGGTCAGCTCGAGGTTGTAACGCGGGGCATCTGCCAGACCAGCATCTACTTGAGGTTCTAGTTGCGCATAAGCCATTGAAGCCATTGAAGCCATTGAAGCCATTGAAGCCATTGAAGCTATTGTCATCAGCACACCTACAAGTGAGAGGGTGTACATAATCCGTGAGTGCAATTGAGAGGTAAGTGAGTTCACAAGCATTATTGTACGCGTTCGCTCGAGCCGCCCTAGTGTTAATCCGGTGAACGTTTCATCAGTTTTTGGGGGAATTTTTAGACGAAGCGCTGGTAACACATACGTTTTTGGACAGATGATGTGTCGTTGAGAACCTTGACTATACTGACATCACATAAAGGTTGATCCTCTGAATATTGAACATAAACCGTGTCTCTCAAATTAAGCGCGTAGCACATGGTAAATTAAGCCATGCATTCTGTCGCGGTATTTTGTGGGGCAAGCATGGGCAGTGACCCGGTGTTTAAAGACGCAGCAACAGCGCTCGGTACAGCCGTTGCTGAGGCAGGGCTCACGCTAGTCTACGGTGGCGGTCACGTGGGGCTTATGGGTGTGGTCGCTGATAGTGCGCTGGCAGCTGGCGGGCGCGTTACCGGGGTCATCACCCGTTTACTGGTGGACAAAGAACTAGCCCACCACGGTATTACTGAACTGCACACGGTGTCCACCATGAGCGAACGCAAAGCACTTATGGCCGACCTAGCTGAGGGGTTTATTAGTATGCCCGGCGGCTACGGTACGTTGGATGAATTTTGTGAGATGGTCACCTGGACGCAGTTGGGCTTACACCAAAAACCGCATGGCATCTTAAATGTAGACGGGTTTTATGACGCGCTACTTGCGTTTTTTGAAACTTCTGTGACGAATGGCTTTTTGAAACGGGAGATGCTCGAGATGGTGCATGTAAGTAGTGACCCTGCTGACCTTGTAGCTGCGCTCAAAAATGATGATAGCCCGCTCAGAGACCGCTGGAAGAACGCATAAATGAGTGATGCTCGAGCAGATACGGTAGAGCCTCGGCTACTCACCATTGCTGGTTCAGACAGTGGCGGCGCGGCAGGCCTCCAAGCTGACCTGAAAACCTTCACCGCACTAGGTGTCTACGGCATGAGTGTGACAACCGTGCTCACTGCCCAAAATACTCTCGGCGTGCAAGCGGTAGAGCGTTTGCCCGCAGCGTTTGTGGCGGCTCAGTTAGATGCCATCAGCAGCGATATTGGCGTGGACGGGATTAAAACGGGATTGTTGGGGACGCTCGAGCTGGTTGATCTCGTCGCTAGCAAACTGGCTGCCATCAACTGTCCCAAAGTCATCGACCCGGTGCTGGTCAACAGTTCGGGTGCGCTCATTGTTGAAACTGAGGTGATTGACGCCTACAAACGCAGGTTGTTTGGTCAAGCGATCCTCATCACGCCCAACTTGCGTGAAGCGCAGATTTTAAGTGGCACAGAAATTCGCAGTTCAGGCGATATGCCCAGAGCCGCTAAAGCCCTGCTTGCCAGCGGCCCCCATGCGGTGCTCATTAAAGGCGGTTACTTGCCTACCAACCGCAGCTTGGACTGTTTGGCGCTTCAAAATGGTGAGGTGCATTGGCTCGAGGCTACCCCGGTAGAAACCCCTAACACCCACGGCACAGGTTGCACGCTGGCCGCTGCGTGTGCAACTTAC
>CAZMCW010000430.1:0-4042 GCA_964564405.1 uncultured bacterium
TTCTGCTCGCTCCGCTCGGGTTACTTTGTTACCAAAATAACCGGAAAGGGTATCAGATAAGAAACTGAGATGTGCTCGCGATATTTTCTAAAGTGATGCACCAACTCAAACCTCAAGACTTTACACGTTGCACTACCTACGATGAGGACAACATTCATGATGATACCAAGGGCAAGCACCGGACAGCTCAGCACAAGAGTTTCATGTAAAATGCGTGGTTACTCATGACGAGACGTTTTGGCCTTTACCTGATTCGCGAAATTATGCCGCTGTATGCGGCTGGGCTAGTTGCACTGCTTATGTTGCTGCTAGCTGTGACCTTGTTGGGTGTGTTGGCAGATGTGATTGCTAGAGGTGTAAGCCCAGCCTTAGTCGCTCAGTTTTTGCTCTACAGTTTGCCTGGTGCCGCAGGCTACGCGGTACCGCTAGCGCTTTTGTTTGCGGCGCTTTTGGGCATGACCCGGTTGGGGCAAGACAGCGAAATTAAAGCTAGTCTGCTCCTGGGGTTATCGCCTAAACAATTTGCGTTACCTTTACTTACCCTAGGCTTGCTTGTGAGCGGCCTCAGTTTTGTTAACAACGAGTTAGTTGTGCCGTGGAGCGACGGGCGCGTGCGGGAAGTTGAAAAAGACATCTTTTTGCAAAGTCCCGAAACACTATTGCAAGAAGGCAGCTTTTTTACCGATGCATTAGGGCGCAGTGTTTACATTGAGTCGCTCGAGCCCGGTGGTGTTGCCAACGGCATCGTTATTATTCAATCTGGCGGCTCGCAAGGACCTAGCGAGGTGATTCGCGCAGAGCGAGGTGTACTAGACGAAGAAGCTGGTCTATGGCTTCTAGAGAATGTGCGCTTTTTAAGTTACCGCGATAGTGAAGTTGTCTTGCAAAGTCTTGCTGAGGAAGCGCGCTTGCCGGTCAGGCGCTTAGCGGCGGGCTCGAGCCGTCGCCCGGAACTCCACCGACTGCCACTTGATGAGTTGCGGCGGCGGCTGGTTGCTGGCGAACGTGGCGCAGAGTGGACAGCGTTACACCGCAAATTTGCAGAGCCATTGGCAGCTACAGCGTTTGCTGTGTTTGCGTTAGCGGTTGGCTTGTATAGCTTCCGCAGTGGTTTTGGCTTAGGGCTCGTATCAGTTTTATTTTTAACCTTTGTCTACTATGCAACCTGGAGTGTCTCCAACTTGTTAGGCGATCAAGGGACTGTGCCTGCGTGGTTAGCAGGTTGGTTGCCTGTTTCCCTGTACGCACTGGCAGCAGCGATTAGTTTGCAGGCGGTGAACGTTTTGATGACTGCGTTGACATCAGACTGTGTTGTGAGACGGGCACGACTGCTTGTTACAGATGTGGGCGACGTCAGTAAGCTCAATATTATCCAACATGGTTTAGAGGTTGCTGATGTGGCGGTTAAATCACGTAAGCTTGAGGTTGCAAGACGAGATAAGCATTTATCAACACAGGCTGGACATTTGTTACAACAGAGCCAGTATCTGGTGAGGCTGAACGGATGACAACTTGGGTGACTGGACAGGTGGGGAAGGGCCTCGAGCCTCTACTGTTCATTATCTGCCTCAGTCTCATAAGTTTGGCATACTCCCAACCTACCCAAATTCGGGTTGAAACCGACCCAAATGACCCAACGAGCCGTCTGGAACTTCGTAACATCACCTTGCCAGATGGTAGTGAGTCTGAGATTTATGTGGTGCAGGGGTCGCCTGTGCGCGTCACGATTGATGAAGATGTGATTATTGCCAATTATATCGAGTTTGACCTCGACAACAACCTTTTGCGTATTGTGGGTGAAGGGCGGTTTATCTCGACTGATGAGTCGATTGAAGGCTCAGATTTTACGGTGGATTTGCGTGACAACGCGTTTACGACGCGCGACGTCGTCATCACCACAACGGCGCTGGATTTAACCGGACTTGAAGCCACCCGTTTTCCCGGACAAATTAACATTGGGCGGGGTTACTTTAGCCCGTGTAGTCGCTGCGGGCAAGACCGTAACGATTACGGGTTTCGGGCCACGCGTTTGCAACTGTATCCGGGTGACCGCCTCATTGCTTACAACGTGGTTGTAGAAATCCGCGACTTGCCCGCCTTTTTTTTGCCGCTGATGGTCATCCCGTTGGGGCCAGCAGAGCGTCAACCGCGCTTTGGTCTCATAGCAGCGACTGAAAATGATCGCGCTGAAATTGCTTTAACGTGGCCTTATGTATCCGGTGCTAACGCGTTTGGGAACACCACGTTGCGCTACTACGCAGATGTAGACGTGAGCGAAAGTGGCAACTTTTTTGAAAATACCTTTTTAGGTGGGCGGGTCATAGAAAGTTACGTGGGAGGTGCGGTAGAGCACACTTTCTTTGGCGATGCTGGCGAAGGTACGCTGGACTTGTCTTACACGCCGGGGTTTATTGATAGAAACTCGAGCACCCTAGACGACAACGGCAACGAAGTCTTTGATAAAGACGACAACGAATTTATCTACGACTTTCACTACCGCACGTTTGATTTTTTGCCGACTGATCAAGTGGAAATTAATGTTGAGCGCGACGACACCCGCCGCCAGCGCATCACCGAATACGACCTCACAGTGAGTGGCCGGCGTGATTGGCTCGAGGGGCGCTTTGTCACCCAAGGGTTTATTGACCATGCGCCTAGCGATGACGTCACCGACCCATCTTACGATACGCGTAGCACTGCGCGGCGCACACTTGGCGAGCTTACACTTACTGCTATCGATCAGGATATCTTCCAAGACACAGGTCAAAGTGGCCGGCAAGCAGCACCTGCTAACTTCACCCTAGGGCCGTTTAGTCTCACCAACTTGCAACTGCAATTAGGTATGTACGAAGACGACAGCAACCCCAGTAACCGTAGTGCGGCTCAGCGAGCTGAACAAACCCTTGCGCGGGTGCTCGAGCAACATCAACTTTCGCTGAATCCAGTGGATTTGTGGACGGGTGCAGTCATCAGCGGCAATACCGATTTTGAAGGCAAGTACTACAGCAGTAACGAACGGCAAATCAACTGGAATACTACCCTTAATCTCGAGCAAAATTTCAACATCGGCACGCTCAACTTAACCTTTCAACGCGACACCAACGAAGGTGAAACACCCTTTCGCTTTGACATTGAAACCTTGCGCAGTCGCACGGATTTTACAGCTCGCCTCGACCTTACACCAGCTGACTGGTTAGCAGTTAACATCGAACAGACGTCGGTTTTTGTAGATACACGCAACCCAGATAACCTTGGTGCTGGGCCCATCAACACCACGGTGACGCTCTTCAACAACTTGCGCTGGCTAGATATCCGCTTGCAAAACGACTTTGATATTGAAGAAAATGATCCCGGCGAGCTAGATGTCAACGTTGATTTGCGCTCAACCGATCTAGATTTTACAGCTGTCCTAGATATCGATCATACCCAAGACTTAAAACCCACCGTGAACGAACGCCTCGACCCAGACGGCGACGCGCGCGATACCTCCACAACAGACCTACGCGGAGAACTTGGCTACCGAGGTATTTTTGCGCTAGATGCGTCAACTGGCTACGTGTACGACCCAGATGAACCTGTTGCCAATTTCAACGACGACCCAGAAGACGATCTGCCGCTCCCATTTTGGGACCCGCTCGAGCTTGGGGCTACTTTGGGGACGCTCGAGCAAGACGATCAAACTCCCGGTCTACGCGTAAGCTACGAACGCGACCTCAACTTGGGTGAAGCGATTGACTTAGGCATTCAAGCTACAACTACTTTGGGCTTTTTAGGGCTTAGCCAGATTGAATTAAGCTTAGAGCAAAACTTTAACTTTGAACGCGATCAGCTTGGCTCGAGCACATACGGTGTGATTTGGCGAGATGCCGTTGCGTTTGAAGCGTCTGGCTTTGCGGTGATTCCGCCTAGCTTTTTTGGTCTCACTGTAGACGAAGACGCTACCGAAACGTGGACCTTCACCTTGCGCGATGAAACCCAAGCGCAAGCCCTCTGGCGGCTTACCTACCGCACAACCAAAGACCCAACATTCGCACTTTTCCCA
>CAZMCW010000431.1:0-2337 GCA_964564405.1 uncultured bacterium
TTAGATGATTCAGACGATGACATTCAAGAGTCAATTTGGTATAAGACCTACCACTAAAACCCACCACTAAAACCTATTAGAATAAGCTTATGTTCAATCAGCAGACGTCATCTCAACTAGATGTTGCTAAGCTAAGTGGTATCGAAGGTATTCGTATTGGTTACGGTGAAGATGCCCACAAACTTACTGAAAGGCGGCATCTTGTTGTTGCAGGTGTACACATTCCAGAAAGCCCCAGGGGCGCACTTGCCCATAGTGATGGCGACGTAGTACTGCATGCATTATCAGATGCGCTGTTATCTGCGTTTGCATTAGGCGATATTGGTCAGTACTTTCCGCCATCTGACCCAAAATGGCGTAATATGGACAGTCAAGACATTGTCAAAGCTGTCAAGGGCATCATCGTGCAGAAGTACCACGCGTTACACATCAACAACGTGGCTATTGTGGTCACCTTGGATGTGCCAAAGCTGGGCAAACATCGATCTCTATTACAGGCAAGTCTGATGACCCTTTTGAACCTACCAGAAGATGCCGTTGGGATTACGTTTAAAACGAGTGAAGGACTTGCACCAGACCACATTCAGGCTCGAGTGAGCTTGCTTGCCCACACGGCCACAACCTCTCACACCAATTCCGATCAAATACTCCAAACTGCGGGTTTTACTCTTCCCTAGCCAGAGTCATTCGCTGTTTCTATATCTTTCACGTAGGTTAAATCCCTAAGGCATCAACTGGAAAAGATATAGCGTTTCCACGAGTGATACTGCACGACCAAGATAGTGATAAAACAAATTTACTACTATCAATACTTCGGACAAGTATTGAATCTCAAAAATTGATTGGTGTCACCGACGTGATTTGGCGTTCTGCTTCTAAAATTTTGCTTACGTCTATGACGAGGTTTGTAAAAAGTGTCCGAACGGTTGACTATATTTGACACTCTGAGGTGATCTTTAGCGTATGACCTTGAGATGATCCTTGTTGCAAAATTAGTTTGGTGATGCAATGCCAAGTCCGACGAAACATACCATGAACTTTTACAGAGTATCTCGGGTTACTTTGTTATCAAAATGGCCGGAAAAGGTATAACTGCCGCAGGCAGTTGCGCGTACGATCTAGGGGAGTAAAAATCGATCCACTCAGTGCAGGGAGAACTAATTCTGGAACTGTTGATATTAAGCAAGTCTTCCAAATAAAAAAAGGCTACATAATGTAGCCTCAGGTGAGCGTTATTCAATTAAAAGCTGACTGCTTAAATATAAATTCTAATCTGGATGAGCAACTTGCCATTCAGCTGTAAATTGAAACAACAAATCTTCAGCAATAGGTACGAGACGCGCTTCTAAGCTTTCACCTTCAGGTGTTACCCCATAGGTGACACGGCGCCATAGATCAACGGGGGCAGGATAGTTGCGGCGGCTATAGTCGGTGGCACTAAGTTGGACGTAATAACTGCGCTCGGTATCAAAAAAGACATCTAAAATAAGGACAGAACGAAAGCTGCTGCAATCGGGGTACTCGTCATACTCAATCTCTTCAATGAGCATAACGTTGCGAAGGCTGCCTAGTAAACTTTCTGCTACCCCGTCACCTAGTCCAACCGGGCGTACAACGACACTCTGTAGGTCTTCGTTAGGGTCGAGTGCAAGGCAAAGTTCACGATCAACCAAATTGAGAACGCGGCTTTGAGCTGCTGCTGATGAGATAAGCCCAAACAATAGGGCTAAGCTGATGGTGAGAAATAGAAGCTTGTTCACTTATTCCCTCCCAATAAGTACTTTAAGCAAAAATGAGGGTAGGCACAGTAACCTACCCTTAAGGATATGAAGCCGCTTAGCAACGTGCGCGCACGGTGAGCTTGCGTGCCCTCATCCAAGCTACGAATGGTAGTGAAGATGAGGACAAGAGCAAAACTGATAGCGCACAGCATGACTTCAAAGGCGAAACATGATCCCTGCACCAATGAGTGTGTAGGGGTTGTCGTAGATGTTGATGATGGGTTCGTCGCCAAGGTAGTAGTCAACACCAACTTCAACAAACGCACTTAAGTCGCCTGTAAAGTTATACTCAGCACCAACTAGACCGCCCACAAACGCACCTTCGTAAGCATAGTTACAATCGTAAGGATTAAACTGATAACCACCGCCTGCGCCAACATAGCCATTGAGTGATTCGTTGCCAAAACGGTAAAGTAAGTGGCCACCAATAGCAATTGTACCTTCATCGAAGTAAGTTTGGCGACCGTAATCTAAGAACCCACGTACACCAATACTAGGTGACAAAAGTCCGTCATAGCCACCAACAACGCGGATAATCGGCGAATCAAAGGTATCG
>CAZMCW010000431.1:2347-4041 GCA_964564405.1 uncultured bacterium
GCTAAACCAACGTAGAACCCTTGGGGTAGACCGGGTGGAATGTCAATGTCAAAGTCTGCTTCGGTAGGTCCTGTGCTGGTGCCAGTTGGCATAGGGATAGCTTGACCAGCAGGTCCAGGAGGTCCGGGCGGTCCAGGAGGTCCGGGCGGTCCAACTTGAGGTTGCCGCGCTTCAAGGGCGCGAATGCGCGCTTCGTGGTCATCGGCAATGTCCTCGAGCGCGGCCACACGCGGTTCTAGGTCATCTAACCTAGCTCGCAAGTCGTCGATCTGATCTTGCAGTCCATCAACTAGATTATACAAGTCGTCGATGGCAGCACGCAGATCGTCTAGATCGTTGTAGATAGCGGTGATGTCTTCACCAAAGAGGCGTATAAGGCGCGCAATGATAATGGCGGCTTCGTAGCGCGTGAGGTTAGCACGCCCATCAAAAAGACCATTGGTACGTCCAACAATGACACCGGAACGCACAGCGATACTAACAGCTTCTTCGGCATAGAATCCGGGTGGAATATCTGGAAAGCGAACGGGGGCTGGGTTAAGGGCAGCAACCTGCGCGTGTGCCAAAGGCGACAGCGCAAGCGCCCAAGCCAGCGCTAAGCAAACACGTTTTAAGCGGCTTTGGGTCATACT
Organism: uncultured bacterium; assembly: GCA_964564405.1. Taxonomy (GTDB): domain Bacteria; phylum Deinococcota; class Deinococci; order Deinococcales; family Trueperaceae; genus JBCCBI01. The sequence goes on from CAZMCW010000431.1 coordinate 2,980, forward strand.
GACTACGTCCTTTCTGTAACTGCGGGTGTCAGCGCAACACGTTATTGAAAGTACATTGTCAGAGCCTATCTAGCCCCATAAATTTCTTACACAATGAGAACTAAGTAGGAAACTTCACCTGCTGTTGAAAACCCCACTCTGAAGGCAAAACGTGACAATTTTGTCATCAGCTAAAAGGGGTCATGAACGTAAATTGCGTCTACTGGGAGGTTGATACCACAAAAAAGACGGCACTAGGCCGTCTTAAAAGGTTTAGTTGAACGATTAGAAGCGGTAGGTAAGCCCACCTACAACTCTAGATAAGGTGTCGTTGTTGTCATTAAAGTAAAAACTCGTTTCACCTTCAACAAATATACCAAACAGGTCAATGGGGCGGTACTCAACACCGATTAAGATTTCACCAAAAAACTCTTCGTTGTAACGGTCAAAGTTAGCGCCTGCAGCGGGATCAATGTTAAACGTATAGCCGCCACCAACACCCGCGTAGCCATCAACAACGCGGCCAGGTAAGGTGTAGGTCACGTTACCTGAGAAGGTAAGTGCGCCGTCTTCAAGTGCGCCAACTTGCGCGTAGTCAAAACTAGCGCGTACCCCTACAGCCGGCATAAGAAGTTGGTCGTAGCCCACGTTAAGTCTAAGCCCAACACTTTCGCTGTTAGGTTTGTAGTAAGCACCTATACCAACATAAAAAGGACTGCGGCCTTCAACGTTGAAAATAGAATCGCCTTGAGGCCCCTGAGGTCCAGCAGGACCTGCAGGTCCGCTAGGTCCGGGGGGACCTACTGGTCCGGGCGGGCCTTCTACCCCAGGAGGGCCTTCTATGCCACTCGGTCCGGGCGGTCCAGGTGGTCCGGGCGGTCCAGGTGGCCCCTCTACGGTGGTAACACCATCTGATACAGAAATGTTGTTGAGAAGTTCTTGCAAACGAGAAATTTCACCGACGAGTGTGTCGATGCGGCCTTCGAGCGCAGCAAGTTCTGCCCGATCTGCTTTGACATCTAGCTCACTGCGGTCTGCTTTGCTATCTAAAATATCCCGCAAGGTTGAGACTTCAATGCCAAG
>CAZMCW010000432.1:0-4033 GCA_964564405.1 uncultured bacterium
TACCACAAACGTTATAGCGTGAGCCTCGAGGTTGTGGCAGAGCGTGAGCAAATATTTTACTGGCTACCGTTCAATGTCATCCTAACTTAGTCATTATAACTTGATGCATATTGATGTTGAGACTTGAATATATCTGAATCTGAGTTAAAGCGTCAATGATACTCAAACGGCATCCGGCTTTAAAGTATTTAGTCTTAAATCATCTGACGATTTGAAACGAGGAACGCTATGAAACGAACCCACTACTGCGGTGACGTACGTGCCGCGCACGACGGGCAACACGTCCGTTTGCAAGGTTGGGTCAACCGCCGCCGCGACTTAGGCGGGCTTATCTTTTTGGATATGCGGGACCGCGCTGGGCTTGTACAAGTGGTCATTGATCCAGACACTGCTGAAGCATTTAACGCTGCTGAGCAAGTGCGCAGCGAGTTTGTGGTGGACATGACCGGGCAAGTGCGTTTGCGGCCCGAGGGGCAACGCTCGAGCAAACTGGCGACGGGCGACGTGGAAGTGGTGGCCACCTCCCTCACTATTTTGTCCGAAGCCAAAACACCACCGTTTTTAGTCGACGGTAGTATCGACGCCGGTGAGGTAAGCGAGGAACTCCGCCTCAAACACCGCTATTTGGACTTGCGCCGCCCTGAAGCTGCCCAGCCGCTCTACTTACGCAGCCAACTTAGTAAAGCCATCTGGGATTTTTTGGGTGAACAAGGCTTTGTACAAATTGAGACACCTTTGTTAACGCTTTCTACTCCAGAGGGCGCACGCGATTTTGTGGTGCCAGCACGGGGTGCGCCGGGGCAGTTTTACGCACTACCCCAGTCGCCGCAACTGTTCAAACAAATGCTCATGATGGCTGGCTTTGACCGTTATTTCCAGATTGCCCGCTGCTTTCGAGACGAAGACTTGCGGGCAGACCGACAACCGGACTTTACCCAGTTAGATATTGAGATGTCTTTTGTTGACCAAGATGATGTCCTCGAGCTAAATGAAGCACTCATGCAGCACGTGGTTAAGGTGACAACTGGGCGTGATGTGAGTACGCCGTTTGCGCGTTTAAGTTATCAGGATGCTATGAACCGCTACGGTTCAGACAAGCCCGATGTCCGTTTTAGCTTGGAATTACAAGATGTCAGCAGTGTCTTTGCACAGACCGAGTTTCGTGGCTTTGGGGCGGCACTAGCTGCTGGGGGCAATGTCAAAGCGATTCATGTACCTGCTGAACATGCTGGTGAGCTAAGCCGTAAGCGCATTGACGGGCTCGAGCAACACGCCAAAACCCACGGTGCTAAAGCGATGGCTTGGCTCAAACGCACAGCAGATGGCTTTTCGGGTCCCATCGCTAAGTTTTTGAGTGAGGCAGAAATTAACCAGCTTAGCGAGCTAGCATCTCAAGAAGGTGATTTACTCTTGCTGATTGCAGACCGATGGCAGCAAGCATGTGAGGCGTTGGGTGCTGTTCGGCTCAAGCTAGGGCAAGACTTAAATTTAATTAATGATAATGTGCTCGAGTTTTTGTGGGTGGTGGACTTTCCACTGCTGGATCAAGATGCTGACACGGGCGAGTTTACTTACATGCACCACCCGTTTACCCGCCCAGTAGATGATGATTTGGCGCGGCTCGAGACCGACCCCGCTAGTGTGCGCGCGTGGGCGTATGACCTCGTTCTCAACGGGAACGAGGTTGGTGGCGGTTCCTTGCGTATTCACCGTTTGGACGTGCAGCAGCGCATGTTTAAGGCGCTAGGCTTTTCAGAAGACGAAGCACAAGCACGCTTTGGTTTTTTCTTAGACGCCCTAGCCCACGGTGCCCCGCCCCACGGCGGTATTGCTTGGGGACTTGACCGTTTAGTGATGCTGCTGGCGGGTGTAAGTAGCATCCGTGATGTGATTGCCTTTCCTAAAAATCAGCGCGGGGTTGACCCGCTCACTACAGCGCCCTCGCTGCTAGCGGCTGACCAACTGGCTGAACTGGGACTTGTGGTGACATCACCATCAGCACCCGCGACACCCTCAGAGGAATCTGCGTAAATGCTTCCTTTGGTTATGTTAGACGTTGATGGCACTATTTTGGGGAGCTCTCAACAACTCAGTCAAGCATTTTTGGATAAAGTGGCCGAGGTTCGTGACAAAGGTATGCACTTAGCTGTGTGTACTGGGCGGATTTGTGCTGGGTTGGGGCTCGAGATTGCTGGGCAACTTGACGATGAAATACCCCATGTTTTTCACAACGGAGCTGTACTTACCTACCCGGATGGAACCGTGTTTGATGCCCAAACGCTGCCTAAAAAAACAGCTCAACGGTACTGAAAAGCTTGTGCTCGAGTTTTACAGTACGAATCAGTACTTTGTCGAGCAGGATAGTGAATTGAGCCAGATGCACGCTAAAACGCTGCAGCTCGAGCCCGTCATTGCTAACCTCGAGGACGTCTTGGAGCAAGAAACCGTTGTCCGCGCGCAGTGGACTATGTACGCTCATGAGTTTGAGCGGGCGAGTGCGCTCGAGCTACCAGATGCCGACCTCTATACTGCCAACGCTGGCCACCGTCAAGATGTCATGTTTGCCAGCATCACCAAAACAGGCGTGTCCAAAGGCAGTGCTACAAAAGCACTAGCTGACCACCTTAGCATCAACCTCAAACGAGTTATGGGTGTGGGTGACAGCGGCGGTGACACACCTTATTTGGATATTGTTGGTCATCCTAGGGCCATGGCAAACGGTGATGACAGCATCAAAGCTAAGTATCCGGTTGTGCCGCATGTAGATGAAGGCGGTGTCATTAAAGCCTTAGACCAAGCCTTGTTGTTGTAGGTATTGCCGGCTCTCACCCACATTACGATTTATGATGTGTTTTTTCGAACTTGGTATGAAAGCTTAGTCAAGGCATTGAGAGATATACCTTCAGCGCGACTTCATTCTTAAATGTATGCCTCTTTCATGCCGTATTTTATCTAAAACAAGAGGTAAATAGATGATCCATGAGCAAAATAAAGCACTTATTAGCCAGTTGCGCGCTGCCCTTTACGACGTGGCTGAGGCAACTTTATTGTTTCAGCTCGAGGCCTTATTTGCACCAGCTTGCAAGGTACATTTATCGTTTCCGTTTGAAGACCTAGACGGCGCGGCAGACCTTTATGAACAAGCGTATCGACCCTTACTTAAAGCAATGCCCGATGTGGAACGGCGCGATTTTATTGTCATGGCAGGTGCGTCACAAGGACACAACTGGGTTGGTTGTGCAGGTCACTATATGGGCGTGTGGGAGCAACCGTTTTTAGATATTCCAGCAACCCGTCATGCTGCGTTTATGCGTTATGCTGAGTTTTTCCGGATTGAAGACAACAAAATTGTTGAAATGCAAGCTGTTTGGGACATTCCCCAGTTGATGATGCAAGCGGGCGCATGGCCTATGAGCCCTAGCTTAGGTGTAGAGTGGCTTGTGCCGGGCCCGGCCACGCAAGATGGCATCATCACTAAGCCCTATGACCCCGAACAAGCGGCTATCAGCATGCAGCTAGTAGTTGATATGCTCAACGGACTGGCAAAGTCGCCGCAAGGTGTGGAGGCGATGCAACTCGAAAAATACTGGCATCCTAAATTTCTATGGTACGGTCCAGCTGGTATCGGCACCTCGAGGCGTATTTCGGGGTTCCGTAACTGGCATCAAATTCCTTTTTTAAAAGCCATGCCAGACCGTGGTGTGTTTATGGATAAAGGCATCATGTTTGGTGATGGCGACTATGTTGGCTTTACAGCCTGGCCAGGTATGCGGATGAAGCTCTCGGGTGATGGCTGGTTGGGCATTGCGCCATCGAATACCGAAATGCAGATGCGCAGTCTTGATTTTTGGCGTTGCGAAAATGGCTTAATTCGTGAAAATTGGGTGCTGGTTGATTTACTGCACACATACGATCAACTTGGTGTTGACGTCTTTGAGCGAATGCGCGAGCTGACAATTGCACGGCAACCACGCCCACCTCATACCCTTTCCGGTTATTTTGGTAACAAAGTAACCCGAGCGGAGCGAGCAGA
>CAZMCW010000433.1:0-4023 GCA_964564405.1 uncultured bacterium
CAAAGAAGGCTTTGTGGACGCCACTGGCGTGCAAGACTTGTACTTTGAAGCTGAGTCTGCCATGACTGCCATCCTAGATGCTATTGAAGCTGGCGAAGCCCAACCCAACGCGGTTATTCCAGACCCTGGTTTTGCGCTCACTGCTGGCAACATCGGCGAACGCGAAATGGACATGTGGGGTTGTGTGCTGTTAGCAGATGGATTCTTAGACAACTAAGCCTTAACTGAGATGTTGATAGCGCTGAGGGTGGGTCGTAAGTGATTCACCCTTAGCTGAAGTGGTCGAGGCTAAATTATTAGCACCTTTATGATGTAGATAGTTTGTTGAGCCAAGATGGGGAGAAGGGGGGAATGGGAGAGGCTCAATTGATGCTACTTAGCATTTCAGAGCTGTTATATCTCGAGCCAAACTTCCCCTGTCGTACCGCTCAATCATCAGACTTAGAATGATCTAGATAATCTCTAGCATCAACTTATCAATATCAAAACTTATCCATTTATCGAGACGTATCAATTTAACGCACATCCATTAATCACCCAATTCTAAGGAATCCTGTGGCACACTCCTCACCTCAACTTGCTTCACCCCCCTCACCTGCGCGGCGAGCAGCTAAGCTTGTTGTCAATAGACTTAAAAAACTACTTTTCTCTGACTACTTTGTTTTATATTTAACAATTATTTATTTTCTTATCTTGATGCCCTTTTTGCCCACGTTATCGCGTCCCCAAAACCTCAGCAACTTACTATCGAACACCTGGCCGCTGCTTGTTGTGGCCATTGGGCAGACGTTTGTACTCATTGTTGCTGGGATTGACTTGTCGCAAGGGGCGGTCATGGGGCTCTCGAGCGTCATCGGCGCAGCCGTTATGGCTACCGCAGCCTCCCCAGATGTGCTTTCCAACAGCATCTTGTGGGGGAGTTTTTTATCTGAAAATGGCGGGCTTTTGTCCGGTAGTCCGCTCGCCATTCCGGTTGGCATTTTGGCGATGGTGGTGGTTGGTGCGCTTATTGGCTTGTTTAACGGCATCAGCATTTCGCGGTTTAACATGCCGCCGTTTATGGTCACGCTAGTGGGGCTTATTTTTTTTGGGGCGTTTGCTATTTTTTTGACTCAGTCCGAAAATATCCGTAATTTACCCGAAGGGTTTATCACCTTGGGCAAAGGCGACCTTGTGTCGGTGTATTTTGGTGAACAAGCTGAGTCACAAATTCCCCGGCGGCAAATTTATTCGTTTATTACCTACCCCACTTTGGTTGCACTGGGCATTGCGATTAGCGCGCAGTGGCTTCTTAGTCGCACGGTGTTTGGACGGCAAGTTTACGCCATTGGTACCAACCGCAACGCAGCGGACATTTCTGGCGTGCCTACCAAGCGCGTCATCACCTTGGTGTTTATGTTTTCGGGCGTGTGTGCGGCCCTAGGGTCGATGCTGTATTCGGGGCGGCTCGAGGCGGGCCGGCCCACCCTCGGCGGCGGTGCGTTTTTGCTGGATGTTATTGGCGCAACGGTGATTGGCGGCACCAGTTTGTTTGGCGGCAAAGGCAAAGTGATGTGGACGTTTTTTGGCGTACTGTTTTGGGTGCTACTTTCTAACAGCCTCAACTTAATGAATTTAAGTACCTTCCAGATTGATATGGTCAAAGGTGCGGTGATTTTGCTGGCGGCTCTTACAGATGTGGCTAGAACGCGTTTGGCGGATCGCACATGAGTTTGCTCGAGCTTCATGGCATCAGCAAACGCTTTTTTGGCGTTTATGCCAATCAGGATATTTCCCTGTCGGTGGCACAAGGGCGTGTGTTGGGTTTAATTGGCGAAAACGGCGCAGGCAAAAGCACCTTGATGAATATTATCGGCGGCGTGCATCAACCCGATGACGGCAGCATGACCTTAAACGGGCAAGCTTATGCGCCTCGAAAACCAGCGGATGCTGCCCACCACAAAATTGCTTTCATTCACCAAGAACTTAATCTGTTTAGCAATTTAAGCATTGCCGAAAACATTTTTATAGACGAATTTCCCAAGCGTGCTGGGCTCATTGACCGCCGCACCATGCGCGCGCGCAGCCGCGAGCTTTTGGCCTCACTTGACCTCGAGCTTGCGCCCAGCACACCCGCAGGTCAACTTGCCCCTGGTGAACGGCAACTGGTGGAGATTGTCAAAGCCTTGCACAGCGACGCCCAACTCATTATTTTTGATGAACCTACCACCTCGCTTACCGCACGTGAAACGCAGCGCTTGTTTAAGGTCATTGCGCAACTGCGTGACGAGGGACGAGCCATCATTTATGTTTCGCATATTTTGAGTGATGTGCTTAAGCTAGCTGATGATATCGCCGTTTTACGAGATGGGCGCTTAACTGGATCGGGACCTAAAGACAACTTTGATATTCACAAGATGATTACGCTCATGATTGGGCGCGAGTTAGAGCAACTTTTTCCAGAACGCACATCACACGATGCCAACGAACCTCAGCAGGCAACCCTCGAGGTACGCGGCATCAGCGAACCGGGCATTGTCAAAGATATTTCGTTTGATATTCACCGTGGCGAAATTTTGGGCTTGTTTGGGCTGATGGGCTCCGGGCGCAGCGAACTAGCACGTATTTTGTTTGGACTTGACCGCGCAGGGCAGGGTGAGATTATCTTGAACGGGCAACACTTACATAATCAAAGTCCCGCCCAAAGTATTGCAGCAGGTATGGCCTTTGTGACTGAAGACCGCCGGGCAGAAGGCTTGATGCTCGAGGCCAGTATCGCCAACAACATCAGCTTAGTTGCATTAGATGCTTACGCGCACACGCCTTTGCGTATTCTGGCAGATGAGGATTTGCTGACGGCCTCGAGCACCACTGCCCAAAGCCTCAAACTCAAAAGTGGCGACATTCGTAGTCAAGCAGCTAAAAGTCTCAGCGGCGGCAACCAGCAAAAAGTAGTGATTAGCAAGTGGTTACTCTCTGAACCTGTGCTGTTTATCGTTGATGAGCCCACTCGTGGCGTGGATGTAGGCGCAAAGTTTGAGATTTACAGCATTATCGCCGAACTTGCCGCAGCCGGGAACAGCGTGCTATTTATCTCCTCTGAACTGGAAGAACTCATGGGCATGTGTGACCGCATTCTGGTCATGAGTCAGGGCGAGTTGCGAGCAGACTTCGCACCGCCTTTTGAACAAGCAACTATTTTGGCGTCCGCGTTTCGCGAGGAGCTACCCGCATGAAGCAGCAACCTTTAACCTTGCGTCTCCTACGGTTTTCCACGCCGCTTATGTTTGTCGCTGTGTTTATCTTTTTTGGCTTGCAAGAAAACCGCTTTGTGCAGCTCGAGAGCCTTTCCAACATCCTCAAACAAGCCTCATTTACAGGCATTGCGGCGGTGGGCATGGTCTTTGTGCTCTTAACTGCTGGTATTGACTTGTCGGTTGGGTCAGTCATGTACTTAGCACCGTTACTCGCCGGGTTTGCCATGCGCAACCTTGGCGTCGGCGTGGCAGTTGCGTTACCACTTGCGCTTTTAGCTGGCGCAGTCATGGGGTTCATCAATGCATTTTGCATTGTGCGCCTCAAGATCATCCCGTTTATTGTGACCTTGTCAACGTTATTTTTCTTTCGCGGCGCAGGCACGTTTTTAACCCAATCTCGAGCCTTTGACTTTCCCGAGAGCATCCGCACGTTTGGTTTAAGTAACATTGCTGGCGTACCGCTACCGATTGTGCTGTTTGTGGTTGTCGTACTGGCAGCTCAAATTGTACTGACGTTAACCCCATTTGGACGGCATGTATACGCCATTGGCAACGACCCTGCAGCTGCCCAAAAAGCTGGCCTCAATACGGGTCGGGTGTTAGGTGCTGTTTATATCATCAGTGGGATGTGTGCAGCGCTGGCTGGGTTCATCTTGATTGCCCAAATAGGCCGGCTTGACCAAGCCTTTGGCGAGGGGCGCGAGTTTGATGTGATTGCCGCAGCTGTCCTCGGCGGTACCAGTTTGTTTGGCGGCATTGGCACAGCGCTTAGTGCAGTGATTGGTGC
>CAZMCW010000434.1:0-3264 GCA_964564405.1 uncultured bacterium
CTCTACAAGAGCATCATGAGGGCGTCACTACAAGTTTAGCGCCGTAAGTTGACATGATTCTGAACAATCTTTCCTGAACTATCTTCGGTGATGTTCAAAGTATTTGTCACAGATGAAGTTCGCGCGTCGGACTTTAAGGTTGGTTAATGCTTAGTGTTCATGGATTGAAGATGAAGCTCGAGCTAGGCTAGCTGATGCTATGGTAAATCATGTTGGGCACAGCCTTACTGACGGGCTTACTGGTGATGATCATTCTGTCGGCAGTGTGGGAATGCTGGCGCTATTACCAAGCGAGGGCAGTTGTACCCTCGGCAGCATGGCGCGAGCAGCAGCGGCAGTTGCAAGTTGACTTGGCAAAGTACGAAGCCAGATACGAACGCAAACCAATGCGGCTCGAGACCAACTTCGACTATGAACGCTTACAAGAGCTGTACAACGCCCGCCTCGAGCAAGCTGTGCGCTACGCGCTAACCAAAAATATGCCGTTGAACAGCTTACTTGACCGCCAAAGTTTGCAGGACACGTACATTCTCAAACAACACCATGAACTCGCCCAAAGTCAAGAGGCTCAACGCATGTATGACATGCTGCGCGAGGTGCTCGAGCGGCCAAACTCTTCAACCTATCAACAGCCGTCAGATGGTTCATCTGCTTAGCTATGTGGTCTACTGCCAACGCTCCCAGTGCTCGAGAGGTTCCCCAAGCAGTTTAGGACGCACTTCGCCAATTAAGTACAAACTACCTGCCACCACAATCACCTCACCGGGCTGACTTTGCTGAATGGCGAGGTCAATTGCTTCATCTGGTGTTTGGCTAATCGTCACAGGCTTGGGCCACGCGTCAGCAACTTGCTGCGGATGAATGGCCCGTGGACTTAATGCCGCTTGGGTGGTGATGACGGCGCGCACCCGCGGGCTTAGCGCGTCCACAATGCCCCCTAAATCTTTGCCGGCAGCCACGCCAAACACAAGTAAAACAGGCTCATCCGTAAGGTCATCAAGGGCGTTGGCGAGGGCCCCAGCGGAGGTGGGATTGTGCGCACCATCCAGCAAAAACGTGCGGCCATGCGCGGTGATGGGCTCGAGCCTCCCGGCCCATTTTGTTTGCGTTACACCGCGTTGGATGTCTTTATCTGAAACGCCTAAACTGTGCGCAGCAGCCACCGCCAAACTCACATTATCGAGTTGATGTGCGCCAAGTAGCGGCGACTGAACGTCAAGTGTGCCTTTGGGGTCGTGAATACTGATATGAGCGCCTTGCCAGCCTTGCAAACTTGCCTCAATGGTGATGCTTTGAACCTCATTTGATGTCCCTGCATCATTTGTATAACGTGACCACAAGGGTGTGTTTAAGTCTCGAGCACGTTGCTCAATAACCTCGAGTGCATCCCCTTGGGCAGCGGTTAAGGCGAGGGTATCCGCCCGCAAAATGCCTGCTTTTTCGCCAGCGATGGCAGCCTCGGTATCTCCTAAATATTCAGTATGATCCAGCGACACGTTGGTGATGAGGCTGCGGCTGGGGTTAAGTGCGTTGGTGGCATCAAATCGCCCGCCCATACCAACCTCAAACACAGCTTTGTTTACACCAGCCTCAGCAAAAAGTTGGCAGGCTAGGGCAGTGGTGATTTCAAAAAAGGTGGCCCCCAGTTCGTCAGCAAGGGGTTGAATGTGGGCGAGTACCGGGTAAATGTTCGCTTCTGGCAGCGGCTGACCGTTCACCACAAAACGCTCGGCAAAGTGGGTCAGGTGCGGGCTGGTAAAGAGCGCCGTGTGGCTAGTCTGCGTGAGGATGCTGGCGAGAGTGCTCGAGGTACTGCCTTTGCCGTTTGTACCTGCCACCAAAATAGTCTCAAAGCCGTCTTCGGGATGGTCCAAGGTTTGCAGAAGCCCACGAATGGTCTCGAGCCCCGGTTTAAGGCCAAACCGCTGGCGCTTAAAAAGCCAGGTGAGGAGCTCGAGGTAGTGCTTGGCTTCAGATGAAGTTGTTTGTTGGGTTGGTAGTTGGGTCATACGGGCACCCACTTTCAAAAGATTCTAAACCTGATGGTGAGTGCATCTGCTTACTGACACCTTAACCAATGAGCAACAGTGCACATCACCCAGCGAGCATATAGCCTACATGGGCTGATGTTATGCATTGATATTGCAGAGTTACTATGGGATGAAGGTGTATTAAAGGAGTTACTCGACGGGTTCAGTCTGACTCGGGTCAGCTTGGCTGAGTTGCTTAGCGCGCTCGAGCCGCCAGCGTTCGCCTTCTTCAGTCGCGTCGTAAATGTCTTCCAAGCTTGTTGCTGTTTCTTGCAGATTCGTATCCAGCGCCACGCGGTTATCAAAGACAAAGCATTCGCCGTCCCAGTCGCGTTCGGGGTCGGGCATTTTGGCAAAGTAGTTAAGGATGCCACCCTCGAGCTGATACACTTCCAGCCCTTTATCCAGCAACCAACTACTCGTTTTTTCGCAGCGGATGCCGCCGGTGCAGTACATGGCGACGCGCTTGCCTTCCCACTGGTCAAGGTTTTCCTCAACGTAGGCTGGAAAATCTCGAAAATTATTCACATGTGGGTTGATGGCACCTTTGAACTGTCCCAGACGCACTTCAAAGTCGTTGCGGTTGTCGATGACGACCACGTCGTCTCGCCCCAACAACTTACGCCAATCTTCTGGTGACACGTTGATACCCGTGCGCGCCGTCGCATCAACACCGTCAATGCCTAACGGAACAATTTCGCGTTTGCGTTTGATTTTGAGTCTGCCAAAAGGTTTGGCATTACAGGGTGAGCGTTTTACGTCCATATCTGCAAAGCATCCTGCAAACTCAGGTGCAGCTAGCATGTCATGGAATGCAGCCAATCCTGCTTCAGAACTCGCAATCATGCCGTTAATACCTTCTGGTGCAACGAGGATACTCCCGAGCAGTTCATCAACGTCGTTGCTGATTTGCTCGCAGCGGGTTTGCAGGGTTTGAACGGTGGCGTCTGCGTGGGGCAGGGCCACAAATTTGTAAAACGCATCGTGCCAGAGTGTCACGGGTTTACTATACTTGCCTGTGGATGAGACAAGCGTTGTTTATGATTGATGTCGCCGCTTACTAACTTTGCAGTAAAATAACTTTATGCCACTTACCATCGACAATCCTAAGCTTGAAAAGCTCGTTGATGAGCTTGCAATGTTAACAGGAAAAAGTAAAGTTGAGGTGATACGCCGTGCGTTGCTCGAGCGTCGCGCTATTCTCCATAAAGCTCCAGCAAATGACGATACGCCT
>CAZMCW010000434.1:3274-4020 GCA_964564405.1 uncultured bacterium
AATCAGGGTACAGTGCTATACCTAGGAGTAAATAGTGGATCACTTGACGTCAGGCGGGTTATTTTGCGGCATAGGCGGTTTCTGTCTCTCTTTCAAACAGGCAGGAGTACAGAATATATGGTCACTTGACAATGATGAAATGTGTAAAAAAACATATTTACATAACATTGAAGATGCCAACTTTTTAGAAAAGAATATAACCAATACTCTTGCTAGAGATCTCGAACCTGTTGATATATTGCATGCTGGATTTCCGTGCCAAAGCTTTTCACAAGCAGGTGCAAGGAAGGGCTTTGAAGATCCTAGAGGTAAACTCTTTTTTGAAATTATGCGTATAGTAGAGGAATTCAAGGATAAAAAACCGAAAGTGCTAGTTTTTGAAAATTCACCTTTCCTAAATTACGGAGAAGGTGGAGCTTGGTTTCTTCAGCTTCAGGCTGCTATTCGGCGAGCAGGTTATTGGTTTCGTGATAGTAATGCGGTTGAGTTAAACGGATACGTTTGTTTATGGTGGCATTTTCAACTGATCACTTTAGAAGTGGGCGTTTTCAGTTTCCAGATCGAGAACATAAAAGCCCTAAGGACTTAAGTAAATATATCGATTTTGATAGCTGTGTTGATGAAAGTTACTATCTGCCACCAGAAAATAGATATTATAAGCTAATTAACAAAGAGATTAAAAATAAAAAGTCAATATACCAATTACGGAAGTATCTTGTTCGTGCTAAAGAGCCAGGAGTGTGTCC
>CAZMCW010000435.1:0-3995 GCA_964564405.1 uncultured bacterium
CAGGGGAGTAGAAATCGACCTACTCAGTATGGGGGAACTAATCCTGGAACTACTATTAGTTAGCCATCTTATTAAACAAAAGCACGGCTCGAGTCCCCTGAGGTGGGTCTACTGATACACTGCTAAGCTCGAGGCTACCCTGCAATTGTTCAACTAGGGTATCTACAATAAAACTCCCAAAGTTTTTTTGCGTGCTGCTCACACCAACCCCGTTGTCACAGATTGTCAACCTAATTTGTGTGCTAGCTTGACGTAACTCAATGTGAATTGTAGGTTCAGCTGCTTCAACTGTTTCAGGGAAAGCGTGCTTAAGTGCGTTGCTAAGTAGTTCGTTAAAAATGAGCGCGCAAGGTAATGCGTCTTGCATGTCCAGTGTGACTGGCGCTAGGTCAAATTGTAATTTTGGTGGTTGGCGGCGCTGCCGTACACGAGAATCTGCGGTGTGTACAGGAACATCACGGGTACTAAACTGTACGAGGGAACGCGCAATCGTCTGCAAGTAAGTACTAAAATCAAGATCACTAAAAACTTCGGTGTTGTACATTACTTCGTGAATTGCAGCCATAGTGCGAATACGGGTACGGCTAGACATAAGCGCAGCTTTAGCTTCAGGTTGGTTAGTTTCGCGAGCGTGCAAACTCATAATTGAGCCAATAATTTGCATGTTGTTTTTGACTCGGTGGTGAACTTCGGCTAAGAGCACCGTTTTTTCTTTGAGGGCTTGCTCGAGTTGTAGTTGCAACATTTTTTGGGTGTGAATATCTTGAACAGCCATCACAAACCGCAGTGGCTTGGCTTGCTCATCAAAAGCAACTGTTGCGCCTGTAACCCGTAACCAGCGGTAACTACCATCAGCGTGGCGTTGGCGTCGTTCGTGGCTATGGCGTGGTTTAGTCCCGTCATAGAGACCTGCAAAGTCGTCCATTACATGATCAATGTCATCAGGGTGAATACTGTCTAAGGTAGCCTGACGGCGCACAGCTTGCTCTTGAGACAATCCTAGCATGTGCCTGTAATATTTATTCACAACAGCGTCTTCAGCATCCGCGTAGCGGTCCCAAATACCTAGTTCAGCGGCCTCAATAGCGAGATCAAGACGCTGTTTACTTTCTTGTAGAGCAAGCTCTGCTTGTTTTTGCTCAGTAAGGTCACGCACAATAGCCACGGCTTCATCTTCACTGAGTTTGACCAGACGGTTTTCGCGGTAGTACATCATGCCATCTACAACATGGGTATGTTCAAACCGTTGAATTTCATCTGTTTCAAACAAACGGTCAAGATAATAACGTGCCATCTTGGCAACCGGTGCTGGCACGTTGTCCTCAATATAGCCACCCAACGTCGCATCTGGGTTTTTATAAGGTTTGGAATGCCGCGCAGGCTTATGACTTAAATACTGACCTGTGCGGTTCAACCGAATAATTGCATCGGGAATAGCCTCGTAGAGGGCTAGTAAATGGGCGCGTTCATTACTGAGATGTTGTGCAACTTGTTCTTGCTGGGTAATATCGCGCACAATAGCCAGTGCTTCGTTGTCATTTAACTTGACCATCCGTGTTTCACGGTAGCGCACCTGCCCATCAACCTCAAGACGGTTTTCAAAGCGCTGCGGCACACCTGTCTCAAAAAGCAAGTCACTATAACGCCTAGCGATTAGCGCAATTTCAGCGGGCAAGTTGTCATCAAAGTTATGTCCTAACAATTTGCTAGCTGGTTTGTACAAAGTTTGACCTTGAAACGGTTTAACGTCGAGGTAGACACCTGCTCTGTTAAAACGGGCAATGCCATCAGGAATTGCTTCGTAGAGTGCAAATACCTGTTCTTTTTCAGCTTTGAGCGCGTCTTCACTGCGTTTGCGTGCGCTAATGTCGCGGACGATAGCTAGTGCTTCATTGTCGTTGCGCTTAACCAATTGGCACTCACGGTAAAAAGTAGCGTCGTCTTGGCTGAACGCGTAGTCAAATTGTTGCAGACTGCCATGTTCGAACACGTCCTGTAGACCATTCTCAAAGGAGACCAAAGCACTTTCCGGCAAAAAATCTCGAATGTTACTACCCACGATTGTCTTTTCAGATGTGTAACTTGGATAGCTAGCTGGTGCTTTGTAGTCGAGGACGATACCTTCACGCGTGAACCACGTAAGCGAATCAGGAATACCTTCATAAAGTGCCAAAATGCGTTCTTGCCCAGCTTGAACTTCAGCTTCGGCGCGCCGCTGCTCAGTAATATCACGAACGATAGATAGTGCTTCGTTGTCGCCAAGTTGAATAAGTCGGCATTCACGCTGGCGCAGTTCGCCGTCTACCTCGAGGCTGTACTCAAATGCTTGCAGTACATGCTGTTCAAAAAGGCGCTCGAGGTTTTCATCAAATACAGTAATGACATCAGCTGGCGCAAAATCGCGCATGTTGCGGCCTACCATTTCAGCTACTGCATAAAAAGGTACATGCGCGCTAGGCGGTTTGTGATCAACAATAGTACCATCACGTGTAAACCACGTAATCGCATCGGGGATGCCGTCATAAAGCGCTAGCAAACGCGCTTGTCCTTCAAGGGATGCCAGTTCAGCCTGTTTTTGCTCCGTTATGTCGCGCACAATGGATAGAGCTTCATGCTCATTGAGCTTAATCAAGCGACACTCGCGGTAACGCGTTTGGTTTGCAATATCGAGGCAGTATTCAAACTTTTGAGCGTCGCTGGTAGCAAAGAGTTGCTCGAGCTTAGCTTCAAAAACGTCAACGACATCGGCAGGTGCCGTGTCGCGGACAGAACTACCCCGTGAAACTTCAACTGACTTATAAACTTGATAGGTTAGCGGCGTTTTAATGTCTGTGATAGTACCGTCTCGAGACACTTGAGCGATGCCGTCGGGAATAGCTTTATACAGTGCAACCAACCGGGCTTGTTGTGCTTGAATGCTCTGTTCAGCGCGCTTGCGTTCTGTGATGTCACGGATGATCATGAAACCTTCTGCCTCGTTGAGTTTAACCAAGCGGATTTCACGGTAGTAAGTTGTGCCAGCAACCTCAAAGCTGTATTCAAATAGCTGGGGATCACCCGTTTTGAAAAGCGTGTCAACCTGCTGCATGGCTGCGTTAGCCAGGTCTGCTGGAATGGTATCGCGAAGGTGCCTGCCAGTTAGCTCGCTAGCAACATAGTAAGAACTTGCTTGACTAGGCGGTTTAACATCTAAGTAGTAGCCTGCTCGGTTAAAGCGAATGATGGCATCTGGAAAAGCTTGATACAGCCCTACCAGTTGTTCTTGTTGTGCTTTAGCAGCTGCTTCAACTCGTTTTTGTTCGGTTATATCGCGGACGATGATAAGGGCTTCATGATCGTTAAGCTTGACAAGTCGGTTTTCACGGTAGCAAACTTCGCCCGCAACAATTAAACTATGTTCATAATGTTGCAAACCACCTGTCAAAAATAGACGCTCTAAATAGTGCAACGCTAAATCGGCTACCTCAGCTGGCACATTATCGCGAATATTGCAACCAACAGTTTGTTCATGTGAATATAAAAACTGGAAGTTGAGAGGTGGTTTAAACTCTAAATAGTTACCAGCTTGATCAACCTGAATAATGGCATCGGGTAAAGCTTGATATAACGCAAGTAAGTGTTCTTGTTGGGCTCTATTTTCCTGCTCGCGCTGCTTGCGGTCGGTGATGTCATGAACGATAGATAGCCCCTCACTATCTGTGAGCTTTACAAGGTGGTTTTCGCGGTAGTAGGTGATGCCGTTTTGTTCGAGGCTGTATTCAAACTGTTGCAACTAGGTTTTCGCGGTGTTGCTTAACACGCGCAGCTGCCTCTGCCGGCAAATTTGCCTCCATGAGCTGATCAATCATGTGATGAATGTCTTGATAGCCGTGCTGAGGTTCAAATATGGTTGGTGCTTTGACACCCAAACAAATACCTTGCCGATCAAAGTGAATAATGCCGTCAGGAATTGCTTCGTACAGTGCATGTAAGTGTGTTCGTTCAGCCTCGAGCGC
>CAZMCW010000436.1:0-1466 GCA_964564405.1 uncultured bacterium
CCACCACATCAATGGTGTTGTCTTCAGCGTCGATAAACTTGCCCAGACGTTTGTAACTGCTGATGTGTTCACGAAAAGACTCAGGGATACGGCTGCCGCTTAGGGTGCTATCTCTAGGCTCGAGGTGTTTGAAGATGTTGCTACTCAGTTCCCGAAAGCGCGCCTCATCATAGGCTTGGTTTAAGCTGCGCTCCACCAGTATTCTTGCTGCGTTGTTATTCATGACTTGCCCTCACCTATTTGCCAGCGAGAAAGGCTGACAGGATGACTTCTCTGGGTTTGCTTACCTGCTCGCTGGTTGTTGTTTGCACCAGCATATCCGCTTGCAGGTGCTTTTTGAGGTTCGCCAAGAGTTTGTGTGGTTGAAAAGTGTCGCTTTTGCCATAGTCCACAATGCTCTTGATGGTACGTCTAGGGATAATGCCCGCCTCGAGTGCGCTAACAACTTGCTTAAGATAATCTTCGTCATCATCGGTAAAGCCCTTAAAGTGGCGGATTTCTTTGGCTTTCAAGATGCTTAGGAGTTTCTTTTCATTCGAGTGACCCCCGCCTTTTTTGATGTCAACGCTTTCTTCGCTGGTAGCGTCAACAAAACGCTCTTTGTTGCGTCCTAAGAACTCATAAAAGCTTTGCGGAATGTCGGTGCGTTTTTCGTCTGCTTCGCACTCAATCAGGTCAATGGCGTCAAAAAAGTCTAGCTCGCTGGCGTTTCGGTCATTGGCGCAAAAGAACTTTTTGAGCTTGCCGCGTCTAAAAAAGGTCAGCAGTGAGTCTTGCGTTTGGGCTAGCTCACGTCCGCTACGGGATTTTTTGGGCAGACGTTTGACGCTTTCAAAGAGTTCGGGCTGGTCATCGCGTATGTCCCGGATAAGCTTTAAGTATTTGAGTTCACTGCGCTCTTCCGCTTCGCTTTCTAGGCTATCTTGGCTGCTTAGTTTTTCATAGAGGCTGCTGCCAAAGAGTCCGTGGGTGCTGACCTCTTCGTCTGTGCTTAGGTATTGGGCATCTTCACCAAGCGTGTCATGAAAAGACTGAAGTTTGGCTTTGATGTTGTTCTCTAAACCTAAGTGTGCATCACTTTGGTCAGTTGGGAAAAAGTTAAAGACATAGACTTTATCGTGCGTTGTGCCTACCCGGTTGACGCGCCCAACGCGTTGCAGCACCCGCGTGGGGTTCCACGGCAAGTCGTAATTCAGCACGATGCTGGCGCGGTGTAAGTTGATGCCTTCGGCGAGTACATCGGTGGTGATGAGCAAACGTACATCGTTTTTCTTGATATAGCTATTGGGATCAAAGTTTTGAGTAATCAGGTCACGCGCAATTTGTGAACCGTGCATAACACCCTGATAGCGCCCGCCCTGACTCGAGAAAAACATGGTCTGATGCTTAAAGTGTGGCTCGAGTTTTTCCTGCAAGTAGCTGCCTGTCTCTGTCGATTCGGTAAAGATGACCAGTTGTTGTTTTTT
>CAZMCW010000436.1:1541-3985 GCA_964564405.1 uncultured bacterium
CACGGGGTTGGTTTTAAGTTCTTGGGTAAACTGCTCGAGTTTGGGGTCTTGATTAACGTTTTGCCACATCCGCGCGATTTCTTGCAAAATAATCAGGTCTTGATTGAGTTTATATATATAGTCATTTTTGAAATCGCTGCTAGCGTAGGTTTGCGCCTCGCCTTCACTGACCAGTGCCATCAGTTTGGCTTCATCATCATTATCCAACAGTTCATATACATCAACTTTTTTGCTGATGTAAACCCTGCCCTGCTTAAACATGTCAATAAACTGTTCATAAGACTGAATAAAACGTTCTACGGTCAGCTTAAAGGCATGAAAGCTGCTTTCAAGCCGTTTGACCAGCACGCCCTTCATAAAGCCGCGCACGTTCTTTTGTGACTGTTCTAAGAGTTGATTCACATCTTTTTTTAGAAACAGCAAAGGGGCGTAGCGAGCGTAACTAAATTCTTTTAGGAGCTTGATGGTGTCGTCAAAGACTGCTTCTGTGTCAGGATCAAAGCTGTAAATAATGCGCTCAGGCGGCATCAGTTCAGGAAAAGACAAACCCTGCTGCTCGAGGTCATCGCTAAAATAGCTTCTTACCTCGCTGCGGGTACGTCGTACCATGACATGACGCAGAACCTTGTTCCGCACCTCACTCGAGGCGGCAATCACCGCATTTACATAGTCAGGGTCAGCTTTATCGCTCTTACAGTCTTTAAGGACTTTATCTAGCCAAAGCCGTAATTTGTCAAAAAAGACCTGCAAGTTGGCTGTGCCAGGGATGCTGCTCTTGCGAGCAGGTTGAAATAGCTTTAAGAGCGCAAGAATATCGGTCAGGTAATTGTTGAGGGGCGTGGCTGACACCAAAACGACCTTTTTATTCTGGCAAATTTTGCTCAAGGTCTCGTAACTACTGGTCATTTCATTACGAAAACGGTGGGCTTCATCAATCAGCACATAGTGGTATTTGCTGAGGTCTTCTTCGAGTAGGCTCTCGAGCTTGCCCAGAGACACCACACGGCACTGCGGCACACCAAACTCAAACATGGTTTCACGCCAGTAGTTTATTAGCACAGGTGGGCAGATGATGAGCTTGCGCCCTGCAAGTTGTTGAAATAAAAGTGCTGAGATAAAAGTTTTGCCCAAACCCACCACATCAGCTAAAAAGACGCCATTGTAGGCTTCCAAAATCTTCATGGCACTGACCACTGCTTGCTTCTGGTACTCGAGTTCCATAAAGCCCTCGGGCAGCATGATGTCTATTTCTTGGTCAAGGTTGATGTCTTCTTTGAAATACTCGTACAAAAATTTTAGATAAAGCTGATAGGGCGTGATGTTGTCATTGAGCCAGGTGCTTTGTTTTAGTGTAGCCACATAGGTTTCTGAAATATCTACGCCTTCGTCCCACAAGTCTTCAAAACGCTCTAAAGCAAATTGAGCATCAGGGGCGTCTTTGAGCTCAACATTAAACTCGCGCTGTGCCTTAAGACCATTTTCTGAAAAATTGCTCGAGCCTGTAATTACCCGTCCAAAATCCCGATCATGGTCATGAAAACGGCTGATGTAAACCTTAGCGTGAATGTTTTTACTAGGATGTGCGCGAAGCTCGAGCTTGCCTGAAGCAATAAACTCAATGAACTTACGTGCCGAGATTTCCATTGGTAAACTGTCTTCAGAGGCGTCCATCTCTTCGGTCACCGCCGACTTAAATTCATCTTTGATTTGCTGGTGAGAGTTAAACTCGAGTTGTCCGTGAGCATTCTCCATCCCCATTTCAATTAACTCAAAAGCCTTTTTGTCAATCGAAAGACCAATTAAAATGCGGATTTTGTCAACACTTTCCAAGGACTTGTGAAGCCGCTGAAAGCCACTGGTACGAAAATAGCCTACTAGCACATCAAAGTGTTGAACGTCTTTGAATGTCTTGATAAAGCGGTCGTAAAGGGTTTCGTGAGTTGCATTAGTGAAAAATCTCAGGTCGTATTTGTGTTGAATTGCCATAGGATTTTCCTTTTTAGACATTCTATGTTAATTCGATAAAATAGAATAGTTTCTAAGGCGGCTGCCTAGTTCCTGTCTAAGGCTAGCGTAAAGGTTGTCGGTAAGGGCAAAGATGGTGCGGCTGAGGAAAGCCAGTAGTAAGAGACTGAGCAGTTTCATGGAGAGATGCTGTTTTCCATGCCCGTAGTTGTGTTCAAAGTGATAGGCCTTGGTTTTAAGGATGTTTTTGTTTGGCAAAGCTATTTTTATAGAGTAGCTGATCTTCAGTATTACACGTTGGTAAACGGTGACATCACAGGTACTCGAGGTACCTTCATAAGTTTACTGATGACCTCGGCGGCCCGCTGACTTTTTTCAGGCAAGCGGTGGAGCCACGCTTCACTTTCAGGGTAGTTGTAGCCAAAAAATAGGGCGTTGGGAACCTTGGCAAGTTGATAGTTGTTAAGACCCGATGGCAC
>CAZMCW010000437.1:0-3984 GCA_964564405.1 uncultured bacterium
GGGAGTAGAAATCGACCCACTCAGTGTGGGGGAACTAATCCTGGAGTTGCTATTGATAATATTTTTGCATTCATAAACGGATTTTAGATGGAGTATAGGGTGATTTTGGTTGAATCCTAGTTGCTCGAGGCTATATTGATGCGTTCAAACCATCTTTAAAACTAAAATAAGCAAGACTGAGCTCGAGCTGGCAAAAACAGTTCTAATAACGTTCCAGCGGTTCCAACGTATTTCAAACCGTTCGCGTTCCATCACCTGACGATGTTCTGGCAAGCCGTCAACCGTTAGTGTTTGCAGGTGGTTGTTGAGTGGAATGTTTACAGCTCTGGTGGGTGCTTGCGTACCTACAATAAAACTGAACGCAGCACCAACCAGTAAAAGGCGTGCTACACCTCCAAGCTGGCTAAACCCTAAAATTGTAGCAATCAGTAGCGTTATCACTGACCCTACCCAAACAAACATAAAAAGCGGTTGATTGTTCTGAATCACACGATCTATAACCTGAAACGCACGTAAAAAGTCGGCCGCAGGTAACGTGCCCAAGCCAGGCATAACAACAATTGCAAAAATAAGAATAAACCCGGTGACAAGCGTGGTGAATAGCGTAGCAAGCATAAGGCTGTTTTGAAACAAAATTCTAGTAATCATGATGATATCTCCGTAACTCCCTTAACTACAGGGGTGAGTGATGTCAATTCTCTTTCAGATACACGAACAAGGAAAGGTGTTTTTTACGTCAAGTGTTGGCAAGATTTCAAGCATGACTAAGGTGAAGTACCGAGCGTGCACTCCGCATCAGCAGTAGCGCAGTTGTATGTTCAGTTAGCTCAGCCAGCACAACTGTCAGTACTATATTTGGGATAAGCCAGCCTTGGCTAGTGATAAGACTCAGCAACAGGGTAGAAAACGTGCCTGCTAAAAGGACAAAGTAGGCTAGTCTCGAGGCTTTTAGTAAGGCCCATGTTTCGAGTGGGCTCGAGCTGCGTCTAGTAAACACAAAAGGCATTAAGCGGCGTGCCAGAATTTGCATGACGATGAAAACAATCGTGACAATGAGTAGGGTTCCCAATTGGCCGCTGGCAGTAGCTGACGGTCCAACCCGTCTGAAGTAATAGCCGTAGGTTAAAAGTAGCGTAATGATCATAAACAGGCTTCTTGTTTCCGCAGAAGATAAAAAGTGGGTTTTGTCTTG
Organism: uncultured bacterium; assembly: GCA_964564405.1. Classification (GTDB taxonomy): domain Bacteria; phylum Deinococcota; class Deinococci; order Deinococcales; family Trueperaceae; genus JBCCBI01. The sequence goes on from CAZMCW010000437.1 coordinate 1,193, forward strand.
CGTTGTGTCGAACATGGTTACTCCTTAAAGTTGGCAAACTGTTGCTTGCACAATTTCGAGTAGGGATTCAGGGGCGATATTTCACCCCCGGATGGTTATGCAGGTTAAATCTTTACACTTCCCTAAAGTGGTCAAAAAGCATCTGATCTTGAGTTACCTCGCCAAGTGCTTTATATGAAGGTGAGTTCTCGAAAACCCAATTTGCGACGCGCTCGGCTTCCTCGAGCGAAGACCACACAACCCTGACAACTATTTGCTCAGGATTATTGACGGACTGATACGTCTGCGCGTCCAGGATGCCATCACTAATGCCACGACTTTCTTCAACGACACCCAGTGATGCTTGCATACCTGCTTCTACATCTGTGACTGTGTAAACCACGATCTCCACTACATTTGTCATTGCCTAACTCCAATCAGAGGGTTATCCAAAGGATTGCTTGGTACTTTCATAAGAAGCTTATTTTTAGCTTTTATTTCCAGCTAACGCAGCTTTCATTGTCTGCGTTAGCTGGATTGTTCCGTTTAAGTGACCCAACTAGTACGACAGGCTAGGTGCTTTGTGAAGGTAGGTATCACTACTCAACTGTTTGAGCATGAAGTCGGCTACGTCAGCAGCAGCAATTTTGAGGCTTATGGAGCGGTCTTGTCCAGAGAAACCGTGTCTGTATTTGCCTGTTTTGTCCCCTGCTGTTAACGCACCGGGACGCACAATTGTCCAGTCAAGGCGGCTTTGTTGAACGTATTTTTCTTGCTTAATGTGGTCTAAAAACGCCTTACGAATGAGCAACCCAAACATCACGTACTTCCAGTAAAAGTTGAGGTTGCCACGACTCTCGCCAACGCCCAGCGTGGACTGACTAATAAACCGCCGAATGTCGGCTTTTTCCATCGCTCGAATGACATTGTTGGTACCTTCTGAGCGTATTTTTCCTTTTGCCCCGGCACCCAGCGAGCTGATAACAGCCTCGTGACCACGTACCGCGTTATCGATTGAGCTAGGGTTCATGACATCACCTTGAATTACGGTGAGGTTCTCGTGTTTGAGGGTGACTTTAGCGGGGTTGCGTACAAATGCTGAAACCTTGTAGCCAAGCTCGAGGGCTTGCTTGACAACTTCTGAACCGGTAGTACCCGTTGCGCCAACGACGAGAATACTTTTTCCTTGGTTAGACATGACTATCTCCTTTATGTAAGTCAAGATTTGTGAGTCAATTGATGTGTGGGTAAAACGCGCTTTTACCTTAAGCAGGTCACGTTGACGAGTAACGTTGCTTTGCTTGAAATACAGTATAGGGAGACTATCTTGGACTTTGAATGCTCAAAAGTCTTGCTATTTTGACCAATCGTCCAGAAAGTTTAGATTGACAGTCATTAGTACGCGTGCTATCTTTCTGAATAATCGAGTCCGTCAACACCTGCATGCAAACACGTGAGGAACGCCATCAAACACACAGCTGCTAAACCCAATTGCCATACCAAACTAGGCTTGATTGATCCCCTCGGTGAAGCCCTGCACTTTTTGCATATGAACGGTGTGCTGTACTCACGCTCCGAGTTCACCGCACCATGGGGCTTAGAGTTACCGCCGTTACCTAACCGCCTCATGTTTCACGTGGTCATGTCGGGGCGCTGTTGGCTCGAGCTAGACGGACAACTACCCCAGTTTTTACAACCAGGGGATTTTGCGCTTGTACCCCACGGTGAAGGACACACCCTAGTGAGTGCCCCCGGCGTAGCTGCCAAACACCTTTTTGATGTTCCCAGCCAAATGTTAAGCGAGCGCTACGAAGTCCTCACCCAAGACGGCGGCGGTGAACCTATAAGTATGATCTGCGGGGTCATTCGTTTTGAGCACCCGGCGGCGCAGCAGCTTACCGAAACTTATTTTTGTAGAAGCGTGGCGCTCACCCCATCAAGAGTGGATTCAAAGCACCCTGCGCTTTATGGCAGATGAAGCTAAAGAATTACGGCCAGGCGGCGAAACAGTCATTACCCGCCTAGCAGATATTCTGGTGATTCAAGCTATTCGTTTCTGGATTGATGAAGATCCTGCGGCCCAAACCGGTTGGCTGGGCGCGCTTAAAGATAAACGCATTGGCTACGCCATTTTGCTGATGCAACGCAGCCCAGAACAAGCTTGGACGGTAGAGTCGCTAGCAGAAGCTGTCAACATGTCGCGCTCTGCTTTTGCGGCCCGTTTCAAAGACCTGGTGAGTGAATCACCTTTGCAGTACCTAACACGTTGGCGCATGAACATTGCTCTGACCAGACTCAAAGACGAAAAAATTCCTATGGGTCAACTTGCCGAGGAGCTTGGCTACCAGTCTGAGGCAGCGTTCAGCCGCGCCTTTAAGCGCTCCATCGGCATGTCTCCAGGTGAAGCGCGGCGGCGTGACGATCTCCTAGCTGCTTAGGACGCCATCTGGGAATGTATTGTCAATACTGTCGAATAGCAGACAGCCTCTCATCTACAAGGTAGTCATCTTGAAAACACTATTGCTGTTAGCGTTTGGCAGCCTCATCTAAACTTCAGCTTAGCGTAAGCTATCAGACGCACAAGCACTCAGCTTTGGGTTTAAGGTAACTGGATGTGCTGATGCGGCACACAAGCAGTAGTGACGCATTTCTTTATGTAGTTACGTTGTGTAATTGTGTGTAATATCCCCGTAAAGTAATGAAATTTTTTGGTTTTTTGGTTACGTATAGCAGTTCCAGGATTAGTTCCCCCACACTGAGTGGGTTGATTTCTACTCCCCTAGGTTGCACGCGCAACTGCCTGTGGCAGTTAC
>CAZMCW010000438.1:0-1078 GCA_964564405.1 uncultured bacterium
ACGGCATTTTGGCGGTGGATGTGAACTCGGACTATGCAACATTGGATGACCTTTTAGCAGTTATGCAAGACGATCCTGAGGCACTCACCTTTGTGGGCGGCAGTGCGGTGGGCGGCTTCGATCACATCAAAGTGTTACAGCTTGCGAGAGCCGCTGGTATTGAAGACATCACCCCCTACCGCTATGTGTCGTTTGATGGCGGTGCCACGGCCATCGTCGAAATTAAAGGCGGCCGGGCAGATGTGTTTACCGGAGATGCCTCTGAAGTGGTGGGTGAACTTGACGCCGGCACCATGCGCGCACTTGCTATCTTTGCGCCTGAGCGCATTGACCGCTTGCCAGATGTGCCCGCTGCAACTGAACTTGGCTACGACGTGATTGCCCCTAACTGGCGCGGGTTTTATGGTGCACCAGGTATTTCTGATGAAGCGTATGACTACTGGGTAGGTGCTGTGGAGACGGTTGCCAATTCTGAAGAGTGGCAAACCCTCCGCGATCAAAACGGCCTAGCTCCCTTTGCTAGCTTTGGCGCTGATTTTGAAACCTTTGTGCGCGAGCAAATTGAGATTATGCGCGGTATCTCTGAAGAATTAGGCGTCATCCAATAAAGTTGTTTGATGCACGATAACGCCACTGTCTTAAACGCCACTGTCTTAAACGCCACTGTCTTAAACGCCACTGTCTTAAACGCCACTATCTTAAAGGCCACTGTCTTAAAGGCCACTGTCTTAATGAGTCATCGAGCAAAGCTCAGCTGATGAGTGACCGTATTGCTGCAGGTGTCGTGTTTTTGCTCGCTGTTTACTACGGATTGGTGGCCAATCGCCTCGAGTCCGGGTTTGGGTTGGGCACCGTTGCGCCTAAAGATTTTCCGCTTCTGCTAGCAGGAGCGCTAGCTGTCTTTGCCATTTGCATGTTTGTACGCGTTGACCCTGAACCTCGCTGGCCCCAGGTGGGGCAGTGGATTAATGTGGTGACGGTTGTGGTTAGTTTTGCCCTTTATGCTTACTTACTGGTGCCGCTTGGGTTTATCGCGGCAACCAGTTTGGAAACGGCACTGGTGAGTCAGCGTTTTGGC
>CAZMCW010000438.1:1088-3976 GCA_964564405.1 uncultured bacterium
CTCTTAGTAGGCGTGCTTGCCAGTCTGGCGTTGTACGTGTTATTCGTCTTTGGACTAGATATTTCGCTACCACGCGGTAATGTCTGGGCCAATCTTGGGGGGCGCTAGTGGACGTTCTAGGTTTGTTAGGGCAAGGCTTTGGGGTGGCGCTCGAGCCCCTCAATTTATTTCTTGCGTTCATCGGCGTTCTTCTGGGCACGGTCATTGGTATGTTGCCCGGTATTGGGCCTATTAATGCCATTGCTATTTTGATTCCTATTACCTTTAGCCTCGGCTTGCCTGTAACGTCTGCCATGATTATGTTTGCAGGCATCTACTACGGGTCTATGTATGGCAACTCCATCAGCAGTATTTTGCTACCCGGTACGGCAGCTTCGGTAGTGACCGCGCTAGACGGGTTTCCCATGGCTCAAAAAGGGCGCGGCGGGCCGGCGCTGGCTATGTCTGCGATTGCGTCTTTTGTGGGTGGGACTTTATCTATTTTTGCGCTTATCTTTTTTGCGCCACTGCTGGCGCGTTGGGCCATCAACTTTGGCCCTGCTGAATATTTTGTGCTGATGATATTTGCATTCTCGACGCTCTCGAGCCTCACGGGAGATAACGTCTTCAAAGCGCTTATCTCTGCCTGTTTTGGACTTATGTTATCTACCGTTGGGCTCGACCCGCAAGGCACGACTACGCGGTTTACGTACGGACAATTGCAGCTCTACGACGGTATGGATTTTGTGGTTGTGGCCATCGGGTTATTTGCCATCAGCGAAGTACTCCAGTCGCTCCTTGATAAAGCAGGGGATGAGGGCACCACAACGTCTTACGGACGTGTGTTTATTTCGCTTAAAGAGTTTATGGACTCACTTGGTACTATGTTGCGCAGCAGTTTGTCGGGGTTTTTGATTGGCGTATTGCCCGGCGCAGGCGCAACCATTGCCAGTTTTGTGGCGTACACAACCGAAAAGCAACTCATCGACCACAACGACGAATTTGGCAAAGGGGACATTCGCGGCGTGGCTGCGCCAGAGGCTGCCAACAACGCGGCCTCAGTAGGCGCGTTTATTCCCATGCTCACTCTAGGTGTTCCTGGCAGTGGTACCACCGCCGTGATTTTGGCGGCACTTTTAAGCTTTGGGGTTACGCCAGGGCCGCTCCTCATCCAAAACAACCCCGAAATTTTTTGGAGTTTGGCAGCATCTATGTACATTGGCAACGTCATGTTGTTAATCCTTAACTTGCCGCTTGTGGGGTTATTTGTGCGCATTTTGTTGGTGCCGCGTTACGTACTCATGCCGCTGGTGGCCACGCTTAGTTTTGTAGGTGTGTACGCCGTCAACGGGAGTGCGTTTGACCTGTGGCTTATGACCGGGTTTGGGCTCATTGGTTTTGTGATGCGCAAGTTAGGTTTGCCACTTGCGCCAGTCATTTTAGGACTCGTATTAGGTGCGTTGATGGAAGTTAACTTGCGGCGTGCGCTGGTCTACAGTAGGGGCAGTTGGCAGGTCTTTTTTGAAAGTCCAATTAGTATTGGTTTGTGGATACTGACTTTAGTAGGCTTAATTTTGCCGATTGTGATACGGCGGGTTGTGAAACAGCGTTCAGCTAAGCCGCTCGAGGGTGGCGCGTAATCTTTTCCATACACACCACAGGTGATGGTCTTCCGTAAAGGAAAGGGAGATGGGGGGAAAGGGGGAAAGGGAGATTTCATCAGGCGTTATACATATATCGTGGCGTTATGAGGTTGCTAGAAGATACGAAGTTTACGTTATCACCGTTGTAGACAAGGTGCGCTATGTCCATCTTTGACACCAAGCTGCATAGGCAAGGCTTCCTGCCTGTAAATCATACGTAGGTTGCCATGATGTGTCGTTGTAGATGCGTGACAGATTGTGGCTAGCTCGAGCTTGAGCAGGCATCTGAACAAGTTGGATGTCGTCTTCATCAGCGTGTTCTATTGATACAACAGATGATGGCGTAATGGCGTCCCAATGAAGTTTGTACGCATCAGCTAGAGCCTCGAGCGCAGCCTTCAACGGTTCAGCCCGCGCGCTAGCAATGTTGTAACAAGGATAGTTGAGATTATCTGTAAACAGTAAATACAAACACGCTCTAGCAACATCATCCACATGGCAAAAATCTCTGGCGATGTTCGCACCATCAACGTTTAATGTCTGTCCGTTTAGTGCTGCCTGAACAACTTGATACAATGCGGACATGCGCTGCCTCGAGCTTGTTGGGCGTTCCATCGGCCCATAAACCGTGCCAAGACGTACGCTAACAGCATCTAACTGATAAAGGGACACATAGCGCGCCCACAACATTTCGCTGGTGTGCTTGCCGATGGCATAGAGACTGATAAGGGCAAGTTTATCGTCTTCGCTAGCAGCAGGTTGGGGCGGGCGAGGCCCATAGAGGCCGCTCGAGCTCACGTAAATCATCCGCTTAGGGCGAATGTGCTTGCAGGCCTCGAGCACGTTTAAACTACCTGTCACGTTGACCTCGAGCATCGTATGGGGTTTGTCTCGTTCAAGTTCAGGTGAGCCCGTTAGCGCCGCAGCATGAATCACATAATTTGGCTGGTACTTATTGATAACTGCCTCGAGCCCGCTTGCATCGCAGACGTTAGCTAAACACCAAGTAATACGTGAAGCAACATCTGCTAAGAACCTATGACTTGCCTCATCGGCTGGCTCGAGCGTAAGGGCGATGACGTTAGCACCGGCGTCCGCAAGGTGTTTCACTAAGTTAATGCCTACAAATCCGGCGGCACCCGTGACCAAGACTCGAGCCGTGCTAGCACGCCCAACGAGTTGAACGGATAGGGAAGAGGTCTTCATGAGATATTGTACGCGTTGCCAGATGTATGTTTGCGATTAACGCGTTCGTATAATACCAAG
>CAZMCW010000439.1:0-3974 GCA_964564405.1 uncultured bacterium
TCTTGTTGATCGATTTGTCAGGGGTGATGACACCCCTGAGCCAGATGTATACAGTTAGGAGTTTTCTTATGAGTCAAGCTGTTGATCACATTGAAAAGCAAGCACTGCGAGCGGGCGCTGCAATTAACCTCGTTATGGCGGTGTCAGGTTGGGTTGCTTATTATTTTTCTAATGCAGAAGCCTTACTACTAGATGGTAATTTCTCACTGATAGGGTTTTTCTCAACTATTGCCGCCCTGCAAATTGCAGGTATTAAGCTTGAAACATCTCAAGCATTTCCCTTTGGGCAATTTGTTTATGAAGCGTTGTATGCACTCCTCAAAGGCTTGCTTGTTTTGGGTTTGATTATTATGGCCTTAACGTCAAATATCATCAAACTGCTGGACTATCTTGCTGGTAAACCTATACCCGTATTGCAAACAGGTCCTATTTTGATCTACACCGTGTTTATGATAGTTTTGTGTTTTGGAACTGCTTTCTATTTACGACATCTCAACATCAAAACCAATAATGTAAGTACGATTTTGAGCGCTGAGGTTACAAGCTACATATCTGACGGCGCTTTATCTGCAGCGGCAGGCGTTATCCTTTTTGCCATTCGTTTTGTCAGTATCAACGGTCCCCTAGGCTTTTTGCATTACATTGGTGATGCTCTCATGGTTATTTTACTCTGCGGCTTTTTGTTGCGCGCACCGTTTAAGCTTGTCAAAAACTCTTTTATCGAGCTGGCAGGTGGTGTTTTGCAAGACAAAACTGTTAGTGATGCCATCAATGCAACCCTAAGACAACATCTTATTCCCGAGGTCAGCTTGACAGAAAGCTACATTTCTAAAACAGGTAGTAGCTACATTGTCGTTGGGTATCTTAACTGGACAAGTCAAACAGCTCCAGATCTAGGAAAACTAAGAGCGATGAAAGCTGCTGCTGCAACTACATTACAAAAGACATATCCACATCTTCAGCTCGAGACGATTTTAGTTTAGTTACACTTTTACCAATACTATCAAAACGACTACACACAAGTGATTCATCAACAAGATTATGTCTAACAAGCCAGCTACACACATCAGTCCTTAGCGTTTCCGCGATTATGCTGTAGCTTAATCATCGTTCCTTCGTTGATCAATCAGCTCAATGGCATGAGCGACTTAACAACCTTCATCAACACGTCTCGTTACGAAGTTTCACCCCCTTATGCACAAAATTTAGGTAAACTAGCCGTTATGTTACGAGGGCTCATCGTTTTACTTTTACTTACGTGTGCTAGCGCACTTGCGCAGACGCCTACGGGTGACCTGCTCGAGGTGCGTGTAGAAGGCACAACCGACACCTTAGCTGATCTCGTGAAAATCAACCTCAACGCTCGGTCGGGTACTCCCATTGAACGCATCGACCTAGAAGCTGAGCGCAACCGCGTGCTGGCTATGGGCACGTTTGCGACGGTTAGTGTGTCGATTGAAGACCGGGGCAATGGACCGATTTTATTTGTGCAGGTGCAGGAGAACCCGCCCATTGCCGAAATTGTGATTGCGGGCTCGCGCTACCCAGAAAACAGGTTGCTCGAGGTTCTTAACGAAGCCAACCTGCTGCGTGAAGGCTCGGTGTACAACAGTTTTCGCGCGCAAGAAGGGCGTACGACCGTCCAACGTGGCTACGACGAAGTGGGCTGGCCGTTTCGGGTTCCTGTCACGTTGGATATTGAAGAAGTTCCCGATAGCCCACTAGCGGACCCCAACCGCAATGTGGTGCCCGTGCGGCTCATCTACAACGTAGAAGAAGCTGTGCCGCTAGACGAAGTTCGTTTTGAGGGTAATACCGTCATTGCAGACGAGGTGTTAGAAGACGCGTTTCGCACCTTATCTCGCTCAGACGTGTTTGATTTTGATACCTATCAAGCTGCTGTGCGCGAAGTTGGCATTGCTTACGAAGAAGCCGGCTACAGAGGTAGCGGCATCAACCGGGCAAGTAGCGATCTGGTTGATAGCGTGTTGACCGTGCGCATGCGCGAACTTACCATTGCTAGCCTCAACACCACTGCGATTGGGGTTGATCCTAGCGAATTAAGTTTGCAACCAGGTGAGTTGTTTAACTACGACCAACTTTTGCAAGACGTGCTGCGCATAGCCGAAGGGCGTACCGCCGACATCCGCCTTGATTACCCAACTACAGTTGAAGGGGGCGTGCGGGTTATTTTTAGTTCCGGTCCGCCTGAGTCAGCTGGACCCGTTGAAGAGGTCAGCCTCGAGGGCAATACCGTACTCACTAACGAAGAAATCCGCGAAGTAATGACGCTAGATGTCGGCGACACGTTCACCTCCGAAGTTGCTGCTGAAGACTTCCGCGAAATTCAACAACTCTATACAGAACGCGGTTATATCATCCTCAGCCAACCGGACTTTAACTTTGTAGAAGGCGTGTATGTTCAGCGTTTTCAAGAAGTTACCGTCGCCGGTTACGACGTGCTGTTTGAAGAAGACGGCGCACGCACCCGCGAAAGTGTGATCACCCGTTATCTCAACCCGGTGGGCACAGTCTACAACCAAAACGAATTGCGCAACGACCTGTTGCGGGTTGCCCGCTTAGGTGTGGTGGAACCGTTTGACGTGCGGCTTAACTTTGGCGATCCTGAGCGCCCTAGTTCAGCAACAATCAGCGTGCTCGTGCGCGAGCGTGAAACTCGCAACTTTACACCGCAAGTTACCTACTCAACCGACAGTGGCTTGCTCGCTTCAGTAGGCTACAGCGACCGCAACTTTTTAGGGCGCGCACAAAATTTAGGGATTGACATTACCGGGCAAACTTCAGACAACGGCTTGCAATTTGGCGGCAGTTTAACGTGGAGTGTGCCGTGGTTGTACATCAATGTGCTAGATTTTCAAGAAACGCCTACGTCGCTGTCGGTGTCACTTTTTAGTGTCGTTGATACCGATCAACCCCTGACCGAAGACGGTAGCCGCCGCATTGCCCACCCTTGCGTAGCAGCGGGCAGCTGTGAAAGCATCGAAGAAAATGATGTTCTAATTGGCGATTTTGTAGAGCGAAATACGGGGTTGCGGTTGAGTGTGGGGCGGCCTGTTTTTGAAGACACTGTGCTGCGGGTCAGCGCAAGTGGTAGTTACAGCTCTTACGACCTCGAGGATCCAAGTGAATCCTGTGAGTTTGATGCCAACGGCAACGTGGTCGATAACGATTGTTCGCTCGAGCGCAGTGACGCAGAAGAATTTATTCCCCAAACAGGGTTGTTCACCTTTTTTAGTACCGAAATGGTTTACGACACCCGCGACAATCCAGAATTTCCTGCTAGTGGGTTGCGCGCCCTAGGCCGTGCTGGGATTGGCTTTGGCGATGACTTTAACGACCCAGACACCAACGAGCAAGCTAGTTACAGCTATCAACAGCTCGAGTTTGGCGTGAGTACTTACTTAGCCTTAGCTCCGCAACGCAACAACCACGTGCTAGCGTTCAAAGCCAACGTAGGTCAGCAGTTTGGGGGCGACTATCCAACCCGCCGCCGTTTCAACGTGGGCAACACCACCAACACAGACACCCAAATTCGCGGTTATACCCGTGATGACTTTGACCCTTCCCAAACTTATCTTGTAGGTACCGCTGAGTACCGCTACGACTTTGGTCTTTCATCTCCCCTTACGCAAACAGTTGTAGGCATTGCATTTGTGGACGCAGGCTATGCCTCGAGCGTCCCCGACTTTGAAGATAACGACGCCCCCATCTTTTTTGGGGCAGGTCTAGGCGTTCAAATTAACGTCGGCTTTGGTGGCGCGCTCCTTGCCCCGGTTCGTCTTGATTACGGGTTCAGTGAAAAAAATTCATCTGGTGTGCTTAACTTCCGCTTAGGCTACGTGTTCTAAGCACCCGTTCATTAACAACATCAAAAAACCGTCAGCAAATATTGAATGCTGACGGTTTTTTATTGGCTTATACTGAAGTGTTTTTTGCATGGCACAACGCGCCAT
>CAZMCW010000440.1:0-3408 GCA_964564405.1 uncultured bacterium
GACAAACATCGCGTAAACTGACATGTTGGCATGTAATATTTAAGGTATGTTTTAGGAGGCGCGGTTGACAGTTCAAGCAGGGCAACTCCCCACATCCGGTAACAATAGCGAATTTAACGTCGCCAACGCACATGACTATGACCAACGCGGACCCGTGCGGTGGATTGTGTCCCATCTGGCGCGGCAAAAGTGGTTGTTGATTGTTTTTGCGCTGTCGGTCACACTTACCAACGTGCTTTTTGTCGCCGTTCCGCGCCTCACGGGGCTCGCGTTTGATGAAGTTTTGCAAGATGACCCCAGTCTTCAGCGGCTAGTCAGGATTGCTGTCACTATTCTAGTGATGGTGCTGGTGCGCGGTGCCATTGACCTTGTCAATAGCTTTTCGATTGAAATGTTGGGGCAGCGGCTCGAGCGTGACGCCCGCGAGGAACTCTATATAAGCTTGCTGGGTAAGAGTCAAACCTTCCACAACCGTCAAAAAGTGGGGGATATTATGGCCAGGGCTACCGGCGATGTACGCCAACTCAACCCCATGATGAATCCCGGCGTGGCGCTCATTACCGAGTCATCGATTAGTATGCTCGTGCCGATTATTTTTATTGCCACTATCGACGCGCAGTTGCTGGTAGCACCGCTCCTCTTTGTGCTCACGTTTGTCTTTGCACTGCGTGACTATATGGCGCGGCTCAACCCCGTGTCAGGCGCTATGCGCGGTCAATTTGGCGTGATGAACGCCGGCCTCAACGAAACCATCATTGGCATTGAGGTTGTGAAGTCGGTGGTGCAAGAAGCCCAAGAACGGCGCAAGTTTTTGGGCAATGCCAGCAGCTACCGCGACTACTTCATTAAGCAAGGTCAAGTACAAGCACGCTATTTACCCATTTTACTGTTTAGCGTCGCCTACGCTGGGCAGTTTGCCCACGGCTTATGGCGGGTGTCGCAAGGTGCGCTTAGCATTGGCGAGTTAGTCGCAGTCATGGGCATTATGGGAGCCATGCGCTTTGCAGCCTTTATTTCGGTGTTTACTTTCTCATTAGTACAACTTGGTTTAGCAGGTGCCGAACGCATCTTGGCGCTTATGCAAGCTAAAACTGAATTGGATGAGAACGCTGCTGGACACGACGCTGAGGTTGTCGGTGAACTGGTCTTTGACAAGGTGAGTTTTAGCTATGAAGGTGAAGGTGGCAAACAGACCCTACGCAACGTGTCCTTTCGAGCGGCACCGGGCATAACCGTGGCAATCGTGGGGCAAACGGGCTCCGGCAAAAGTACCCTGACTAAGTTGGTTAACCGCATCTATGACGTAACTGAAGGCCAAATTTTAATTGATAGCGTCGATGTGCGCGACTGGCAGTTGGGTGTGCTGCGCCAGCAAATTTCGGTGATTGAGCAAGACATCTTTTTGTTTTCACGCTCTGTAGCTGACAACATTGCCTTTGGCTTAGGGGACGATGCTACGAAAGATGACATTATTCAAGCGGCCAAAGCTGCTCAAGCACACGACTTTATTATGGGCTTTGCAGATGGCTACGAGACCGTTATTGGCGAGCGTGGCGTCACCTTATCCGGCGGGCAGCGGCAACGGTTAGCGATTGCTCGAGCGCTCCTAACTGACCCGCGCATTTTAATTTTGGATGATTCCACGAGTGCCATCGACAGCGCCACCGAAGACGCCATTCAACGCGCCATCAACCGTGTGTTAGAAGGCCGCACGACGCTCATGATTACGCATAGATTATCGCAAATTCGCGGGGCTGACCTTATTTTAGTGATTGATCACGGACAAGTGATTGACCAAGGTGGGCATTATGAGTTGCTCGAGCGGTGCCCCCTCTACGCCCGCATTTTTGCCAAATACGATTAACTTCCTGATCAATTTAACCAAAGGAGGCTAGCTCATGGGATTCCTCATGGACGGCATTGCTGCTGAAGCCTATGACCGCAATTACACCGATGCGCAACTGTTGCGCCGCATTTTGGGTTATTTTCGCCCTTATTGGGTGGTGATGATCTTTGTTGCTGTAATGATTTTTGCTGATGCCCTGATGGGCGCGTTACTACCTATTTTGCTAGCGCGCGGGCTGGATGTGCTTGGTGACACCCCAACGGAACTTGGACCCGTCTTGTGGCAACGCACGGCGTGGTTACTGACCGCTGTGCTGCTCGCGGGTGTCCTTGCGTGGGTGTTCAACTTTTTTCGGCAGTGGTACACGGCCAAAGCTGTGGGGAATGTGGTGTTGAATTTACGGGAGGATGCGTTTGATGCCGTGCTCGAGCGCGACATGTCGTTCTACGACGAATTTTCCACTGGGCGTGTCGTCAGCCGCGTCACGTCGGACACACAAGACTTTGCCACCGTTGTCACCCTTACCCTGAATTTGATGAGCCAAGTCTTGCAAGTTGGCATCATTATAGGGGTGCTGTTTTACATCAACACCCAACTTGCCCTGATTGCCCTTAGTATTGCGCCGTTTATTGTGGCTGCCGCCCTAGCATTCCGGCACATTGCCCGCCTCACCACCCAGCAAGCACGCCGCGTTGTCGCTGAGGTGAACGCCAACGTCCAAGAATCGGTGACGGGTATTTCTGTTGCCAAAGCCTTTCGCCAAGAGAAGACTATCTACCGCGAATTTAACCGTGTGAACGCCCAGTCGTACACGCTCAACTTGCGCCAAGGTTTGGTCTTCAGTGGCATCTTTCCAATCTTAGGAACGATTGCAGGCGTGGGTACAGCCCTAGTTGTTTACTTCGGCGGGCGTAGCGTAGTGATGGGCTCAGTCACGCCCGGCGAGTGGTTTTTATTTGTGGAGGCTGTGGCACTATTTTGGTTTCCACTCACCAGCATCGCCTCGTTTTGGAGTCAGTTTCAGCAGGGCTTATCTGCCAGTGAGCGGGTGTTTGCCCTGGTGGACGCTGAACCTCGTGTAACTCAAACAGGTGATGAAACCCTCACCGACCTCGCCGGACGCATCGAGTTTCGTAAGCTCGACTTTCGCTACACTGAGCAAGAGCAAGTCTTACAAAGTTTCAACCTCACTATAGAAGCTGGCGAAACCGTGGCGCTGGTTGGTCACACAGGTGCCGGTAAATCCAGCTTAGGCAAGCTGGTAGCGCGCTTTTACGAATTTCAAGGCGGTCATTTGTTTATAGATGGGCAGGATATTCGCAATTTTGACTTAGCAGCCTACCGCCGTCACCTAGGTATTGTGCAACAAACACCGTTTTTGTTTGCAGGCACTGTGGGCGACAACATTCGCTACGGCGCACCTGAGGCAAGCGATGCTGATGTCACTTCTGTCGCCAAACGCATTGGTGGGGGCGACTGGCTGGACGCGCTCCCTAATGGTCTTGCTAGCGATGTTGGCGAAGGTGGTAGGGCTATCTCGATGGGGCAACGTCAACTGGTTG
>CAZMCW010000440.1:3418-3961 GCA_964564405.1 uncultured bacterium
CGTGTGCTCCTCCAAGACCCACGTATTCTAATCTTAGATGAAGCCACCGCTAGCGTTGACCCGCTCACCGAAGCACAAATTCAAGAAGGTCTGGACGTCGTCTTGCGCGAGCGCACGGCGATTGTAATTGCCCATAGGCTCTCCACCATTCGCAGTGCAGACCGTATTATTGTGTTGCGCCAAGGTGAAGTGATTGAGGAAGGCAGTCACGACGGACTGCTAGCCCAAGGTGGGCATTATGCGGAGCTTTACAACACCTATTTTCGCCATCAGTCACCGGATTATGAGCCGGAGCCAGTGAGTGCTTAAGTGATCATGCTACTTGTAGGACTGAAACGTCAGCTCGTTAACATGAGGACAAAAACTATCTTATGTATTTAGTCAATGTTACTGAGAAAACAGCCAATGTAGAGTGCCGAGACACAGTGGGTGGTTCACCTTTCTTACCACCCAGCCACGCTGTTCCACATTGCCGTGTCTGCAATACAAGCATGGCGTTGTTTTTCCAACTGGATATCCGACCTGAATTTGGACTCCCGTTCA
>CAZMCW010000441.1:0-3957 GCA_964564405.1 uncultured bacterium
GTTCCAGGATCAGTTCTCTCACACTAAGTAGGTTGATTTCTACTCCCCTAGGTCGCACGCGCAACTACCTGTGGCAGTTACTCGTGGACACGCTATAGGTAAAAGCAGCTGACGGTTACGCTGACACCAGCCAAAAGCCTATAGGCATTTATAGGATGTTAATCAGAATCGGTATGTGGCATGTCCTCTTGCGGAAAACTAAGCCGCGTCAGCACGCCCCCAGCTTGTCGATTAGTCATGTTTAAAGTACCTGCCAATTGCCCCGTGAGCGCTTGAATAATCGTCATACCGAGGCTGCCTTGGTTGGGATCAAAGCCTGCTGGTAAACCTGCGCCGTTATCTTGCAGCTCGAGCAAAATATGTCCAGCATAGGCTTGTAACCTCAAGCTAATCGTTGCTGGACGCTCCGATTCCACAAACCCATGTTTGAAAACGTTGGTCACTAACTCGTTGACAATAAGCCCCAGTGGAATAGCTTGTTGAATGCTGAGTTCAATGGCGTCAATATCAAGCTCCACGTTGACATCTGCACGCCCCATACTACGCGATAGTTTGTGAATCAACGCACTTAGGTGGCTGTAGGCGTCGATAGTTTCTGCCTCGAGCTGTTGATACATAAGCTTGTGAACATCAGCAAGTACATTAATGCGGTCGCGACTTTCTAAAATAGCGTTACGGCTAGTGTCATCGGTTAGAATGTGCGCTTGAATGGACAACATAGACGAAATTAACTGCATGTTGTTTTTGGTGCGGTGGTGAACTTCTTTCAGCAGCATTTCTTTAGCAGCTAAGGCGTTTTTGAGGGCATCTTCTTTACGCTTAAGCTCATTAATATCGGCAATATAAATGGCGATACCTTCAGGGTGCGGAAATACTCGCACTTCACACCACATGCCACTTATAGTCATTTTGGCAACAAACCGCACAGGCTGGCCTGTATCCATAACTTGTTGGTAATGGCGTACGTAGATACTATCTTGATTCTTGGGAAACACGTCCCAATAGTTGCGCCCAATCAAACTTTTAGCATGAAATTGTAACGCGTTGTCGTTAGCATAGATAAAATTCCAGTCATGATCCATGACTATCACGCTATCGGTGATGCTGTTTAAGACATCTTCTTTTTCTTGCAGGGCTTGCTCGAGCCGTGACTCGAGTTGCTTGCGCTCATGGATGTCACTGCTAAAAATGGCAATACCTTCAGGTCTAGGATAGACCCGCACTTCACCCCAACGTTTGTTTGATGTCATGATTGCTTCAAACTTTAAGGGTTGTTGCGTCTCAAATGCTTGGCGGTATTTTTCTTCAAAGATTGTTCCCTTGTTTTGCGGAAACACATCAAAGTAGTTTTTGCCAATGGCTTTTGGGGATATATCGGATATTTTGCTATTAGTGTAAGTAAAAACCCAATTTTTATCAAGTATGCTAAAACTTTCAGTGATGCTGTTAATAATATCTTCTTTTTCTTGTAAAGCTCGCTCGAGTGACGCTTGAACATCTTTTAGTACCTCTATATCAGCTGCGTAAATAATAATTCCCTCGAGGCTAGGAAACACTCGGTATTCACGCCATATGCCAGTTCTAGACGAACGCGCTTCAAAGCGCACGGGCTTACCCGTGTCAAAGACCTCTTGATACTTTTGCTTGTAAATATTGTTTGGTTGTTGTGGAAAAACGTCCCAGTAGTTGCGGCCAATAATCCCTTGAGGAAAAGCGCGCATCACATTTTCGTTGGCATAGACAATTTGCCAAGTATAATTTACGGCAATCACACCATCACTAATGCCACTAAGTTCCCGTGATTTTTCGTCGTACGCTCGAGCTAGCGCAAGTTCCGACTGTCTACGGGCTGTGTTGTCATAGGCGTGAATCATGAGGCCGTGGTCATTGGGAATAGCATAGACACTGTGCCACTGGCCTGCAAAACGACTATCTAGAGGGCGTCCTTCTATAAGTACAGGTTGCCCCGTTTCCATCGCTTGACGGTAGCCCCGTGCAAATATATTACCTGACACATTAAGTTGAGGAAGCAGCTCAAAAAGATGTACGGCAGGTACGCGACCTTTGGGCAAGCCCAACACATTTATGGCAACGTCATTGACATAGCTAACCTGCCAGTTACGATCTACTTGCAGCACGACAATATCGCTCGTAATCAACCTTGGTGCATGAAGCTGACTGTTGAGATTACGTGCAGCAGGATTAGTTGGGGCCGGTTTAATTTGGGACGTCTCGCGGGCAGCTCGTGGCGCTCGAGTACTCTCTTGTTGCCAAGGTGTTTGTGGTGTTTGCTGCCAAGGTGTTTGCAGCTGAACTGACGCCCTACGAGGTGGCGTGATTTGTGGCGTTAACACTACTAAAAGTTGTGCTTCATGTGCGTCATCACGTTTGTCTGTTGCCACTGGCAATCTTTCAGCCGCCGAGGTATCAACACAAACAAATTTGACCTCCACAAGGTGTTCAGCAAGATGCACCCTAGTTTGCCACGTATGAGCTTTGCGAGCAGCTAATAAAGACGGTAAAGATGCAATAAAGTTTTGTAAATTAGCACTTTGGCTAGTGTCGTTTTTGTAGCCGCTATTTTTATGGCTGATATCATCTAAAGATGGTATCAGTTTAGCGTTTACAAACAGCGTTGCAATTGGCATGTTAACTACGTCATCTAAACCGCACCCAAACAAACTACACGCAAGTGCATTTGCATGCTTTATATGCCCCGATACGTCGCAATGCAAAATACCTTGAGTGCTGTGTTTAATAAGGTGCTCGTAAAGCTTTTTGTACACGTTGTATCCTCACAGCATAGGAGAGCTACTTGTTTGAGCTTAAGGTCAACTTGGTGCTTAATGTAGCGGTTATTCATCAAGATAGCCTCAACATGTTAAACTAACACCATAGTTTTCAACCTAGGTACTGCTAATTTCGGGGCACACGTTTAATTCACGCGAGCTTACTGCGTGCAAGCCCCCAAGTTTAGGACGCCGTAATACACCCGTATTATGTTTTTACGTTGTGTCTAGCGTGGCTTACCTTCTTATGCTGTGTCTTTTTACGGTATGTCTTTTTTACGCTATGTCTTTGAGTCTTTGACTTACGTGCGTAGATGCTACTACCTTAGCTGCAGTTAAGTTGATTTACAAGTTAGTTTAATTGTAAATGAGATATTGCTTAGTTATGTCCGTTCAAGTTTGCCACCCAAACTTGTCACCTAGATTTGTTACATAAGGGAATTTTATGTCTATTTCTAAGTCCTACACTCCGCCTACACGACCGCCACAACGCAGGCTCTTTTGGCGGCGGCTTATGTCAGGCAATCCTACCGATACCCAACTTGGCGTGTTGCTTCTACTACCTGCGTTGCTCACACTCAGTATTGTGATGCTTTACCCAGTCATCAACGTCTTTTGGCAATCGCTACGGGATATTAGCCTGGTAGGGCCTTCCGACGGCTTTGTGGGTATTGACAATTTCCGGCGTATTTTTGGCATGCGCCGGGCGGCCACGTGGAGCCTAAATAGCCTTCTCATCTGGCGGCTGTTGGGCTTTGCCGGGCTTATACCTGTGTGGTGGCTTAAGCGGCACGGGCGAGTTAATGCCTTAAGCGCGTGGCTAGCTACAGCCTTAGTCATTATTGTTTGTGGCTGGCTGATGGGCTACCAACCCGATCCTGAGGTAAGTGGTGCACGCTGGGCAGACGCGCGCTTTTGGAACGCGCTCAACATTACTTTGCTCATTATTGTCGTGAGTGTGGTGGGCTCGTTTACAGTGGGCTTGCCGCTGGCGCTCCTTGCCAACATTGACTCGCCCCTGCGCTGGCTAGTGCGCATTGCGCTATTACTGCCTTGGGCCATGCCACGAGTATTTACCGGGCTAAC
Source organism: uncultured bacterium (assembly GCA_964564405.1). Lineage (GTDB taxonomy): Bacteria > Deinococcota > Deinococci > Deinococcales > Trueperaceae > JBCCBI01. Next base: position 3,876 of record CAZMCW010000441.1, read on the forward strand.
CTTTGCGTGGTTATTTCAGAGTGACTATGGCGTCATCAATGATCTGTTAGGTCGGATTGGCATCAATACTCTTTTTGCAAGC
>CAZMCW010000442.1:0-3929 GCA_964564405.1 uncultured bacterium
AGCTGCTCGCGCAATTCTTGAGTGCGGGTGGCTACAGTTTGCTCGAGGTTAGCTAGCAACCTGCGGTTAACTAGGATAGGTGCCAACAATGAGGACAACATGTCAAAGTAGTCGTAGTCACGGACTGAAAAGTCACGCGGGTCTACCCAGAAAAGACCAACCAATCCAACTATTTTGTTATTTTGGAAAAGTCCTATAAACACCATTGCGCCTAAGCCAAGCTGTAAGTGAAGCTCACGCACGTTGTCGTCTAGATGCAAGTCAGTTTCAATGTTACTTACAACAAGTACCTTGTCGTCATTATCTCGCCATTGATCAATGGCTGGAAATGCTTCAATAGGATAACGTGTACCCGGCTCAGACTGTGGGAAACCTGCTGGGACAACACTGGTAATAAGTTCAAGCCCAATCAGATTATCGTCTTCCCGAACTGGATACAGGGCAGATGCAAAAGTATCATCTGACAGTGGTTCTAGAACGACCTCGAGCATGTCGGTAACAGATTCAACCCGGTTCAAACGCGCACTTAAAGTATTGAGACGGGCTAAATCATCAACACTTTGTTCTAATTTAAACTGGACTTGCTTAACATCAGAAATATCTTGTTGCATGCCTATAAGCTTGACAACGTCACCGTTTTCTACGATGGGTTTGCCAATAGTACGTACCCAGCGGCGGTTGCCTTTAAGGGTAATGACTTCAAGTTCTACTTCATAAGGTTGAGCTTGGGTTGTCGCTTGCGTTATAGCTTGCTCGAGTGGTTCGGGGTTAACGTAAAACGACACTGCAAATTCAAGAGTAAGTTCACGGTCATGTGGTGCTTCAAACATCTCATAAATTTGCTTTGACCAGTATATCTCTTGCTTGATTACATCAAATGACCAGCCCCCTAGCTTGCCAATATGTTGTGCTTGTTCAAGGAACTTTTGACTTTCTAGCAGTTGTGTTTGAACCTGCTTTACATCAGTAATATCTTGTTGACTGCCTATTAGTTTAGTGACCTGACCATTTTCAATAACAGGTTTACCAATCGACCTAACCCAACGGTGATTGCCTTTAAAGGTAATGATTTCCACTTCGAGGTCATGCGGTTCATGGGTTGCAACGGTGTGGTCCATAGCCGCGCCAATAGTTGCCGGGTCAACATAAAGAGACACGGCAAATTCTGGCGTCAACGTGTGGTCATAAGGTGTTTCGGTAATATCATAAATCTGTTTGGACCAGGTGAGTTCTTGGCTTGCTAAGTCAAATGACCACGCCCCCAATTTGCCGATACTCTGGGCGTCTTCTAAAAACTGTTGGTTTTCATATAGAGCAGCTTCGGCACGTTTGAGGTCGGTGGTATCACGCGTAAACGCAAGCGCTTCATTGTCGTTGAGTTTAACCATGCGGGTTTCACGGTGACGCGTTTCACCCCTAACGACAATACTTGTTTCAGACGTTTGCATCTCACCTGTTTCAAGGACTGCATTGAGCCTTGCATAAAACGGTTCAAACCTTGGGGCAGCCTCAGGTGGGGCAAGTTCTCTAGGGGTTTTGCCAATGATTTCCTCAGGTGAGAAAGAGGATGAAAAAGTATCAGCCGGTTTGTAATCAAGATACGTACCCTGACGGTCATAGCGCGCGATGATGTCTGGAACAGCTTCATAAAGTGCCTGCAAGCGGCTGCGCTCAGCTTCTAGGGCTTGTTCGCTCTGCTTGCGCTCGGTGATGTTATAGGCAACACCCAACATGCCGGTCAGTGTGCCTTTATCATCATGTAACGGGACATGGTAGTTCTCAAAATATTGATCAGCAACATTTGATTCGTAGGTGAGTGTCTCGCCAGCAAGCGTTTGCTTAAGTTTGGCAAGAATATCTGGATTAGTACTGTAGAGCTCGAGCGCAGAAAGACCTACAACTTGACCGCTTTCTAAACCTAATACCTCGAGCCCTTTGCCTTCAGATAAAGTAAAAATACCTTCGTTATCAAGAGCAAACATGACAATAGGCAGGTTGCTAAAGATGATCTGCAAGTGCTGTTGGCTCATCAGCAGAGCTTGTTCAGCTTGTTTGCGTTCGCTTATGTCTTGAATCATGCCCAACATGATGACGGCGTTGCTAGTGTCATCAGCTTGGAAAAATCCCCGGTCCAAAATAGGTATGTAGTGACCAGAAGCCGTTTGAAAGCGGTACTCAACGTTGTAAGGGGTAAGTTTAGCTTCGGCTTGCTCGAGGGCACTAATAGTCACGTCCAAATCATCTGGGTGAATGAGTTCGATCCAGCGGTCAATCCCACCTACCATGTCTGCTAGGTTGAACCCAAGCACATCTTGAATACCACCACTCCACTTAATGTCGCTAGTTGCAATATCATATTCGTACGCAACTTGACCCGACGATGCCACGATTAAGTCGTAACGCTCGCGCCATGCTGCTGAATCTGCTTCACTGCGCTTGCGGTCGGTGATGTTAAATGCCAACCCCATCATGCCAGTGATGGCACCAGCGTTATCTTTTAAAGGGGTAAAGTAGCGTTCAAAGTGTTGCTGCGGACCCGGATAGTAGCTTTCAAAACTGAAGCTTTCACCGTTTAGGGCACGTTCAACGTTGGCAGTTATGTCTGCTGCGTCTTTATAAAACGCAAAGATAGACTGTCCTACAACCTCACCTGGTTGAATACCCAAGTAGCTTAAATCGCGCCCCTCAGACAAGGTGATAGTGCCAGCTAAGTCAGTGGCAAAAAGCATAATAGGCAAACCTGTCAGCAACATTTGTAAGCGCTGTTCGTTGTCCACAAGGTTGCGGCGCAAACGCTGTTCGTCAGTCACGTCCCGGCAAATAGACGCCCGCTGGGTAAGTGCGCCCGTGCTATCGCGCATGGCAAACGAAACAACTTTGGCTAAAAACGTCTCACCTGAAGCTTGTTTGTGGTCAATAATGCCGTGCCATTCACCTTGTTTGCGGGTGGTGTCGTTGACGTCATCTAGGTTGTAACCGCTGCCAACATAGCGCATGAGTGACTGCCCAGTGAGGTCATCACCAACTGTGCCAACCATAGCTTGGTAAGCGCCATTAGCATAGGTAATGGTGTTGTTGAGGTCGCTAATGACAATACCTTCGGAGCTAGATTCAACCAGCTTGCGAAACACCCGCGCTTCTTCGCGGGCTTGCACCTGCTCACTGACAACGTCGGTGGTCATCACAAGACCAGCAATCTGACCATCTAGGTCTTGCCAAGGATACACCGACCAACTGAGCCACATGAGGCTGCCGTCAGCTCTGGGAAACGGATCTTCGCTGCGGGATTCATGCGCGCCTTGTAAGCAGCGTGCGTGAATGTGTTTCCAATCGTCATCAATTTCTGGAAAAACCTCGTAGTGAGATTTGCCAACAACGTCTTGTCCACTGAGGTTGTAGCTATCTACCCAAGCGGTGTTGGCAGCTAGGTAGCACATGTTGGTGTCAAAGACAGCTGTAGCAATGGGGCTGTACTGCACTAGGCTCGAGATCATAGGATTGCGGCCAGCAAGTTTAGCTTGGCAAGCTGTTAACTGTTGTTGCAAACGCTGTGTTGCCGGTGATATGTGCTGTGGTTCAACATAGGACTTGTCAGCCATGGAGATCTCCTTGCTAAACGCAGGTATATTTGTGGAAGTGGGAGTAAGTAGTACAAATAGGTTGCCTGTCAACTGTCGTTATGTTTTTCCTACAGTATGTTTTTCCGACAATTGTCTCACTTTAACGAGATGTGAGGTGACTCACTATGAACTAGACTCATTTTTTGCATTTTTTACTCATCTGCGTCACATTTGTTCGTACACGTTTGTTCGTATTTGTAGCTCTTGCATTCACGCACCTTGTGATTGCTAACCTTGTTGAGATCAGTCTTGAGGTCGGTTGAGCTAAGGATTGGTTGACCTACAGCATTCGACATTAAGCATTGACAT
>CAZMCW010000443.1:0-2090 GCA_964564405.1 uncultured bacterium
ACTTGTCGCTGTCTTGGCCTCCCCCGTCGTGCATGCTCAGGGCCGTTTTCACAATTTGTTGCGGGTGCGACTGACGCACGTCAATCACATTCACAACGTTATCTGCGCCAGCAAAAGCTTGACCGTCTGGGTCAGTTTCACCGTCTGGATCACTGCTGTAGAGCACTTGCCCGGAGGGTTGGGTATCAAACGGTGCAAAACGCAACCCTGTCTTTAGCAACATACATGGCATTACCGTCACTGCGGACGAGCACCACGTTGGGTTCCTCGAGCCCTGGAATAAATTCAGACACATTCATGACCAGTGCGCCAGCGTACTTGCCGGACTGCGGCTCGCTCACAAACTCACTTTGTTGAAGGACAGCTAGCCCCTGAGCTAAAAAGCCACTTGCCACCACGTCGGATTCCCAGACGAGTAGATCGTATTCCACACCTAAGCGGTAACACGTAGCCAGTTGCGCTTTGACAATCTTGGCGACCTCGTCACGCAACTTGCCGGCCTCGAGCTGATGCATCACTGCGCGTACACCGGCTTCGATAGCCTCAGCATCGTCTTGCTTAGCTTGTCCTAATCGCACATAAAGTTCACCTAGCCAATGGTCATATTTAGGACCTATGGCAGGGTCATAGTGAGCTTTAAAATAGTCGACGGCAAAGAGACTTTCAGCAGCTTGGCGGCCGGTGTCGTCAATGTAATTTTGAACTTCAACCCCGTAACCCGCCGCCCGCAGCAAGCGCGCGCTCGCATCACCCAAACAGATATTGCGTAAGTGCCCTACGTGAGCTTCTTTGTTAGGGTTGACGCTAGTATGTTCAACAATGACTTTTTCATTTTGTGCAGCTGGCGTAAGTGGCATGGCAAGCACACCTTGAATAAATGTACTGGGGTCAACATGAGCGTTAATATACGGGCCAACTGCTTCAACATTGCCAATACCAACCGGAGCTGTGAGGTTGGCAACGAGTTGCTGGGCAATTTGTGCTGGGTTTTGGCGGAGCGTTTTGGCGAGTCCAAACGCAACGGGGCTACCGTAATCACCGGGTTTGTTGTCGGGAACGTCTTGAACAGGGATAGCATCGACAGACGTATCATCAATACCGATGTGCTGCACGGCAGCGTGAAGCGCCTGTTGAAACGCAGTTTTAAGGTCTTGCATAGCGGTTACGCTAACATGTTTGGGCGGCTAGCGCACGGCTGTAGGTTATATCTGCTGTTATCAGGATTAAAAACTGTATTCGCTAGCAGCCATGCGGTTTTGAACGTGCTCGAGCAACCCCTCTAGTGAGCTTGCTTCAGCTTGGGTTTTAACGGCTTGCCAGTTGGCATCGTTCATAAACAGTTGTACTTGCTCAATGAGCGCGTGGACACTTTGGCGCGTGCCTAGTTCGGGTAAGGGTACTTCCAAACCGGTGTCGCGTTCAACGTAGTTATTGGGGTAACTTGCCAAATGCGCCAAAATTAACGCAGCGTCGTCGATGTCTTTGCGCCGCACAAACACCGCTGCTACAGTTTCTAAAATGCGCCAAGGGTTGTGTTGGGCGTGCTCGAGCGCTTGTTGTAAATAAGCGTGGGCCACAATAGTATCGCCTTGCGCGCTGGCAACTTTAGCAAGCCCAGCGAGGGCGTCTGACGCAATAACGGCCCCAGCTGGCATGTGCACATGCTGTAACGCTTGGTTGTGAGCGCTGTCAAAGTGATCGGTCGCAGCTTGCCACTGACCTTGCTCAAAGCAAACCTCCGCGAGTAATACCCGCGCTTGTAAAGCGTTTAAAACCGGTAGTTGAGCTGAGCTAACAGCTTGCTGTAAGTGCCGCGCAGCTTGCGCTAGATCGCTTTGTGACCACGCCAAAAACCCTAAACTCACCTGCACGAGGGCTTCACCGGTAGCGTCTTGATCGTCGCGGTAGCCCCCTGCACTCATGCTAAATAGCTGCCTAGCTCGAGCCACACTGGTGGGCTCGAGGCAAATTGCCAACAACCCCAACAACCGCAAAAAAAGCGGGTCGCCATAGACCAAACGGCTATCTGGATAACTGCGGGTAAGCAACCGGTAGACTTGGCAAGCTGCGTCGTAATCGCCACGTTGCAG
>CAZMCW010000443.1:2100-3927 GCA_964564405.1 uncultured bacterium
AGCAAAACTAGCCCGGCCAGGGTGGGGTACAAACTTAGCTCGAGGTCAGGGCGCTGCTGGGCACTAGTGTTGCTTGAGCTGCTTGTGTCTGGGCTATCTGCATTGGAACTGTTTACATCAGAGCTGTTTACATCAGAGCTATTTACATTATTTATAGACGTGATCTTGAGGTCTGGAGTGTTAGCTTGCTCGAGCGTTTGCGCAATAACGCCCTGCAAGTTGGTGTAGGCCGTATCAACATCTCCTAAGCGCAAGTGATGGCGCGCTTCGTAGACAGTCAACATGGTGATAAGTTGCTGCAAGCGTTGCTGTTGACGTTGCTGACGCTGCTGATGCTGGCTTTGTTGGTGTTGTGCTTGCGGTGGCAAATGTGCGCTATTTGAGGCAGCTGAACCGTTTTGGGTCAGCGTTGGCCGCGCGTGAGGTTGATGTGACAGTGAAGCTGGTGATGATGCTGGTATTGACGGTGCTGATATTGACGGTGCTGATATTAATGGTGTTGAGGGTGTTGAGGCTGTTGAGGGTGTTGAGGGTGTTGAGGCTGTCAGTGTTGACGCAGACAAAGACACCCGTGACGGTAACAACTCACCGTGATTCCCAAAATGATTGCGCGCTTGTTCAAATAACATGGCAACCGTGCGGTCTTCGTACGCGTAGCTAGCAAGTTCGCTAAGCCGACTAATCATGGTGAGAAACCGTTTGGGTGGGCGCTCGAGCCACACTTGCCAAGCGGCTTGCAAATTGCGCCACTCCACTTGGGACAAGCGCGTTTGCGTGTTGAGGTTTACGCTGTGCCACAAACTTGGGGTGTTGGTCATGAGCGCTTCAGCTGTGTCACCGGTGAGCCGACGGGCTAGGTAATCTGCTAAGCGCTGCTTGAGTACTGCTCGCAAATTAGGTGCTGCTGCCAACTTGTGTTGGGCGTAGCGCACAATAAGCGGATTGGCACGGTAAGTGCCGCGCACAACTTGGCTGCGTTGACCAACACGTTTTTCACCGGCACGTTTTTCACCGGCACGTTTTTCACTGGCATGTTTTTCGCTGGCACGTTTTTCACCGACATGTCCTGCGTTGGTACTTGGATCTGTCCTGCTGTCAACCTCGAGCATAGTTTTGTCCACTAAAGCTGTAAGCAAGTTTAGTGGCACCTCAGCGATGTAACTAGCTGTTTCAGCTGACGACTGCTCGCCTAAACTAGACAGACGCGCAAGTGCCGCAGCTTCTTGCCAGGTCAGGGTTTGCCACATCGTTTCTAGCAGTTCGCGCAAACTTACCAGCCCTTGGCGTGCAGCTAGCTCAAATGCTTGCGCAGCACTCACAAGTGACGCGCAATTTTGGTGAATATGCCAGTGAGCAGCTAGTTCAAGCGCCGCTGGCCAGCCACCCAAAAGATGACACAAGCGAGCTAAATCTGCGCGCTCACCGTCTTCAAGGGGGCGGCTACTGGTACTCAAAAAAAGCCTCGAGCTAGTGCTGTGCGATACATCTTGAGGACCGCTAGGCACGTCTAGCGCTGGTAGTGGCACCACCCGTTCAGAAGCTACTGCCAAGCGGCTGCGCGTTGTGACCACCATGACAAGGTGTGAACAGTGTTGGCTGAGGGCTTCGAGCAAGGTTCCCACGGCCGCCGGCGGATGCGTTAACCCATCTATTAACAGTAGCAGTTGGCGTTCGCCGATAATTTTGGCTAAGGCTTGCGCCCACGCGATGGCTCTAGCTGTAGGGTCACGTTCAGACACAGGCAAACTGCGCACGCTTGTCTCGCGCTCGCCATAACTACTGTAGCTAGTGGTACTGGGGTCAACCAAGGTGTGACCTAACTCGTGG
>CAZMCW010000444.1:0-2444 GCA_964564405.1 uncultured bacterium
CCACTCAGTGTGGGGAACCAATCTTGGAACTGCTACTACTATGCTGATGCTATCCAGTTAAATAGATGATTGGCTTGATAGCATCAAGATGCTGCTGTTAGACATCGGCAAGGTGTAAGGGTCTTCAGGATTGCAATTACTTGAGTCCAGTTGTTGAAATACCTTGAACCAAGTAACGCTGGAAGAAGACAAAAATAGCAAATACAGGCACCAGCGACAAACTCGCCATCGCAAAAATAGCGCCCCAGTCCGTAGCAGCGGCTGGGTCAGCGTAGGTTCTTAGTGCAAGTGACACGGTGTACAGTTTAGGGTTATTAAGGTAAATCAGCGGGGTTAAAAAGTCTTCCCAAGTCCAGTAAAACGAAAAAATGGCGGCAGTAATAAGTGCTGGTTTAAGCTGTGGCAAAATGATTCTAAAAAAGATGCCTGCTTTACTACACCCATCAATTTCAGCCGCTTCGTCGAGGTCTCTGGGAATACCGCGAATAAACTGTACAATCATAAAAATAAAAAACGCGCGCCCGCCTAGCTGAGGTATAAGTAAGGGGTAAAAGGTATTCAGCCAGCCCAACCTTTGAAAGACAATGTACTGCGGAATAATCTGTACTTGAATGGGTAGCATAAGCGTTGTGAGCATCACCGCAAACCAAAAACGCTTACCTACAAAGTTAATTCTGGCAAACCCGTAAGCGGTAATAGCAGATGCCGTAACCGCAAAAAGCGTGCCAAAGCCTGCGTAAATAAACGAATTTCTGTAAAAGGTGGTAAAGGTGATGCCGCCAAAACCTTTCCAACCATTTGGATAATTTTGAAAAAAGAGTTCTCTGGGAATTAGCGAGCTGATGTTAGTCCAAATGTCAGACGGTCCTTTGAGTGAACTTGCAAAAAGCCACAAAATAGGGTAGAGCATCACAAACGCCAAAATGCCCACGCCCAAATGGTACACAAACGATTGCCGCAACTGGCGGTTGCGCGTACGAGTTTTATGTTCTGCAAGCGCCTGACTAGGCAGTAAAGTCGTTTTAGGGTCAAGCGGTTTGGTACTCATTTAAGCATTCTCCGACGCATAAAATACCCAGCGGTTTGAGGTTAAAAAGATGAGTGCCGTGGCGACGGCAACCGCAGCTAACAGGACAACAGCCATAGCAGACGCATAGCCCATTTCAAAGGTTTCAAAGGCACGGTTGTAAATATAGAGCGCGTAAAAAAGGGTCGTATCCAGCGGCGCGCCACCGGTCACAATGAACGCTTGGGTGAATACTAAAAAGCCGCTGATGGTTTGCATGATTAGGTTAAATAAAATAATGGGTGTAAGTAGAGGTAACGTAATCTGAAAAAACTTAGGCACGGGTCCTGCGCCGTCAATGGCAGCAGCATCGTAGTAGTCTCGAGGAATTTGTTTAAGTCCTGCTAAAAAGATAAGCATAGGGGAGCCAAATTGCCAAATTGCTAAGATAATTAGCGTCCAGATGGCAAATCTGGGATCGCCGAGCCAAATGGTGTCACTTCTAAAAATAGTATTAATGAGCCCTTCGGAACCAAAAATTTCACGCCACATAACTGCCACTGCAACACTGCCACCAACGATACTTGGTGCGTAGTAGGCCGCACGGTAAAAGTACAGGCCGCGGTGGGTGGTGTTGAGTAACATGGCGACAAGTAAGGCAAATATAAGTCTTAGAGGAACAGCAAACGCTACGTACTTTAGCGTTGCTCTAACCGAGTTCCAATAACGGAAATCCCACCTGAACATGCGGGTAAAGTTCTCGAATCCAACAAACCGCCAGCTACCGAGTAGGTCATAGTCGGTAAAGGCTAGCAGTAAAGACGCCAGCATAGGGATAAGCGTGAACAACAAAAAAATAATTAACCACGGAGAAATGAACAAATATCCGACGAGGTTGTCGTTTTTGGATTTAGGTTGTTTTCGGTGTGCAAGTGCCATCTTTGAGTGATTAAATTCCTTTTATAAAGAAGTAGAGTTTGCAGCAAAGAAAGCATCATAGGTGGTTTGGCTTGCTTAGCAGTAGTCACCTATGATGCTTTTAATGAGTTACTTACTGATTTTGGGCCAAAATCCGGGTGGCTTCGCGGCGGAGCATGTCGACGGCTCGAGCCGCTGGAATCTGTCCGTAAAACACTTGGTCAATAATGATAGGCTCGTAAACGTTGCTAATAATATCAGCGTGACCTGCAGGATCGGGCGGACGAATGGGGCTGCTATCTGCTTCAACTCTGGCGAGATAGTCAAACATCTCTAACTGCGCTGCTGAAAGATCAGGGACTAACCCATCTCTAACCACCGACGAAATAGGAACGCCACGCTCGGCAAAGAGAATCTCGTTCGCCTCAACTGAATTGGTAAAAAAGTCAATAAACTCGGCGGCAAGTTCAGGGTTTGGCGAGTCTTTAGTAATTGAGAAAAACATAGAAGGCTTGACATA
>CAZMCW010000444.1:2534-3926 GCA_964564405.1 uncultured bacterium
TGCTTCAACACCTTGGTCTTGAAACTCAGCAACATCCTCAGCACGCGAAGGCACAGCACCGGCGTCAATTAAACGCTGAATCATCTCGAGGTAGGCCACAAAAGGTGCGTCATCTTCATAACCTAGCGCGGCACCGCTGTCGTCATAGGACCACTGGCCGTAGCCCATGTAAAGCGACTTCCACATTTGGTCGTTGTAAAGCCCGGGACCAATGGCCCAAATGCCAAGCTCGTTGTGAAGCGTCATGGCAATTTCTTCAAATTCTTCCCAGGTCCAGTCAGGTGAGGGCAGCTCGAGCCCAGCCGCTTCAAACGCATCTACATCTAAAATAATGGTCTGTGAATTAGTGCCTAAGTTGATCGCGTAGAGCTCGTCGCCGACCATGCCGCCTGCCAAAGACGCCTCACCTATGTAGCTAGTATCAATAGTTGTACCCATGTAGTCATCTAGCGGTAAAAGTAAATCGCGGCTCACCCATTCCTGAAGTCGAGCGTAATCTTGCTGCATAATGTCTGGCAGATTGTTGCCAGCAGCTTGGGTCGTCATTTTAGTCCAGTGATCGTTCCAGCCGGAGGGTTCAAAGATTATGTCTACATCTGGATTGAGTTCTTCAAACAGTTCAATGACCTGAATGGTACGGTCATGGCGGTTTTGGGAGCCCCACCAGGCAATGCGCAGTTCGGTTTGTTCTTGGGCAAAGCCTGCAGGCATTAGTAGCAGGGCAACGAGTAAGAGACTAAAACGTTTCATCAGCATTCTCCTTTATATTGAGAAACATAGGGCGTTTAGCTTGCACGGCAGTTATAACGACAATCTACAAATGTACTGTTAACTCTGCTAACGCTGAATCCAGCTGTCATTTCAATTAGCTATAAACTAGTAGCTATAAACTAGGGTTTCATATATCATATACGAAATAAGCTAAATGCACGTTGCGTGTAGCTGTTTGCAAGTTGCTGTGTGTACAGTTGTGATGTTTGTAAGCAGTGTAACGTAGCATGTTTTGTACTGTCAACGAATATTGTGGCGAAAGCCAAACACACTAGTAATGCTTAGGGTAGATGTTAAAATTCAAGGAATCAATTTGCGTCTCTGACTAAGTTAAGCAACTATCTATAGAATCTTAGGCACACTTGTAGTAGTATCCGTAATTCTTGTTCAAAACGATACCTTTGCTGATTAACGCAAACTTGAAATATCTAGCAGGTCAGCTACCTTCACGAGTTGCTTGGTCTCTAAAGATTGATTGGCTGCGATGCCTAGCAGGATTGAAGCAGCACCGTCTATGTATGAGGCAGTGCGGTTGAAGGCATCTTTGGGTGGATTGGGGTGAAAGATTTGCTCGAGCATCACCGGGTCAGCACCGCCGTGACCACCCTCACCCGCAGGAAT
>CAZMCW010000445.1:0-3922 GCA_964564405.1 uncultured bacterium
AGTGCGTTAGAAGTGTTTGCAGGCAATAACGTAGACATTGTCATTCAAGCGGATTTGGGCTACACGCCTACGCCAGTTATCTCGCACGCAATTCTTACTTATAACGACGGTAAAACCAGCGGCCTAGCCGATGGAGTAGTCATTACACCCTCCCACAACCCACCCGACGATGGTGGCTTTAAGTACAACCCACCCAGTGGCGGCCCAGCAGATACAGACACCACTAAACAAATTGAAGCACGCGCTAATGACATCCTCAAAAATAGCTTGCGGGACGTTAAGCGCGTGCCATACGACCAAGCGCTAGCAGCAGACACAACGCACCGTCAAGATTTTGTGATGCCGTATGTCAGTGACCTTGGCAACGTGCTAGACATGAGCGTGATTGCGGGATCGGGTCTCAAGATTGGCGTTGACCCTATGGGCGGCGCGGGGATTGCGTTTTGGGAGCCGATTGCAGAACGCTATGAGCTTGACATGGACGTGGTCAATACCCACGTAGACCCCACGTTTAGCTTTATGACGGTGGATAAAGACGGCAAAATCCGCATGGACTGCTCGTCGCCGTTTGCGATGGCTAGTTTAATTGACCTAAAAGATAAATTTGATATTGCCTTTGGTAATGACCCAGACTTTGACCGCCACGGGGTTGTTACGAAAGGCTCAGGACTGCTTAACCCCAATCATTACCTGTCGGTGGCGGTGTGGTACCTATTCCAAAACCGCCCGAGTTGGCCCACTGAGGCTGCTGTGGGGAAAACCCTAGTATCTAGTTCCATGATTGACCGGGTAGCCAACCAACTTGCGCGCAACCTTGCTGAGGTTCCGGTGGGCTTTAAGTGGTTTGTGGACGGGCTTATTGATGGGTCGTATGGGTTTGGTGGTGAAGAAAGTGCGGGCGCGTCTTTCTTACGGCGCGATGGCACCGTGTGGACAACCGATAAAGACGGCATCATTATGAATTTGCTGGCGGCAGAGATTACGGCCAAGACGGAACGCGATCCGGGGGAACACTACCAGACGCTCGAGAACGAACACGGTTCCCCCGTCTACGAACGTATGGAAGCCCCCGCCACCGCCTCTCAAAAAACTGTCCTCAAAAATCTATCGCCAGACATGGTGACAGCTAGTGAGCTAGCTGGTGAACCCATCACCCAAAAACTAACGCACGCACCTGCGAATGATGCGCCCATTGGCGGGCTTAAGGTAGCTACCGAAAGCGGTTGGTTTGCAGCGCGGCCGTCGGGTACAGAAGACATCTACAAAATTTATGCGGAAAGTTTTAAAGGTGCTGACCACCTCAAGTGGATTCAAGATGAAGCCAAGACGATTGTTGATGCGGCGCTCGAGGATGCTTGATTTATGCGTTTAGCTATTGTGGGCGCGGGTAAAATGGGCGGTGCAGTGCTGACCGGTGCATTGCGTGCAGGCGTTGTACTCCCAACTGATGTCGGCATCTACCATCCAGACGAAGGCCGTTGTCATGAACTGGCGCATTTGTATCATGTGACGCCCCTAAGTGATGCGGACATTCATCATGCGGAGCGCGTGCTGATTGGCGTGAAACCACAAGCCTTTGAAAGTGTGGCACCACTGATCGCTCAACGAGGTGGCAGTTACATCTCCTTGATGGCTGGGGTGTCCGCAGTCACCATTGCCAAGCGCGTCGGCAGTGAACGGGTGGTACGAGTGATGCCCAATTTAGGTGCCAGCATCGGGCTAAGTGCTACGGCGCTCACCAATTTGCCGCAAGCCTCACCTGAAGATGTGAGCTTTGCGCAAGCGTTATTTGAGGCAGTGGGCAGTGTGTATCCTGTACCGGAGCGGTTATTTGATGCGTTTACGGGCTTGGCAGGTTCAGGGCCGGCGTTTGTGGGCGTACTAGCTGAGGCGCTTGCTGATGGTGGCGTGCGGGTAGGCTTTAGTCGGGATGTTGCCAATGACCTAACGCGGCAGTTACTACTGGCAACAGCAAAGTTGCTCGAGACCAAAGGACCAGCCGCCATCAAAGACCAAGTTGCTAGCGCGGGCGGTACTGCTATTACCGGGGTGATGGCGCTCGAAGAACACGGCGTGCGCTACGCACTCATTCAAGCGGTTGAACAAGCGAGCCTGCGGGCGCGGCAGTTGCGTGAAGCTGATTAACATGCGTAGATGTATTAGCGCGGGCATCATCTTGTTAAGCTTGATAAGTTTTGTAGGACAAGCTCAAAATGAACCTTACTACCCAACGGAAGCAGGCTCGAGCTGGTTTTTTGACAGCGGCGAACGCATTGTTTTGCAAACCGCTACAGAGACTACTTTCAACACGTTTATACGCGATGGCACCATCTCCCCTGAGCACGTTCGAGTTCAATTGCGCCGTGTCGGAGATGCCATCAGCTCACGTGAAATTTTGAGTTTTGGCGACGCAGGTGTTTTTTCTCATGGAAACAGTGCAGGTGCGTTGCAACTTGTGTACAACCCGCCGCTACTGGTGTATCCGCCAGCGCCTTTGGAGGTAGGGCAGCAGTGGCAAAGTGTGACGGATATTCAAGCTTTAACGCTCAGCGGACAAGTTGCCAATCAAGCTTTTACCCGGGTAAGCATCACCAGTACTGTTTTAGGCATTCAAGGTGTTGAAACGGGTGTAGGGCGGTTTAACAGCTTGCTGATTGAGCAAGTGACACAGTTAGACGTAACTAATGCTGACGGTGAAGCTGAACCGGTAGAGACGGTACGGCTCGAGTACTTCGTGCCAGCTCTAGGGGTCGTGGCGTTTGTGGAAGATGGGCGTGAGGTTGTGCTCGAGGACACGAACTTCTATACACCTTAACCAGTTTCTAGTGAAATTACACCACAATATCTTCTAGCTCGAGGGCGTCTTCATCGTCTACAGGACTTGCTAGGGCTGCTAAGCCCAAGGCAACTACGCCGCACCGCCCGATGTACATCAGTAGGGTGATGGTGAGTTTGGCAGTTGTGCTTAGATCGCCGGTGATGCCCCGGCTCAAACCAACGGTTCCCAAACCAGACGCAACTTCAAAAACGATGTCTTCAAAGCCAGCTTGGGTGTTGGTTGCGAGCACCACGTAGCACCCTGCCACAAACACGATGAGGTAGAGCGTTAAGGTAGCAAATGCAGCCATAACCCGGTGATTGCGAATGGCAACACCCAAAAAGGTCACTTGATTGCGTCCACGTATAGCACTCCACGTAGCCGCCAAGGCTGCTGTCCAGGTGGTACTTTTAAGGCCACCGCCCGTACCGCTTGGTGACGCACCTAAAATCATCAATACCAAAATCATCACAACCGCCGGCGGTGCTAATTGACCTATCGGGAAGGTGTTAAACCCAACTGTTGTTAAAGCGGTCATAGACTGAAAAAATGCAGTCATAAGGCGGTCTCCCCAAGCTAGTTGGGCAATGTCAGTATCAAATAACATGGCTAAAGTGCCTAGCAAAATGCCGGCAGTGGTGGCAATCAAAATAATTTTAGACGTAAGCGTGATGCGGTGCGCTTTTTTGTATAGCGCAAGGTAAGCATCACTCACCACAATGAACCCAACAGCTCCTAAAATACTCAAAATTGAAATGATGATGTTGACAGGCACGTTGGTACGGAAGTCCTCGAGGCTGTTGGGAAAAACACTAAACCCAGCTGTACAAAATGCCGAGATCGAGTGGAAAATAGCCGGCCACCAAGGATTCTCGAGCCCTGCTTGCGAAAACGCAATATACAGGCCCACAGCACCCAAAACCTCAACAATAAACGTAAACGCAACCGCCCGACGAATAAACGCTTTGGTATCAAAATGCTCAGGCATAGCAAACACTGACCGACCAATGGTTAAGCGCCGCCCAGATAGCCGCCCTTTGGACGCGAGCAGGACAAACGAACCAAACGTCATATAGCCCAAGCCGCCTGCTTGAAAACCAAGCA
>CAZMCW010000446.1:0-3921 GCA_964564405.1 uncultured bacterium
TTAATGAACTTCCTTCGGCAAGCTTGTCTGCGTATGAACGCTACCAAGAGTTAAATACCAAGCAGGTCATGAAGTTGATTGGGGCTGGCTGCCGCCAAACCGTCTGGGCATACACCAAGCAAGGCAAGTTACCCCAACCGCGCTACATCAATTCACACCGACCTGTTTGGCGGCTAGGGGAGATCTTGGATCACACCCACCAAATGCTCACGCCAGCCAGTGAAAAAGAACCTGTGTTCTCGAAGAACAAACCAGCCGAGGCTGAGACGTTTGAGACCGATAGTAACTTGGTTGCTAAGCTTCGGAAGCGGTTGCGATTTGATAGATGACTATTACCTTTCAAAACCATAGTAAAATAAATTTGGTATTTAGTTATAAAGACTAACCCAAATAAAATCTACGTACTTTGGTTACAGGAAAGAATACATGGCTCACAATACTCCCCAAAGACATCATTACGTGCCCAAGTTTTATCTAAGCTGCTTTACCTTAGATAAAGACAGCGATATGTTAGCAGTATTTAATACCCACACCGAAAAGTCATTTATTACGAATAAAATAAATATCGCCGTCGAAAAGGATTTTCATACTGTTGAGAACGACGTCAGCTTTGAGCACAAGATTGCCCAGCTTGAATCCGATTGGAGTCAAGTACACAGAAAGCTTCTACAGGTAAAAAAAGATAGCTTACTTACATCAGATGAAAAGGGCATGTACGCAGATTTCTTAGGTTATCAATTAGCCAGAACAGCTAGATTTAGAGAGGCTGTAGCAGAAACCCTACACATTCCAATATTTCGACTTTTCTCTGATAATCCTACTCCAGAAAACAAACTACAAATAAAAAGTATTGCTGATGCGCTGCTGACCGCTTTGTCTAATACTCAAACAGTTTCATTAGTTAGCCCTGCTTTACTCAATCAGCTCAAAGAAGCAAGGGAAACAGGTATTTTTAAACAAGAGTTACGACCTTCTGTTGAAAGTTTACTGACCAAACTGACTCAATTTACAAAAACGGAACATGTTAAATCAATAGATGATCTGGCACAAGACAAAGCCAAGATCATTATGCAGTTGAATTGGGTTATCGCCGAAAACGTGACTGATACCCCCTTTATTACTTGTGACAACCCTGTTCAGGTTTTAGACTATAACCTTTTACAAAGCAGCACCTACGCTGGGGATAACAGCAATACTCAAAAATCAGACATCGACGTAGATTTCTTCTTTAGAGCTTTAGGTCGCTCAGAATGGGTCGACGACCAAGGACATATCAAGCCAGAGCTATTACTTTATATACCGCTTTCCCCCCAATTAGCACTTCTCTGTTCAATAAGAGGAAACAGTCAGGGGTATGCCACTTTCGATGACGAAACAACGATCAAAGGATTCAATAATCTTTTAACATTTCAAACGGAGAAGTTTCTTTTCTCCTCTAGGCAAGACTTTGACTACATCACAATGCACGATATTGCGAACCAAGCAAATGGT
This sequence comes from uncultured bacterium, assembly GCA_964564405.1. Lineage (GTDB taxonomy): Bacteria > Deinococcota > Deinococci > Deinococcales > Trueperaceae > JBCCBI01. The sequence goes on from CAZMCW010000446.1 coordinate 1,492, forward strand.
GTTATCAAGCTTCTTTTAAGCGAGATAGTTAAGCGACAAGCCTTTTCATAGGTATGGGAATCATCGTTAACGTACCTCTTGATTCGCTACGCTAAGCTTCACCACCCTCTCAAACATCCGCTTACTCATCACCCGCTGCCCGTCGTAGTCCAGCACAACTCATACTAAGGCAATCACCTACCTCAACAGTTCAAAACTAGAGCGGGTACAGCGAACATGGAAACATATTCTGAGTGTGGCGCAGAAGCTGTCACAGTAACTCAAAGTGGTGGAACGTAAGCTCTTAGACCAGTTATTAACATAAGAGGTTTCATACCACCGTTTCAGCTTAAAGCAACAGTTCCAACGCCCCCGTCAAACTTACCACCGTGAGATTTTCAAGCACCTGACCATAAAGATGCCCAAAGTGCCGCTGGTCACCCGTTACAAGATAGTCTGCCCCACTGGCAACCGCCGCCGCCAGAATCGGCGCGTCTTTGGCAACCACATGGCTGCTTGCCCACGCGACGAGCGCAGGGGACGCTTCGGGGACGATGGTGAGTAGGGGTTCAAGGTCGTGCAGGGTAGCGAGGTGCTCACGGTATTTGACGCTGAGGTTTCGACGGGTTTCTTCAACAGCGTAAGACGAGATGAGCAGCGTGCAGTAATCCGCTTGTGCCAACCGAAACAGCGCCCGCGCGTGTCCTTTATCACTCAGGCAAGCTGAAAAGACAACGTTGGCATCAAGGAAAAAACCTGCCACAAGCGTTAGGAGAGTTTTTGCTCAAGGCGCTCAGCTAGCTCAGGAGACATCACATCCGCAGCAGCAAAGGCTTTAAGGCGTTCGTCACTGTAAATTTCAATGGGATACACCCCTGCCGGACGGAGGATGAGGGCACCATCTTTGGTGGTCTCGACAATCAACAACGATTCTCCCTCAATACCAAGCTGGTCGATAATCTTTTTGGGAATGCTAATTTGCCCTTTTTTGCCGAGCTTGACGACATCCATAGCTTTCATAATACCAGAATCCGACTTGCCGGACACACTTTTGCATCAAACGCCTTGGTCATCAACCATCCTGGGTAAGCTGCTCAAACATCCGTTTACTCATCACCCGCTGCCCCCCATAGTCCCGCCGCAACTCATCAAACCCACGCTGGGCCAGGACACGCCACAAGTAAGCATCAGGATTCTTAAGCGTGTGCGGAGCGCTATAAACCTCGTCTGCAAGGGCAATGGTTTGCTTTAACAGCTCAAACCCCAAACGAGTCCCCCCAATCATGTCCGCTTTGACGGCAACCCAAATCGCTTCCAGGTAGCGGTTGCGCACACTTTCGACAATCTCACCTTGCTGGGTGATGAGCCAGGGGGCCAGTTTGCTGGCTAGGTAGGTGGCCGTGGTCTGGACATCTGCACGAAGGGCGTCTACGGCGTGTTTTTGGCGCATGTCGGGATAGATGTAGTATTGCTGATTAATAAGGTTGCTGTCGCGGGATGTATTGGGGGGAAGAAGATAAACCAAGTTAAAAACCTTAGATACGTCTTTAGACGATTTATCTATCCCGACATTTGTAAGTGACGGTAGGGTGGCGCGGTTATATTGAGTTTTGCCAGCGTGTCGGTCAAGCTCGAGGTCACGCCAATGGTGACGCATGATATTCCCTTCAACGCGTACTTGTTGACTGTCTAAGGGCCGTAAAAAGACCCGGAAGACGGTACCGCCAATGACTGGGCCTTGGCTTTCGCCAGTGCTGTAGTTGATGAGGGTGTCGGTGTACCACACCCGTGCACCGATGACACTGCGGACCGCATGGGCGTGAATGGCTGTGCTACTAAGCCAGCGTTCGATGGTGCGGCGGGTGTAGGGTACCTCGCGCCCAACGGCTCGAGCTGCCAAGACTGCCAGTGTCTCATAGGTCATAAACAGGTAGAAGTTATTGCAGGAGGCATCATCTTCTGGCTGATGACCGTGCTCGAGGGCGGCACAGGTGAGGGCCAGCACCGCTGGGTAGGCATTGCCCAAACTTGTGCGCCGAGGTTCCAGCAAGGTACGAGCCTGCTCTAGAGCATCGGCATAACAAGGGGGTTCAGATGGTTGGGGTGTTGGTGTTGGCGTAGGTTGTGGGGGAGTAACGGGTACTTCAGGCGTGCTGGTTATGCCATTTTCATAGTCAGCCAACCAGCGATCGGCAAATGAAGTCCCTTTGTACTTAAGGATTGTTTCATACACGAGTTGCTGGCTCGAGGAAGTCATGCGGGTTGCCTTGAGCCAGCACCATACGTGCGGGTTTGATTGTTTGTGACAGGAAAATGCTCTCTAAGATGATGCGCGTTTAAGCAGAGTGATGCAGGGCGTCCCTGCGGGTGGAATCGGTAACAATCGACCGATAACACCCATAATTGAGTCGTCATCCCTTGTATCCTTCCGGGTTAGGGAGTAGACTCAGA
>CAZMCW010000447.1:0-3904 GCA_964564405.1 uncultured bacterium
ACCCTGGGGTAAGTCAAAGTCATCATCAATAACATCTGGTCTTGCAAAAGGTGCATCTGCAGTGGTGATAAACTCCGTAAAATCGCTAGACAATTGCTTGACGGTGAAGGTTGTGCCCTCTAAATTGGCATAACGTTTGCTACCAACCAGCTCAACCCGTTCAGGTCGCCAGCCTTCAGCCGTGCTGATGTGAACAGAGCCAAGCGTGCCTGAGGGCCACTCGAGCATCGCTTGAATGGTATCTTCGGTCTCAATGTCAAACAGGTTGCGCCGGGCCCACGCGGTCACTTTGGACGGCATGCCTAGCAAGTGACAAATCTGGTCAAGTTGGTGGGGGGCTTGGTTAAGCAGCACGCCGCCGCCTTCACCCTGCCAAGTGGCCCGCCAGCTCGAGCCTTGGTAGTAAACATTGGTACGCGGCCAAGCCGTTGCCATATCGATGTGCTGAATGCGTCCAAACGCGCCACCATCTACTGCTTGCTTAAGTGCGCGTACGTGGGGGCGGAGGCGCTGTTGGAAACTAAGCGCCAGTTTTTTGCCACTTTTTTCTGCAGCAGCAATCATGGCATCTGCTTCGGCAACGTGAACGGCCATGGGTTTTTCAACCAGTACGTTGCAACCTGCCTCGAGCGCGCGAATAGCAATAGTTGCATGAAACGGGTGTGGTGTCACCACGCTTACGACATCTGGTGTAATCTCTGCGAGCATAGCCTCAACAGAGGTGTAAAATGCAGCGCCTACTTCATCTGCACGTGCCTGACCAACGTCTGCATTGACATCACACAAGGCTACTAGGTTGCCGCCAAGGGCGTGGATAGCCTGCTTGTGATTGTTGTAGATGTTGGCACCGGCACCAACCACAGCAAAGCTCAAAGGATTTGACCCTAAAGGATTTGACATGGCCCTCCTCATGAATCATTCAAGATGGTTTGTAACTTATCCTACCGTGACACACAATACGTAGATGTGAGGGTACGCCCAAGTACATAGCAACATAGAAGTGCGCTAGTCGCTTTTATATAGGTGAGGCGTGTGAACTTAAACAATCTGACTGAGAAACTTAGCAGGCATGAGGTTTTACGTTGTGATAAATCAAAAAATGTGTGTCTTAGCTAGTTGAGGCACATTGATTCTCGATCATATCCATCTTAGTGTAGGCAGCTTATATGTTGCCATTATCGTCAAGATAATTTGTCAGGCAAGCCCTGTGCTACACTATGACTAGTCAGACTAGTTTTAATATGTATGAATGTGAGGTGAACATGGCATCATCAACAAAATCTGCCAAACAAAAAGCAGCTAAAGCAAAACCGTCTAAAGCTAAAAAGAGTTCTAGTAAAAAGCGTGAGATTAAGCAGAATTTGGATGAAAAAGAGCTGAAGCAAGCTCCGCAATCTATAGAGTCTACTGTAGATGATGCTGTGCCGCGTCTACAACGTGCAATTACGAAACCTAATACGTGGCAGTTGCAAGATGCCAAAAGCCGCTTTTCAGAAGTGGTGAAGCAAGCGCAGTCGGGTAAGGTGCAGGTAGTCACAAAGCATGGTGAAGATGCAGTTGTCATAATGAAGTACAGTGATTACCTGCAACTGAGCGGGCAAACCATGACGGCCCTAGAGTCCCTCAAAGCACCACCAGGACTGTCTATCAATACAGATGACTTAGATCTTCAACGTGATCCGTCTCCAGGCCGCGTATTTGACTTTGAAGACTGATGGCGTTTTTACTTGATACTAACGTAGTTTCCGAGCCTGGGCGGCGTGATCCAAATGCAACCGTGGTGATGTGGCTCGAGCAGCAAACTATGCTCGAGATGTACTTGTCGGTTGTAACAACTGGTGAGCTCGAGCAAGGCATCTGCCGCCTAGGAAACACCAAAAAGGCACAAAACTTACGCAAATGGTTTGATGAGGTCATCAAAGTTAACTATCAAGGTAGAATTTTGCCAATAGACAGTGACGTAATGACAACTTGGGGGCAACTTACGGCTGAAACACGTCAGCGTGGTGTTACTTTGCCAGCTTTTGACGCACTACTTTTGGCAACGGCATCTGTTTACAAACTCACGCTCGTCACACGTAATGTCAAAGACATGCAACATGCAGATGTGTCGCTACTGAACCCTTGGGAGCTTTAGATATCGCTTCAAGCTAACCCAAAAAATCCTCTCGCATAGGCGTAAACGCGTCAATAAGAACGGTAGGCGCGTGAATCACCACACCGTGTTTCACATTGGGCGGCACATAGTACGACGCACCTTTATGTAACCGCACTGTGTCCTGACCTTCCATAAGTAAATCAAGTTCGCCTTCAACTACATAGCCAAGTTGCTCGTGCGAATGGCTGTGAATAGGCGCGGTGATGCCCGCCTCAAAGCTAAATTGCACGAGCATCATGCCGCCGCCGTAAGAAAGAACTTGGCGCGTTGCACCTTCGGGTGTGATGGTTTTAAGCGCGGTTTCGGCACTTGCCAAAATTTGCATGAGGGTATCCTAACTGCATCAAATTTGCTGAGTTCAAGAACTTATCTGTCTAGCTCTTGCAAGGTTGTGGCCAGTTTACTAGCATCTTTAAAAACAGAGCCGAGACCGACGGCCAGTGCGCCTGCGTTTAGGTAAGATGTGGTTTGCTCGAGCGTCACGCCACCTGTCACCATCACCTTGAGGTTGGGATAGGGTCCTAAAAGGTCTTTGAGGTAGCTAACCCCGCCTGCCCGCGTAATTGGAAAAACCTTAACAACCTCAATACCAGCATCCAGCGCAGTTTGGACTTCAGTAGGTGTGAGTACGCCGGGAATGTACGGAATATTTGCGTCTTTCGCGATGTTGGCAACCCCCATTGAAAAAGAAGGACTGACAAGATACTGCGCGCCTGCGTCAATAGCTGCTCGAGCTTGCCCAACTTGCGTGACGGTTCCTGCGCCGATGTGCTGATTAGGGTGCTGATTGATTAACTTACGGATAACATGAGCAGCGTCTGGCACGGTAAAGGTGAGTTCTAGTGAGCGCAGACCGTGGGTGAACGCGGTTGCAGCCATGTTAACGGCATCTTCTGGACTGGCTGCACGTAATACGCCGACAATTTTGGCGTGCTCGAGCGTTTGAATCCAAGCTACTTCTGATGTATTCATTTAACGTCCCATCCAGCCGCCGTCCACCGTGAGAATTTCACCGTGAACGTAATCGCTTAGTGATGATGCTAAAAAAACAGCCGCACCAGCAATATCAGCGGGGTCGCCCCAGCGGCCCGCCGGGATGCGCTCTAAAATTTGCCGGTTACGCGTTTCGTTGTCTTGTAGGGCTTGGGTGTTGGTTGTCCTAATGTAGCCGGGGGCGATAGCATTCACATTGACACCCTGACGTGCCCACTCATTCGCGAGGGCTTTGGTGAGGCCGGCGACGGCGTGTTTAGACGCCGTGTAAGCAGGCACGGTGATGCCGCCTTGAAAACTTAGTAGTGAGGCGACATTGATGATTTTGCCGTGTCCTCGAGCTAACATTTGCTTGCCCGCAGCTTGCGCCAAACGCCAAGTAGCATCCAAATTAACAGCCATCACCGCGTTCCAGTCCTCATCGCTAAACTCCGCAGCAGGTGCACGGCGGACGATGCCGGCGTTGTTCACTAAAATACTTACGGGCGCGCCGAGGCCGTTGATGACAGCCTCGAGCAACTCCTCAGCAGCTTGTGCATCCAACTTAGCAAGGTCACACGGGAGTGCTAATGCTTGCTGCCCTGCTTCGTTGATAGCGTGGGTGGTGTCCTCAGCTGGCCTGCGGTTGACGGTCACAGCAACATCTGCCCCAGCTTTAGCCAGTCCAACGGCAATTGCCTGACCAATACCTGTTGCGCCGCCAGTTACCAGTGCAACTTGTCCTGAAAGTGAAATCATAGTGTCACGACCTTT
>CAZMCW010000448.1:0-3872 GCA_964564405.1 uncultured bacterium
CGACATCAACATCGCTCGTGTTTACGAAGTACAGCGCAGCTCGAGCGTACCCTTATATGATTCAGACGATGACATTCAAGAGTCAATTTGGTATTGGGTGTCAATGGTGCGCGTTAATGCTTGTTGGCAGGATTGTGTAGAGATGGCTCGAGACAAGCCTAGCTCACAAGCACACACATTAACAATAATGCTATGAACGACAATACTCAGCATCTGCGCAATACTACTAATTGCAAACCCAACATAACCTTTTACCTGATTATGTCATCACATAATCAGGTGTGTAACACCATCATATGTGCATCATGGCACTATACAACCACCCCAAAATGTAGAACAACGGTCTTGAGTACGGTTAGATGCTAACAAGTCTGAGGCTGTAGATCATGCCGGTCAAGGTATCTTGGCTGAGGTGTGTTGTACCGATTCCAATTAAACACTTTATAAAACCCTACGGGCTTTGTGCCGTTCTCATCGGGATCTATAGCTGTTTCTACACGTTCCACATGGGTTAAGTCCTTAAAGAATTAACCGGAAAAGATATTACCTGCTAGAAGACGCTACAACTGTAAACCTTCGCTGCGCAAACTTGTATCTGGTTGACCCGTACGAGCATAATGAACGATGTAATCGGTTAAGCGGCGGGTAAGGTCTTCAAAATTGAGTGCAGTGGTTTTTGCTGTGACGGCCTCGAGCAGATCGGGTTGTTGATAATACTTACGTACCTTGTCTTTAAGGGCCTCGGGTAGGGGAGCAAGACCGCCCAACCCATGTGACGCCAGCACGTCAATAATAATTGTTTCAACACCGCCCGAACGGCTCGGTGCAAGCACAGGCCGGCCCACAGCAAGCGCTTCAAGGACGGCAGTTGGACCTGTTTTGCCAATCACAACGCTGCTTGCGGCTAGATAATCAGCCATGTTGTCGGTATAGCCTACTACGTGTAAACCTGCTTGCTGGCGGGCATTTAAGGTACGCTCGAGGGGCTCGTTACGGCCGCAAATTACTACAAGTTGCAAGTTGAGCTCGAGTACTGTGAGGGTGTCAACGATGGCTTCGGGGTTGCCGCCTACCCCTTCACCGCCGAGCACAATTAAGCAGGTGAAACGGTCGTCTAAGCCGAGTTTGGCTCGAGCTTGCTGCTGACTGGGAGCCTGCAAAATAGCTTGCCGCACAGGGTAACCAACTACATCTATTTTATCTTCCGGTACACCCATTCTTACTAACTTGGTTTTAGCACGCTGACCGCCCAGAACAATACGCTCGCAGTTAGGTTCAGCCCATAAAGCACTAGCATCTAAGGTAGATGTCTGAAACGTAAGTACGGGCACGTTTAACTTAAACTGCTGTTGGGCTAGGGTTAATGCAACAACCAACCACGGGTGATTGGCAATTACAAGTTGGGGTGGGTTAACCGTTAAACGCATAGCTGCTTCTTTGGCAAACGCGTGCAACATACCGCGGTGAACCTGGTTGGTAGCCCACGGAAAGTGATCGAGCACACGTTGCCCTAAACGCGCCCGCCACGGTTGTTCCAATGCCCAACGCCAAAACTCTTTGTGGCGCGTGTCGTCTTTGGTAAAGCCATAATCCTGCATGATTTCGCGTATATCGGTTTCAAACTCACGGGGGTAATACGCGTGAATGGCCTCAGCCATGGCATGAGCAGTGCTCACGTGCGCGCCACCTGCGGCAATGGTAGCAAAAAGGATACGAGGTAAAGGTTGAGTCATAGCATCATCTTTCTAATTATGGCAATTCTAGGATAAGTTTCCGCACTGAGCGGGTTTGTTTCGACTTGCCTAGCTCGCATCTGGAGTTGCCCCAGCAACTTCAGATGGAAATGCTTTTAAAATTCTAACTTCTTCGATGCCTGTGTCTCACAGGTTCATGCCTAAAGAGTTGTCTGAAATATCTAAAAAACATTGAAGCGAGGCTTTGTTGACATGCCATGAAGGTCTTTGATATTTGGTGATAGGCTTAATTAATAATCTTGATTGATGATGAACCACCCTCACCTGACCCCTTTTATACAAGTTTTAGGAAGCTGACTTTGCCTGCTGTACAAGCCGCATAAATGTAAGTAAGCGCGGAATACGGTGCCAGCGGGATGGGTCAAGGCCAACCCGCCACGCCCACTCGATGCCCAATTGACGGGTCCAGGTTGGGGCGCGGTAAACCTCACCAGAAAGTACATCTAGCGAGCCGCCTACGCCCATCATAACGGGCACGCCAAGGCTGTCTTTGTGGGTGTTTAAAAATATCTCTTGCCCTTCACCTAAACCTGCAAACAAGAGCTGAGCGTGACTGTCAACAATCTGGCTAATGACTTCGTCGGGATGCTGTTTGTCAAAATAGCCGTGGTGACAGCCTACAATAGTGCTCCCATAACGCGTTTGGGCAATTTTGGCAGCACGTTCAGCAACACCGGGTTTACCGCCCAGCAAAAAAACCCGCAAATGTGGTGCACGTTCAAGCAGCTGAAACATCAGGTCAACACCTGTCACCCGTTCGGGTAGGGGGCTAGCTAGTTGACGGGCTGCCCAGAGCATGCCAACACCGTCTGCCACAACAAGTGAGGCAGCTTGGATGGCGCGCTCGAGCACCGCAACTTCACGCGCTTGCACTACAATTTCTGGGTTTAGGGTCACGACAAGTTGAGGTTTTTTTGCTTGCTCAGCATGGTGAATGCACCACTGACACGCTTGGTCAAGATTACACGCAGCCACACTGTAGCCCAGAATGTTATGACAGTGGATAGTGTGATGGCGAAACGTATCAGCGTCCAAACTCAGCGCAAGACCTCAAATTGGTAGAGGTCAGCAGGGTGACCAGGAATAACCTTGGTTAAGTGAGGTACAGCTTCAGCTTGTGAAATGTAACTGGCAAACGCGACGTCACTAGCTTGGTCAAGTTGCTTGAGCACTTGCCCAGCTCGCGCGTGCCACAGGGCCTCGAGCGGATCGCGGAAAGCTTTTAACAGGGTAATTGCCATAAGCGCGGTGCCATCTAGCTCGAGCTGTAAGCTGCCATCAGCAGATGTTGGCAAAATTACCTGAGATAACATCGCTGCCATGAACCCAGCAGCTAGTATATCGCCAATGTCTTCGTCGCCTAAATGACCGCTGCAGACTAAGTGAATGGTATTGGTTGCTAGTGCCGCCGCGTGGCGCATGACCGCGTGTGCATTGTACAAACTGCCAAGCAACACGTGTGTCGCTGCAGCTGTATGGCGCAGCACAGTAGGTGAATTATTCGAAAGGAGTAAAGCTGCTTTGTTGCGCACGTCTACGTTCATAAGTTCGGTAGGTGAGTTGCTGTAGTTAAACCCTTCTGGAGGCATGCCACCGCGTTCACCTAGAAGCAACAAAGGTGGTTGAGATTTGGGTCTAGATTTGGCAAACTTGTGCGAACTGCGCACGCTTAAACACACATAGAGCTCATCTAAGCCGTTGGCACACAAAACTGCTGCGGCTGTGCAAGTTCGCAGCACATCAATGACGACAACGACATCTTCATAGTGATCTTTGGGGAGTAAGTCAACAACAAGTTGCATAATTAAAGTCCAAAATGCGTAAAAATATAAACTAATTTGTCAAATAGCTTGTGTAGTCAGCACTTAAAGCTATAAGTAAAAATAATATTGTGTCAAAAATATCAACTTATTGAAACGTGTTGAAGTACATTGTGGTTGACGGACTCGAGCAAGTACAACATAAACAAGTAGCAACATGCCAACCGACGCGCTAGTTTATCACGCAAACCCCATAAAAAGTCATGCATAAGCTGACGTGCCTTAACCACACCGTAACACACCGTTCAAATGCACCTCACCAAGCTCGAGACTCGATACTCTCGATACTCTCGATACT
>CAZMCW010000449.1:0-274 GCA_964564405.1 uncultured bacterium
GCAACCTAACATTTAAATAGTGCTATCAAATATCCTGTTGTTTTTACTAACGACAGGATATTTTTATTGGTATCAAGTTGGTTAAGGTCACTGAAACGCTTGCCACTCAGGTTCATTCTCAAAAATCCAACGGTAATAATCTTGCCCTTGTAGGTTTACAGCGGCAGCTTCATCCACAATGACTTTGCAGTTGGCATGAAGTTGCAAGGCGGTTGCGCTAATCATCGCAGTAATAGGACCTTCAGTTGCTTTGGCGAGCATGTCTGCTTTGGCG
>CAZMCW010000449.1:284-3868 GCA_964564405.1 uncultured bacterium
ATGATTTCCCTTGCGTCCAAAATAGTACCCACACCCATCGTCATGGCCCTTGCTGGTACGTTGTTTGAATCATTCCCAAAAAACATAGCGTTTTGCTGGCGCGTTGTGGGCGTGAGCGCTTTGTCCCGCGTACGCGACATAAGTGACGACAGCGGCTCGTTAAAGCCAATATGACCAGACTCACCTAAACCTAAAAGTTGCAGGTCAATGCCGCCAACCTCGCGTATGCGCGCTTCGTACTGCTGTGCTTCTTCTTTCAAATCACTAGCCGTCCCATCTGGCAAGTGGGTGTTCGCTATGTTGATGTTGACCCGCTCAAAGAGATGTTCACGCATATAGGCGTTGTACGAACGAGGGTCACTTGCTGCTAAGCCTACATACTCATCTAAATTAAACGTGACGCACTGCGAAAAATCGAGCCCCTCAGTCTGATGCAACTGGGCTAGCTGACTGTAAATACCCTCCATTGTGCGGCCCGTGGCGCAGCCCAACACAAATCTGGGTTTGGTACGTAAATGAGTTGCAACCAACTTAGCTACTAGCGTGGTGGCAGCCTCAGCATCTTGTTGAATGAGAATTTCCATGACTCAGCCTATCGCGCAAGCTTCACGTGTGTGTCACGTGTGTATACGGAGATTGCGCGTGGTTATGCATGCCTCGGCGAGATGCTAAGCGGTGTAGATAGAACGCCCTGCCACGATGACCTCGAGCACCTCAAACTCACGACTCAACACCACAAAATCCGCGCGTTTACCGAGCGATAACTCACCACGGTCAGCCAAACCCATATAACGTGCTGGCGTTGTACTTAAAAGTTGACTTACCTGCTGCAAGCTTAGTCCAGCGTCTAACCCGTTGCGTAAAGCTTGGTCAAGGGTCAGTACACTGCCCGCCAAGGTGCCATCTGCCAAGGTGGCGCGGCCATCTTTGACGGTAACAGCCTGCCCACCTAACTCACTTTGACCACCGTCCATGCCGCTCGCGCGGATACTATCTGTGATGAAAAGTAGATGCTCAGGTTTAGCATGGAATGCCGCCAGCATACTGGTTGGATGAACGTGATGGGTGTCAAAGATAAGCTCAGCAAACGCGCGTTCATCTGCTAAAGCCGCGCCAACTGCGCCAGGTGCGCGGCTTTGCAAGGGGCTCATGGCGTTGTAAAGGTGGGTAAAACTGATAGTGCCACCGGCATCACGGACAGTTTGGGCACAGGTTTGGGCATTTTCTGCTGTACACACGGTGTGACCCAAACTGACCCGCACACCAGCTTGGGCAAAGTGTTTGGCAGCAAGGTGTGCGCCGTCAATTTCTGGGGCAAGGGTGGCAAGGCGGATGATGTCGTAAGCAAGGAGTTGCTCGAGCCTCTCTCTTGTTGGTATCAGCGTAAATGGCGGTTGTGCGCCTAGGCGGTCAGGGCTAATAAATGGCCCCTCGAGGTGGACCCCGCCTATATCTGGCAAGTCGGGATGTGCCTCTGCTTGAACGGTACGGACGCCCTCGAGCGCACTCACAATAGCCTCCCACGGGTTGGTCATGGTGGTTGGGTAGAGGGTCGTTGTACCGTGCTGCACATGAAACTGGGCAAGTTTGCGAACGCCTTCAGCGCCGTCCATGGTGTCGCCGCCACCGCCGCCGTGCACGTGCACGTCAACAAATCCGGGTAAGACGAGGCGGTCTGCTTCGGCAGGAACATCTGTTTGGGGAGCATCCCCGTAAACATTGGTGATGACATCTGTGTAAGTAAGGCTGCCGGTGATGAAGCCAGTTGGGGTGAGAAAGCAAGCCTCGAGCTGCTTGTCTGGTTGTGATTTAGTCACTTGTCTTTACCCTCAAATGCGGCAAGATGAGCGAGGTATTCGTAAATGCGGTCACACATGTAAGGCTATCATCTTTTAGAAGCACGCTTATGTCCTGATGCAGTTGGCAGTCTGGCTGACACCAGCTCCCAGCCAGTTACCCGCTAGACTGGAGCCATGTCACTTTTGGTTCGCTTAGCGTTGCGCAATCTTTTACGCCATCCGGGGCGCAGTTTGGCTACGGGGTTTGGGGTTGCGCTGGGAATTGCAGCGGTACTCGCCACGTTGTCGGTGGGCGATAATGTTCAAGCCAATGTTGCAGGCAGCCTCGAGGCGGCTGCGGGTAAAGCTAACTTGCTGGTTACTCCCGGCGCGCAAGGTCGGGCTGTGTTTATCATTGATGACATTTTAGAAGATGTCACCAGCACCGAGGGCATCGCTCAGGTCTACCCGGTGCTCAACTTTCGGGCGGAACCCGTGCAAGACATTGAAGGCGTGGGCGACTCGATTGTGCCGGGGTTAAGTACCGGCTTTGTGCTCACCGGGCGGGTTACCTCCGCAGTAGACGATCTACCTGCTGAGGCCAGTGCCGGCGTCATCCCTCAAATGGGTTCAGGTGATATGGCGTTAGCAGAATCGTTTGCCATTGCTCGAGATATTGCTGTGGGTGATGACATAAGCTTTTTGACTCAGTTTGGCGAAATTCCGTTTGAGGTTGTGGGCTTGCTAGATGACTCAATTGGCTTGGGTAGTACCAATGGCAGCCGTATTGGGCTTATTAACTTAGCGGATTTACAAGAAGCGTTACGACTCAGTGGGCGGGCGTCTTATCTAGAAATTTTGGTGGCAGAGGGTAGCGAGGTTGAGGATGTGCGTGTGGCGCTCGAGGACGCGCTACCAGAAACCTACGCCGTCACCTACCCAGCAGGCAGTGGTGATTTTGCGGTCGGGATTGTGGACACCATTGAAGCGGGTTTACAAGTGTTGGCGGCAACCTTGATTGCACTAGCGGGCTTTATGGCCTACAACACCTTTGCAGCGAGCGTGGTGGAACGCGCCCGTGAATACGCGCTACTGCGCACTATCTGTCTCACCCGCAAGCAGGTACGCCAACTTGCCATGATTGAAGCGTTTTTGCTGAGTGTGGTGGGCGTAGTTGTAGGTATTGCTGCTGGGGCAGGGCTTGCTTATGTGATTACTAGGGTCAACACAGTGCTGTTGGGGTTTGCGTTTCGGACGTTGGTGTTACCTGTCTCGAGCCTCATCATCGCCAGTGTTTTGGGTGTGGGCGTGTCGTTACTGGCGGGGCTACTACCAGCGATGGCTGCTGGGCGGACGCGGCCACTTACAGCCTCGAGGCAAAGTGAGGATGTCGCGACGCCCAAACCCATTATTGGCGCGTTACTCCTTGCGGTTGGCATCATTGTGGCGCTAGCGCCGTGGCGCGGCTACTGGGCACTTGCTGCGAGTGGTCTAGCCGTTGCCCTGTTGTTTGTAGGTGCTGCACTCATCACACCTGTGTTACTGCAGCCTACTTTGACGGTTTTGCGCCCTCTCTTGATGCGTACATTTGGCGTGGCAGGGAAACTGGGCGCAAGTTTCACCCAGCGCAACGCCGCCCGTAACGGTGTGGCCATCGGCGCGGTCATTGTCGGTATGGGCATCACCATTGGCGTGGGTGCAATGGTCTCGGGCATCAACTACGCCATTGACAGTTGGGTGGCAACAACCATTGTGGGTGATTTGTTTGTAACCACCCCGGTAGGCTTTCCAGATGATTTTGAGCAG
>CAZMCW010000450.1:0-3843 GCA_964564405.1 uncultured bacterium
AGCTGTTCATTGAAAAAGACCGTGCCAGATGCACTTTCTATAGAAAAAATCTGACTGAGGCGTGGGTCTGCTGCAAACACCGTCACTGCAATGGGCGTAAGAATGGGCACCACAATAAAGGTAATCTGAATAAAGTCGATAAAAAAGCCTAGCAAAAAGATGATAAGCATAGAAAAAAACAAAAAGCCTGCGCTCCCACCGGGGAGGTCTAACAAAAAGTTGCTGATCACGCGGTCGCCACCTAGTGCCCTAAAGACAAGGGTAAAGACGGTCGCACCAATCAAAATCACAAACACCATGCTGGTGAGGCGCACGGTTTGGTCCATGGCTTCGTTGAGGTTCTCGAGACTCAACCTACGGTTAATCGCCGCCAAAATCATAGCGCCAACCGCGCCCATGGCACCGGCTTCAGTTGGCGTGGCAATGCCAAAAAAGATAGTTGCCAGCACCACAATAATGAGAAAAAACGGTGGCAACAGGTTACTAACTACTTTGAAAAAGAGTGGCGCATTCCAGTAGCGTACATACAGCACAAGTAGACCAATCACAGCAACAAATTCGTGCAAAGTATTGGGGAGTGCTACGGGATCGGCTGTAAAAAACGTAACTGTGGGTAAAATCAACGATACAATAGCACTAACAATAAGGTAAAAAAGCGCAAAACTCAAAATCATCAACGCAATTTTGACAAGTATGTTGACGTTTACGGGCGCAACATTGCGGGCTTCTTCGGGAAGGGCGGGAACGTCGTCGGGTTTGGTGATGGCTACAAAGATAACCCACAAAATAAACAAGCCTGCCAGCATAAACCCTGGAATGAACGAGCCTAAAAACAAATCCCCAACCGACACACCAATTTGATCGCCTAAAATCACCAGTACAATACTGGGTGGGATAATCTGTCCAAGCGTGCCAGATGAGGCGACCACGCCTGTGGCAATGCCTTTGTCGTAGTTGTACTTAAGCATAACGGGAAGTGCCAGCACGCCCATGGTTACAACTGATGCACCCACTACGCCAGTAGAAGCAGCTAGCAGCGCGCCAATAGTGACAACAGAAATAGCTAAGCCGCCGCGCAAGCGCCCAAACAAAATGCCCATAGTCTCGAGCAATTCTTCAGCTAAGCCCGACTTTTCAAGCATCACACCCATAAACACAAAAAAGGGTACGGCCACCAGCGTGTAGTTATCCATGATGCCGCCAAAAATTCCCTGCGGTAGCGCGTTTAAACGGGCAACTCGAAAAAGCCGTTCGCCCATGACGATGCCCTCGGGTGCCCAAGGTAAGGCAACACCAAAAATAGTGGGTAGCAAGTCGCTACCAATTAATGTAAATAGCACAGCAGTGCCACCCAAACTAAACGCTACTGGGTAGCCCATAAGTAAAATCACCACGGCAGCAGCAAACATCCACAGTCCTAGCATTAAATAGCCTCCATCTGATCGGTGACGCTGGGTTCACGAAGTTGCGGCGGTAAGTCGTGAATGCTCCCTGAATTAGGCACACCACGCACAAACGCTAGGTTTTTAATGGTTTCGCTAATACCTTGCAAGATAAGTAGCACAAACGCCACAATAATGATGAATTTGATGGGGTAGCGTAGTAAGCCGCCGGGGTTGGGGCTGGTCTCGAGTTGCCGAAACGAGGTAGCAATATAGCTTTGACTAAAGTAAATCCCGAGTAAACAAAGTGGCGTTAACAGCAACACTGCACCAATAATGTCAATAATAGCTTTGCCTTTGTGGCTTAAGCGGTCGGTCAAAATATCAATGCGTACATGCGAGTTTTTCATGAGCACATAGGGCGCACCCAATAAAAAGATGAGGTTATAGGCGTAGGTCTGGAGCTCGAGGTAGACATTGCTACTAAGCTGCACCCCAATGCGTGTGCCCAAATAACGGGTAATCACGTTGTAAACGCCAATAAGCACCATCACCAAAGACGTCCAAAACATAACCTTGCCGATGGTAATAGATACCGTATCGATAGCGCGCGCAATTGCCAAATCGCCCACTAAGGCAAAGAGCATGACAATAGCTGCAAGTTGGCTAAGCCAGTAACCCACATAAAGCGCCGCAAAATAATCCTGCCCGACCCTAAGCCACAGTAAGAGCAAAAAGCCCAGAGGCAAAAGTGCTGTAACTAGGCCGAGGCTGTGTGCTGCTAACTTGCGAAAACGCTGAATCAAAAACAAAATAGCAAAAATGGGAATAAGAATTACAAAATACGCGTCTATCACGGGGCGTTCGGGGGTACCCGCAACCTCACCAAAGGTCACTGCTATCTCTGGCACATTAATACCCCAGACGGTTTTGACCGTTTCCCCATCGACCACGCGCAACCACGGGATCAAAAACAAAACAACTAACACGACGGCTGCGACACTATCTACTCTACGAAAAATATGCACAACAAACTTCCTCCGAGCGGTGACGTTTATACCTGTTCCAGTTGATGACGTGAAGGCTCGAGTCTTACAAAAAGGAAGACACCTTCACCGTGCTTCAACGGAATCTGTAGATAACATACGGTTATAACATGTGATTATCTAAAAGTTAATACTAGTGCCTAGCCTAAACTTGAGAATGAAACCTACATGCGCGGCTATATCCTATTAAGCGGGTCACACTCGTATCATCACACCCCCAGCAGTATGATGGCGCTGCTACCTAAGCAACTGGCTACACGGAAGGTAGCCAGTGACATTACGTAGCTGATGTTTAAGAGGCAAGTGCCACTCAAACACAGTGCTATCAAAGATACGCCCCACATAAATAATAGTGTTTCCACAAGTAACTGCCTGTGGCGGTTGCGCGTGCGACCTGGGGGAGTAGAAATCGACCCACTTAGTGTGGGGGAGCTAATCCTGGAACTGCTATAAGTACGATCACGTAAACTGAGGCTAGTCCGCTAGCTATGCTATCGCCTTATAAGGTGAGCGTCAATAATATACAGTTTGCCTGCGAGCGGGACATACAGGCAAAGGTGACTGTATACCTGTATATGTCTTGATGACGTGTGTTGCTAGAAGTTAGTAACGTCCTTTGTCGTGTGCGTCTGGCGCGTACGTTTGAGATTGTCCTTTGGGAATGGATAACGACTGCCATGTGTCACTTTTGAGCGACTTGACAATGTAGACAATCTGCCCCACATGGTTGCTGTAGTGGGTGAGTTGGCGCAGGATGGCCTCGAGCACATTGTGCGCTTGTCCGCGAATAGTTACGGTGACAAGTAGGGTATCTTCTGTAAGTGTATCTAAAGCTGTCAATAGCGTTTGCCAGCCTTCTTCCCACAAAGACGTCAGCACATCACGGTTGGTATATCACCGGTAACTTCAGCGTTGCGTTGGCGGTTGAGTGTTTCGCCGTCAGTTGTTAAGAAGTTGTACCACCTCGAGCGCATGTTGCCATGTAAGTGCTTCACAATAACCACGATGCTGTCATCTTTTGCAGATGCTGCTCGAAGTTGAGTATCATCGAGTTGAGCTATGGCCCGTTCAGCAAGGCGTTTTTGGCTATAAAAATTGGCACGAAGCGTACTTAGCACCTGCTCAGCTAAGGTTGTAGATAATGGTGTTGGGTCTAAGTGGGACATGTTGTAGTTTACGCATCAACTAGCGTTGCCATCTGGAGTTGCCCCAGCAACTTAGTCATGCGAGCTAGGCGAGCTTACACAACACCACTTAGTATGAGACAACGTATCTTAGAATCGCTAAACATACCAACAGGCTGTAGCAACACCTAGCCTTCAGATAGACTTACTATCAGATAGATTTATCATGTGAGCGTCACGGTATCAACCTCACGATGTAAATCTTATAATGTAAATCTTCACTACCTATAG
>CAZMCW010000451.1:0-3834 GCA_964564405.1 uncultured bacterium
GATATTCTCGTTGCATGTTTATATTCAAAGAAAAAGCCTCGAGCTGCTCGAGGCTTTAACAACATGGTGCGAGGAATGGGACTTGAACCCACACACCAAATGGTACTAGATCCTAAATCTAGCGCGTCTACCAATTCCGCCATCCTCGCATGTGGGGTGGATGATGGGATTTGAACCCACGGCCCCCAGAACCACAATCTGGTGCTCTAACCAACTGAGCTACACCCACCACGATGTTTAACCAAATACACGCAACAGAGAATTGCGCGCTATCAAACCTAACAACCGTTGACCTGGTGCGCCTGGGAGGATTTGAACCCCCGACCTACCGCTTAGAAGGCGGCTGCTCTATCCCCTGAGCTACAAGCGCGCACAAATGCTAGCCAAGCCACTTACACTACCCAAAATACTTACACTTGTGATCAAGCTCGAGAAACCCCAGTACTTCACACCAACGGTAGTCAAGTGGCAACATACTTAGCATGAACCCAAAGATTAACGTGAACCAAGTTAGCAAGTGGAGCGGGAGACGAGATTCGAACTCGCGACATACAGCTTGGAAGGCTGTCACTCTACCAACTGAGTTACTCCCGCAAGCGCTGATCTAAACACTGCGTTTCTAAACGATACGTCCCAAGTTTCTAAACGATACGTTCCAAAAACAGCAATGTTCTAAAAAAAGTGGTCGGGGCAGCTGGATTCGAACCAACGACCCTCTGCTCCCAAAGCAGATGCGCTACCAGACTGCGCTATGCCCCGATACCGGCTGTTATGACTTAGGTTAGACCTACTTACCTATTGGGAGTCACAACGAGCTAACGCTTGATTGTGCCAAAAAAATCCCCAACTGTCAAGCTGCTAACGAACTAAACGTTTAAGTGTAGCCTCTAAGTTAGGGGTAACTCGAGCAACCAATACCTCCGTACATCCGAAATATTGTTGCTGTCACAATGCTACATGAACACATAACAGTAGCGTTCGTGCCGATAAAGCTGTCTTCTCAAAACCTAGCTTGTTACAATGCACAAGCTGCGTACGCATCACCCTAACAGGTCATAGCTTGGGAACATTGTGATGTGTTCGGAGTGATGTGTTCGGAGTGATGTGTTCGGACGATACTTGCATAAACACCCTAGACGCTAGCTATCTTAAGCCACCCGTTTTAAGTAGGGTTGTTTAGCTTAACCCTGTTAAAGTGGCATTGTTACGGTGGCATCGTTGCAGTGACGTCACAAAACTGGCCTCATAAAGCTAAAGAACCTGCGTTAACTAATCCTGTTGTGACTACTATTACCACCGACATTTGTTACCACCGACATTTATTACCACCGACAGTGTCGCTAAATCGCTACAACAGACCTAAGAGGAGACCCCATGCCCGAGGAATTTTCCAAGGCAGATCATATCAACCGCGTTTGGAATGAACACCTTGACGACATCCGACAATTTTTGGCTAATTTAGATGCTTACAAACAACTTGGTAACGACGTTGCTTATATTTTGCACACGCGCTTGACCGATGCCGGTATTGAAACAGCTCGAGTCAACAGCACCGTGCAAGCGCTCGAGCGCTTTGTAGATAACCTCGCCAAAGACCGCTACAAGGAGAGTGATAATCCAGAGGCAAGCCGCGTGCAGGTCAACCTTATCTACTTGTACCGCAGCGACCAAGACGCCATTATGGATGTGATTGAAGACAACTTTGAGGTCGTTACCAAACTCGACAAACTCGATCAGCAAGACGAAGATGCGTTTGGCTATAACGCATTGCACTACCATGTGCAACTTACGGAACTAGCAGCTGGCGCACATTATTTAGATATTCGAGGTTTGACGTGCGAAATTCGCGTGCAAACCGTCTTACAAAACGCCTGGTCAACAGTTGATGAACACCTCGTCTACAAGCATGACGCAGCTATTCCCAAAGCGCTACGCCGCAAACTCAACACCTTTGCTGCACTGTTTGAAAATGCTGACGACCAACTTGATCAGATTCGCCGTGAGCGCGCCCAGTACAAGCAAGAGGTTGCTGAGGATAAAGCAAGTGATGCTGACTTTTTGAGTCATGAGCTTAACCTCGACACTTTAGTTGAATTTTTAGGCTGGCGCTTTCGGGAACAAAGCATTAATGACATCGACAATTCAGTCTTTTACGCTGAGCACATGCGCACGCTGTTATCATCCCTAAAAGCTGCGGGGTATACGACTTTGCAAGATGTAAACGGGTTGCTCGAGCACACCGACCGGGCCCGCCAAGCCATGAGTGAACATTTAGCAGCTGATCCTATTGACGTGATTGCGCAAAGTTTAGCCCTGCGCGAACGTGACTTCCGCGAACAACACCTAAGCAGTGAAGAACAAGAAATTATTGGTCGTTACGCTAGTTATGTTGAGTAGTGCATGTTGACGCATGGGCCAGCACGGCGTCGTCTGAACGTTATCACAAGTATCTGGGTCACAAGCATCTGGGTCACAAGTATCTGGACGCCTTAATGAAGCAAGATGGCTTTCAGTTTGATATTTTAGCGACTCGTGGGCGGGCTCGGCGGGGGCGTTTGCGTACACCCCACGGCGTGATTGAAACACCAAGTTTTGTGGCCGTGGGCACCCAAGCAACTGTTAAAAGCCTCACCCCAGAAGACCTAGCTGAGGTTGGCACACAGGTGATTTTTACCAATACCTACCACTTGTATTTGCGCCCTAGCGCAGATATTGTCGCGGCACTGGGCGGCTTACACAGGTTTATGCACTTTGATAAGCCCATCATGACCGACTCAGGTGGCTTTCAGGTGTTTTCGCTGGGAGCTAGTATTGAACACGGTGTGGGCAAAATTGCCAATATCTTTCCTGGTGAAGATGCAGGGGGAGCTAGCAGCCGCAAGCAACTAAGTGAGCAGCGTGGTGGCGGTAAATCACTCGTCCAGGTGAGCGAAACTGAGGTTCGCTTTAAGTCGCACATTGATGGCTCTGAGCACATATTTACGCCCGAAGTATCGATTGACGTCCAGCGCAACCTCGGTGCTGACATGATCTTAGCCTTTGATGAATGCACCTCACCTTTGCACGATGAAACGTACACAGCTCGCAGTGCTGAGCGCACTCACCGCTGGGCGCGGCGCAGCCTCGAGGCTTTTCATGGTAGCAACCTGCCGCACGGGCACCCGCAACTTCTCTACGGCATCATTCAAGGGGGTGCCTTTGAACAGGTACGCCGCCACAGCGCCAAGACAATTGCCGAGATGGGCTTTAACGCGCTTGCTATTGGCGGCAACCTAGGGCAAACCAAAGCCGACATGCACGATGTCATCAACTGGAGTGTAGACGAAATTCCTGACGGCCCGCCGCGCCACCTGTTGGGCATTGGCGATGTGGTTGATATATTTGAAGCTGTTGAACGAGGTTGCGATACATTTGACTGTGTAAGCCCAACCCGCAACGCCCGTAACGCAGGTATTTTGACCCGTTTTGATGACGAGGGACACCCACTGCCTAAATTTCGCATCAATATGCGCAATGCCCGCTTTGCTCGTGACGAACGCCCGCTGGTGCCAGGCTGTGGCTGTTACACCTGCCAGCATTACTCGAGGGCATACGTGCGCCATCTGTTCAAAGCCCACGAAATTTTAGCGCAGCGGCTTGCTAGCATTCACAACTTGTACTTCATGGAACAACTCTGCGCAGACATTCGCAAGTCACTTGAAGACAATACGTTTAATGACCTCAAACGCGCTTGGTTAGCACACCTATTAGCAACTTAAGATAGTACGAATTATGGGTATGTGATACCCTTTCCGGTTATTTTGGTAACAAAGTAACCCGAGCGGAGCGAGCAGA
>CAZMCW010000452.1:0-3829 GCA_964564405.1 uncultured bacterium
ATATGAAGATGTCTTTTCAAAGTTGCTAAGGTCGCTCAGTGAGCTACTCAAACTAGTAAGCACAGTCCCGTGTTCATCACGCATGAGACTGCGCCCTTGGGTGTGGGTTTGGCTGTAGCCGCGTGCAAGCCCATGTTCAATCATGCGCCACACGGGGCTTAGTTGCTCGTGAATGCCTTCCTCGAGCGTGGCATAAGGTGTGAGTGCAAACGGAATAAACACGTTGGGCTTAACCGAGGTGTAATATTTGACGGCCCGCCCAGCTCGCGCTTGTTCCCGAGCAACCCTCAAAAGTCCTACCGTCAATAACTGCTTAACTCGGTAATGCACTGTGCTAATAGGCGTATTTAACTCCACAGCAACTTCTTGCATCGTTTTTTCAGCAGCCAAAAACGGCTTAAAAAACGTGACCGCTATAGGGTCAGTGAGTAAGTGCGCTTGTTCAGGCGTTTCAACGACATAGGTATCTTGGGACGTGCTACTTGAATTTGACACTTTCGTTCAAAGTAGCACAAACTTCATGCTAATGTCATGACATCTGCACCTCCTACAAATCCTATACGGCACCTTCAGCGCATCTATTACAGCATTTTGTTTTTGCGCTGGTTTGCTGGCGCACTGCCTCTTCCATTCGTTATATTGCTCATGCAAGCACGCGGTCTAAATTTGGCTCAAATTGGGCTCATTTCGGGTCTGTATTCACTGACGATTGTGGTGCTCGAGCTACCTACCGGCGGACTAGCCGACGCGCTAGGGCGTAAACCCGTCGCACTGGCTGCCCACAGCTTTCTGCTACTTGCCAATTTGGTTTTTTTACTGGCATTTTCATTTTATGCGTATTTGGCGGCCTATGTGCTCTTGGGTATTGGCCGGGCGCTTTCGTCCGGTGCGCTAGATGCTTGGTTTGTTGACAAGCTGCTCGAGCACGACCCCACCTATAACTTACAACCGCCCCTCGCGTATGCTGAAACGTTTGGCACGCTTGGGCTGGCGTTAGGTGCGCTCACAGGCGGCATTATTCCGCAACTATTTTCACATTTGCCTGCCGAAGGTAGCGCTATATTTACGCCTCTTGCCATGACATTTATAGCCTCCATAGCTGTACGGATAGTTGCTATTTTGGTGATTGTTGTTGGTGTTGACGAAACTCGAGATAGTGCTCGAGATACCCACAACACAGCGTTCAATCCTTGCAAGCTAAGCTTTATTCTGGTTGATGCCATCAACTTAAGCCGCAAAAGCCAACTCGTACTACTTTTACTCGCGGGCAGCTTGGTGACATCACTTGCGCTTATGAGCGTTGAAACGTTTTGGCAACCGCACTTTGCAACACTCACAGAAGGAACCCCCAACAGTCTTCTTTTTGGCATACTCATGACGCTTGGATTCTTGATGAGTACAGCTGGCAATTTGGCATCTATTCGGCTCAGCAGGCTTTTCAAGCAGCGGCACGGATTCGTGGCAGCTTTATCCCAAGGGCTAGCGGCCATCAGCATTCTTACTTTGG
Organism: uncultured bacterium; assembly: GCA_964564405.1. Taxonomy (GTDB): domain Bacteria; phylum Deinococcota; class Deinococci; order Deinococcales; family Trueperaceae; genus JBCCBI01. The sequence continues at coordinate 1,508 of CAZMCW010000452.1, forward strand.
CCCATCAGGCCCATTTTCTACCAGCCGCGGGTTTATTTTGTTGGTATTACCTTAGTTTAGGTATGGGCAACGCGCCTGTCGCAGCCATCTTTAATCGCGAAGTCCCCTCTAACAGGCGTTCATCTATGCAGTCAATCTTGTCGTTAGCAGGCTACAGCGGTAGTTTTTTGGGCAGTTTTGTACTTGGCATAATCGCACACACCTACAGCGTTAGCACGGCTTGGCTTATTACCGGCATTGTCTTACTTATGTCTAGCTTGCTTTATGTACGCGCTGAGCGGCTCGAGCAAGACTCCTTAACTACATCGACAACATCTGCAAATCGTAGTACGTAGGTCATACGTCAGTAATTAAGCATCAACTCAACGATGTTCTTAGTCGCTGACAGCTAGTCACGTCCTGTATTGACGGTATCTCGCGAGCTGTCTCGAGCCACTTCAGCTTCATCTACTTCGTCCTCGGTATCTTCTTCAATGATGAGTTCAGACACCAAAATAGATGTGATTCGCCGCTCATCAGCTTCTTCAACTGTGAACTGGTAGCCCTCAAACTCTAGCGCCTCACCCCGCTCGGGAATGCGGTCAAATTCATCAATCATAAAGCCAGCAAGCGTGTCGTAGTCGCCTTGTTCGTCAAATTTGATGTCGAGCTTATCACCTACGTCGTCGATGTCGGCACTGCCAGCCACTCGGTAGTCGCCTTCACCTAGATTGAGGATGTCTTCGTCTTCATCAGCATCAGTTTCGTCGTAAATTTCGCCCGTAATTTCTTCGATGATGTCCTCGAGCGTCACCAGTCCTGCTGTCCCACCAAATTCGTCCACAATGATGGCCATGTGGTTTTTGCGGAGGCGCATATCGCGCATCAAGTTCAAAATCGCCAGCGTTTCCGGGACGTACTGGGGGGTCTGCATAATGCTCGCCACCGTGATGGTGGTGAGGTCTTCATCTGAGCCCAAATATTTGAGTAGGTCGCGCGCGTAGGCAATGCCCCGAATATTGTCAACGTTCTCTCGGTAAATAGGCAAACGGCTATAGCCGTGTTCGGTGGTGCGCTCGAGCAGCGTCCTCAGTGTTGCGTCTTCCGGCAATGCAATAATATCTACCCGGGGCGTCATGACTTCACGAACAACGGTTTCTTCCAAATCAATAACCCCGCGAATCATGTCGCTTTCGTGAGTTTCAATCACACCAGATTCTGCAGCACTGCGCAGCATAAGGTGTAGTTCGTTTTCGGTAACTAGAGGAGATTCGCGTGGCTCGAGCCGCAGCAAGCGCAAAATGCTGCTCGAGACATAGGTAAAAAACAATCCCACCGGGTACAAAAACACCGACAAGGTATGAATGGGGCGAATAGCTAACCCCGCAAACCTATCTGCATGGTACACCGCGATGGCTTTGGGTGTAATCTCACCAAAGACCAACACCAGCAGCGTCATAAGCGCCGTGGTGTAGGTAATCATGAGCCCTTGCGATATGCTCCACGCATCTGCCAGATCGATGGCAATTTGCGTAACTAACGCTGTCGCTGCAATGTTGGTGAGGTTGTTACCAATTAAACAGGTGGTAATAAACCGAGTTGGATCTTGGTCTAACAGTCCGTAGACAGCTCTACCACCTTCGGCGAGTTCACGAATTTTCCACTTGCTCATCGCCGTAAACGCGGTTTCGGAACCCGAAAAAAAACCAGATAACCCCAGCATGACAATCAGCAGTACAACAGCTCCATCTGAAACGCCATCTGGACGTGTTGTCGATTGCGCAAATACAAAGGTTGTTAGCAGCACTGCACCAATAACTAGCGCAATTAACTCAGGCAGTCGCAACCTCATTAAAGACCTAGCTGGAGGTTGGGTAGCTTGTTTTGAAGAAGGCTGTTTTGAGGAAGGTCGTCTTGCTAAACCTTGTCGGCGTGAGCGGTGGTGTTGTACAGCGCGTTTGTAAGGTGCGCGAGGGTGTGAAGATGGAGAGTGTGAAGATCGATCAGGAGATTTGTCAGAAGCATCAGCAGGCATGTCTAGCCGAAGTTTAGCACAGTTAGTTGCTCACACCTTGATGTATTCGACCTTGTTAACAGGTGACAGGTGAAACTTGTTAACAGTTACAACCCACTAAATTCACTAGCTCCTTACAAGAAGGTTCACTACGACCACACTCATCATTTATAATTACATATTTTCTTTGTGATTGGCATAACCTTGGCATAACTGCTACAAACAGCATGACTGACATCAACAAGTAGCCACAACACCATCATTTTAGATATACCTAGCGTTTCCACGAGTAACTGCCACAGGCAGTTGCGCGTGCGACCTAGGGGAGT
>CAZMCW010000453.1:0-3814 GCA_964564405.1 uncultured bacterium
TAACCTTTGATGGTGTCCAGTGCGCGGTGGAGCCTTCTGCTCACGTCTTTGTTGGATAAGCCTTCAGCAAGCAAGGTTAAAACCTCGAGCTCCCGCGCTGTTAAGGGTTCAAGCAGTAGGTCCTGGGCGAGGGCAGCTTGTAACGTGCTTTTATCTTGCGTTTGATAAGCTTGTAGGAGCGTTTCTGCATAATCTGATTGCCGGTCTGATTGCAGGTGTGCTAGCAAGACGGACATGGCGTCGCCCTCTTGGGTGAATACTCTAACGTAACGTTCAGGCTCAGCTAAATCCAAAGCGTGCTGCAAACACTCGAGCGCAGTTTTTAAATTTCCATTAGCTTGATACGCAAGTGCTTGCAAAATCAAAATTCTAATCACTGAGTCAGTGCGCTGACCTGCTCGAGCAGCTTCTAAAAGACGCACCAAGAAAGCCTCAAGTTGGGAAAACGCACGTTGTGTTTGCTGGTACTGAGCTAACAGCAATCTAGCTAAAGTTATGTGTTGAAACTCGAGCAACATATCAAGTTCATCATCTACGGATAAGTTTTGCTCCTTTTGCCATGCTTGTGCTTTTACAAGCTTGCCTTGCTTAATCCAGACCTGGGCTTGCAAAGCATGGACAGGCTGAAATAACGGAATATGAATTTGTGACTCGAGCTGTGCTGCTTCAGCTAGTAAGTTAAGGGCAACATCAAAACTTTGTTGTGCTTCTTTTTCTTTTGCTAAGAAAATAAACCTACGGTAGCGATAAACAACTTGTGCGTCTTGTTCAAAAAGCGCTTCACTCTTTAAAAATTGTGCCTCTGCGTCTTGCTGCTTCCCTTGCTCTAAGTAAAGATCACTTAAACCTAAGTGCATAACAGCTAGGCCCTGCCGGATGGTGATTTCTTTTCCTAAGGCAAGTTGGCATCCGTCTTGATACACGCGAATAGCCTCATGCAAACGGCCTTGTGTTTTACGAATATCCGCAAGTCCAAAGCAACCACTCAAAGCAGCCTCTAGGTTGCCAGTTTGCTTAAAGCCTTGCATCGCTTCCGAAAGCGCCTTAAACGCAGCATCTAAATCGCCATTTGCCCAGTACGCCAAACTTGCTAAGGCAAGCGGAATGGCTCTGCCTAGGTGGTCATCTTCTGCGAGATGCTCGAGGGCATCACCTACGTGCTTGATGGTCGCGCTAGCGTCACCTAATGCTTGCGCTTTATAAGCTCTGGCTGAGGCAATGCTGACGGGTAACGCTGCAAACTCTGCTTCATCAACAACGATGCTGTCTTGCTGGCCGTCCAGATGCGCTTCGGCATCTTTAAGTTTTGCTTCAAAGAGGTCAAACTGACCTTGTTGCAGAAGGACCCACGCGTAGCCAACACTCAACACCGGGTGTCGTTTAATAGTTGCTTCGGGTAAGCGCTGCGCCCAAGCAAACCACGTTTCTAGCTGAAACGTTCTGTCCATAGCGCGCCAGATACTTTCAATTAGTGCGGCGGCTTCGCTCATGTTGCCCGCTTCAAATGCATGATGAATAGCATCTGCAGTTAGTCCCGCGTGTTTAAACCAGCGACTTGCACGCGCGTGTAACTCTGTAAGCTCGAGGGTTGCCTCTTTTAGTAGACGGGCTTTAAGAACATCTGCAAAAAGATGATGGTAGCGGAACCACGCCCGTGTGTTATCCAGCGGAATGAGAAACAAATTACGCCGCTCGAGTGATTCAAGCAAATCATCAGCATTTGTTTGAGTTGTCACGGCATTGCAAAGGGGTGCTGACAATCGTTCAAGGATAGATGTTTGTAGCAGAAACAAACGTTCGTGTTCAGGTAAGTTGTGTAAAACTTCTTCAGCTAAGTAATCCAATACAAAATGATGATCCCCTGCAAACGCCTCAATAAAGCCAGTAGGATCATCTAGCCCTTGCAGTGATAAAGCTGCCAGTTGCAAACCCGCTGCCCAACCTTCGGTGCGTGCTTCTAAAACGGCAACATCTTGTTCTGAAAGATTGAGTCCTGTGAGCGTACTCAAAAACTCAGCGATCTCAGCGCCGCTAAATTTTAAGTCGCTGATACGAATCTCCGTAAGTTCACCACGAACCCGTAAACGCGGCAAAGGTAGTTGCGGGTCTTCGCGCGTGGTCATGACAAGCTGAACCTGCGGCGGCTGATGATCTAAGAGAAACGCCAAAGCAGCATCAATCTCGCTGTTGTCAATCAAATGGTAATCGTCTAGCACCAGAAAAAGTGGTGCTTCTGCACGTGCTAACTGGTTGACCAGTGGCGTCAAAAACGAATCATGAGATGATAACGAAAACGTGGGTGACTCGAGCGTCCCCCTAAGTTCATCAGCAAGTGCATGTAAGACCTTTTGCAACGACGCAACCAGATGCAAGACAAAACGTCTTGGCTCGTTATCTTGTTCATCTAAAGATAACCAAGCAACCCGGTCATGTTGCTCAGCTAACCAGCTACTCACCAAGGTAGTTTTGCCAAACCCCGCAGGTGCAGAGACCAACGTGAACTTGCGCGCATCACCTTGATTTAGCTTGTTAAGCAACTGCTCCCTATACACCCAATTCGCTCTAGGTTTAGGTTGGTACAACTTGGTAGCCAAAACAGAGAGCGTCATGAGCTTAGTCTAAAACAGATTGGGCGAAGCTGTTGAGCGTTCCTAACGTCGCTACAAACGGCAAGATGCCCACAAAACTCCCCAACACGTCGTTCAAAAGCCCTCAGGTAACGCCCACAGGGAGCGACACGCTGCCATCAACACCCAGAAGTGGCTGGTCAACCGCGTTACGTTGAAGCTGACGTAACAACGTTGATGACTTTCGGCATGAAGTTGAACTGTCTTATCGGTTTATCCATTTGGTTGAGCGTGCCGACAATGTAGAGGTCATTGTCAGGATTGTAGTACGCCATTGCGCCATTGACACCAGCATGACCGATAAATTCAGGTGTCTCGCGGAAGAGGTTTGCCCAGCGTGGCAACTTATACCGCCAGAGGCCGTAGCCGTAGTGCATCGGGAAGAACATCGGGTTCCACTGCATCATGCGCTCAAAATGTGCTCTATTGAACAATTCACCATCGAAATACGCTCGTAAGTAGCGCAGGGTGTCCGTCATCGTAGAGACAGCACCACCTGTACCACGCTCAGATGTCATGGCTAACGGCACTGAGAGTTGCGTGTCTGCGTTGTAGAAGGGTATTGGCTCGACTGAGCGTGGCATATTGTGGTCAAACAGGTATGTATCTGCCATTTCAAGTCGGTCAAAGATACGCGTATGGAATGCATCGGCTAATGACTGTCCTGTAATCGCCTCAATGATTGCGCCGAGAAGCTGGTAATTCGTATCCGAATAGTGTGATTTACCGCTATCCGGTGCTGCGAACGGGGAGGTGTTGCGAGCCATGTCCAACACATCTTCCACGCTGTACACACGATCTTGATTTTGCTTAAAATCTTCTGCTAGCTTGCCGTCAAAGTAATCTGCCAGACCAGATGTTTGGTGAACCAGTTGATAGATTTTGAGTTCTTTGCTGTAATCCACACCTTTGTGGACATGGATACCATCCAAGGAAAGATGTGAAAGATACTGTTGAATGTGGTCATTTAACTCGAGTTTGCCCTCATCCACGAGTTGCATAATGACTGTCGCTGTAAACATTTTGGTGATGCTGGCGATGAAGTACGGGCTATCCGGTGATGCACCACCTGCCACACCTTGAAAATTGATGCGCCCATCTTTAGAGTGCACACCAAGTAAAACGCTATATATGTTGGTTTTCTGGCTCTCTTTGTCAATGAGTGCTTGTAGTTTTTGATTGAGTTC
>CAZMCW010000454.1:0-3427 GCA_964564405.1 uncultured bacterium
TTTGGACTGATTGTACCCGAGTTTCGCTCGAGCGACCTGTGGGCAGACACAACCTACACACGTCAAGTTGATACTCTTGAGCTCCTTGACTTACTGCTTTGGAATAGCACGCCTAAAGCTTGGGGGGCGCACGTGGGTGTTTATTTGGGTGAGCAGCAGGTGATTCACCTAGCGAAAAGCGTGGGTAAACCTGCGATTTGGTCAATGGGTACGTTTGGGCTCGAGCCTACCTATCAATATTTCATCGGTGCCAAGCGCGTTCAGCCTCAACCTGGAGAATGACGCTGTTGAGTCAGCATAAGCGACACTGTCATCATCACAATAGAAATCACGAGGAGCACGGCAATGACTAGCCACATAACTGGCGTGACTGATATGTCTGCAAGTGTACCTAGTTCAATGTCCTCATTCACGATTCGCAGCACGTCGCCAAGTAAATACCATAGCAATGTCAAAATGAGGTGACCATCAAGCATGGTGAAGCCTACTGATATTGTGCAAATAGACGAACCGAGACCTGGCGCTACTTGCCTGCTTGTGTATCAAGATGTATACCACCGTACCTCACAGCCAAAAGGGGCAATCCTAGGTCACGAACTTTGCGCAGTAGGCCGTATAAGGCAGCTTGGTCAGTAGCATCACCTATGAGCAAGGTTGTGCCGTCTGGATCTAAGGTGATGGTAAACCCCTCAAACCAAGTTGCCCAATCAGAACTCAAATGTCCTTGTAAGCGAATGACTAACGGAGCAGGAAACTGTTGCTGTGACATGAGCATCACCTTTGTGTGCTGATGAGCTGTAGATGTTACTTTCTGCCTCGAGTTGATATGTATAGCGTTTCCACGAGTAACTGCCCCAGGCAGTTGCGCGTGCGACCCAGGGGAGTAGAAATCGACCCACTTAGTGTGGGGGAACTAATCCTGGAGTTGCTAGTAACACCGACAAGGTTGGCACCTACAGCTTGACTTACGGGTTAAGCAAGTGCAGAAGCAGGCTGTTCCCTTGACCACCTCGACGCATACCAAATGATTAGCAGCATCACGACCACTTCAATTGTGGCAATCAAAATATAATGAGGTTTGAGTGAGCCACCACCGATGACGAACGCTATTGTGACTACCGCCGCAATGATGTTTGCCCAGCGATTGGGTCTGCGGTTTAAGACTTTGGAAAAAAACACCATCGCGATAGGGATTTGAAACATAACCGCACCGCCCAACATAAGTTGACTGACTGGGGTTGAGCCTGCAAGTTCAACCAACGCTTCCTGAGTTCCCGGAATGTAAAGTCCCAAAATATCGGCAAAGCCCATGTTGAACAAGACGACGATCCACAGTGTTGAAATTTTTTCTTTGATATCTACCATGTTGACACTCTCTTTCGTTGGCTGTAGGTGTTACACCTCTGTGCTGAGGGTATTTTTGATACACACGTGCATCACACCCACCAAGCACTTACATCAAACGTCGTCATGAATGAAGTCTTTGAGATGTTCTGGTCACGTGGTTTAACTGCTTCTGAGCATAGGCTCACGCTCGACCCTTCGCCTAGACACTAAAGTGTTGTTGGAAAGTGTTGCTTGCAGTGTTGTTTTGAGGATGTTGTTTTGAGGGTTTTGTTTTGAGAGTGTTGTTTAGATCAAGCCTAACTCACGAGCTTTAGCGACCGCTTCGGTGCGGTTACGTACCTGCAATTTGCCAAAAATGCGGCGGTTGTGCCCTTTGATGGTGTCCAACGAGCGAAACAAGCGCGCGCCAATATCATGGTTGGAAAGCCCTTCAGCTACGAGGGTCAGCACATCTAGCTCGCGAGTTGTCAAAGGTTCTAACAAAAGTTCAGCAGCACGTTGAGCTTGCTTATCTGACATAACGGTGTTGGCGATGGCCTTGTTGGCATCATCCGTGTGGTCTTCCTTAAACGCAGCTAATAATGCTTTTAGATACTCACCAAATTGTCCTTGCGCGCTAATTGTAGCTATCCGTTTTTGAAGCTTACCTTGACCTAGAACACGGTCTTCATCTACAAAAAGGCGAATATAACCCCCGGAAGCTGCTAAGCTGAGCGCTTCTTCTAAACATCTGTCTGCGTTGGCGTCATCTTCTAGTTGATCGTACGCCAGGGTTTGCAAGATACGTGTTTCGAGTTGTTCGTCGGGCCAGTGTTGGGCTGAAATGTGGGTGTAGTAGCTGGTGAGGTGCTCGAGCGCATCCTCAGTTCGCTTTTCAGAAAGACAAACCCGCGCGTGACTCAAGGGTACATCGTGCGACCCAGCAAGCTGCGCGGCCTCAGTGAGCTTGTGTTGTTCTAGTAAAGCGATAACTTGCAAGCTCACAACGCTTGGCAAACGCCCTACAAAGTTTTTTTGCTGTACTTCTAAAGCCGTTTGAGCGAGCAACCCGGCCGCACCTAAGCTATCACCTTGAACAAGTTTCAAGCGCGCTAAGACGAGTTCAGCATCTATAAAGTTGTCGACCATGTCCACCCGTTTGCCGAGTGCTAGGCCGGTCTGTGCGTAGTTTTCAGCATGTGCTAAGTCATTTTTAGCATAGTAAATGCGCGCTAGACCCACGTAGGCTTCGCAAGCTGTGGGTCTAGGTGGATCACCCGCAAGGTCCAACACACGGCGGTAACATTGTTCAGCATCAGCGAGTTGGGTGTCACGTTCATAAATAATGCCTAACCCGGTTGTAGCCACGGTATTGATAAACACATTACCAGATGCCTCACACATGGCAATGGCATCTTGATAAGCTTGGCGCGCTGCCGCCCGCTGCCCTTGCATTTGGTAGGCGAGCCCTAACTTCCAAGTTGTAGCCGTGCGCACGGCTGTGCTCGTTTCGTGCAGATAGTCAAGTGCCTTTTGAGACTGCTGAATGATGCCTTGTACGTCGTACTGGGTCGCAGCAAGTAACCCTCGAATTGCTGCAATATGCCCAATAATGTTGCGAATACTGTCATCTTCTGGTAACCCGTGAATAGCGCGTTCAGCCGCTGTTAATGCGGGTTCCACTTGGCTGTTTTGCCCAGATGCAGACAGGGCAGATGCATACATAACCCATAAAGCCGGATGCGCGTTGCGCGTTTCATCACTCAAGCTTGTGAGCCAGGTAAGTACCGGGGCAATGGCACCCCGAAAGTGTAGAGGGAGGCCGCCACCTTCAATTAAACGGCTAGCTCGAGCAACATCACCTGCTTTGGCTGCAACCTCGAACCTAGCATGTTCATACCAGATACTTGCCCGCAGGTGTAAGTCACTAATTGAGACGGTATCACTTACGGTATTACTTAAAGGAGCATCAACAGGCGTATTAGAACTGCTTGTGTGATGTACTAAACGCTGCCGCAACAACTCGCCAAACAAATGGTGATAGCGGTACCAGTGGCGTTCACTATCCAGTGGGACAAGGAAGACGTTAGCGTGCTCAAGC
>CAZMCW010000454.1:3472-3812 GCA_964564405.1 uncultured bacterium
AAAAGCGTTCTAGGACAGAGGTCTGCAGCAAAAATGTCTGGACTTGATCAGCTTGCTGATGAAGTACCTCGGTGATGAGATAATCCAGCACAAAGCGGTGACTGCCTGTAAATGAGGCAATAAACTGATGCGCGTCAACTTGACCTTGCAGGGACAAAGCAGCCAGTTGCAAGCCAGCAATCCAGCCTTCAGTCCGCGTTTCTAACGATTGAATGTCGGCTGGTGACAAGTCCAAGTGCATGACGTCGTTGAGGAAGGCGGCACTTTCATCTGTTGTAAAGCGCATGTCTTGAGCACGCAGTTCGTTAAGCTGACCGCGTGCACGTAACCGCGCAAGAGG
>CAZMCW010000455.1:0-3810 GCA_964564405.1 uncultured bacterium
CAGACGTCATCTTAAACAGACGTCATCTTAAACAGACGTCATCTTAAACAGACGTTATCTTAAACAGACGTTATCTTAAACAGACATGAGCATCTCGAACAAACGTAGCGCCTTTTGTTACCAAAATAACCGGAAAGGGTATCAAATATGCTGAGTTAACCCAACAAGGCCGTGAGGTTGTGCAAGCATATATGATTCCAGCAGATGGGGTGCGGCTTGTCTATTTTGCGACGGATCAAGATGGAGACGCGCTCATCTACGAGATTTCTGACCTCAAAGAACCTAGTCAGTATGCGCGGGTGATGAACATTCAAAAAGCACACGAAGGTTGGCGAGGCACGCCGTTAGTTTATGAGGTGGATGCTTAAACGCTGTTGTTCAGACAGCACGTTATATCAACATCACCCCTTCCTATTGTGCATCTAATCACATTAGCTAAGCCTAGTTATCTCATACGATGGTTGTGTTCAACTCAAACGTGAAATGACGTGTTGTAGTAGATAAGGTGCTCGAGGCTTCATGCTGTCAAGCAAGCAATCGCGTGGGTTGTTCACATATTTCATTTAAGGAGACACCGTGATGTTCAAGAAAAACCTATCTCGTCGCACTATGCTCAAATTGATGGCCGCTAGTGGTGGCGCACTTGCTTTGGGGTCACGTGTTGCCCTTGCTCAGGACAGTGCTCTTGCTTATGCTGCAGATGTTGCGTTAACCGACGCCGAGATCGAAACGATTCGCAGCATGAACTTGCGTTTTGGCTTTAACACCAACCACCGCACCGACGACTTTATTAACTTGCTTATTGAAGGCGGTGAGCAAACCGCCAACGACTACGGCATCGAGCTACTTGTTGGCGAAGCTAACTTTGATGCCGCCAAACAACTGGCTGACGTAGAAACGCTTATTCAGCAAGAGGTTGACGCCATCTTTTTGGTTGCCGTGGACTTTAATGCCATCTCGCCAGCTATTGTTAATGCCAACGACGCAGGTGTTCCCGTGGTCATTGTGGGCGGCCCACCTGCCGACGGTGAGGTGCTTACGGTCATGAACTCGACTAGTTACGACGGTTGCTATGAATCCTGCAAGTATTTAATCGATAGTGTGGGCGGCAGCGGCAAAATTGGGGTCATCTCTATCCCGCTAGCGCTTAGTACCATCCGTGACCGCGAAACCGGCACGCTGGATGCCATCTCTGAAAGCGGCATGGAACTCGTTGGTTTACAACCCGTCTGGACCCAAGACGACGCCCTAGCAGCGGCTGAAAACATGATTCAAGCTAACCCTGACCTCACAGCCATTTTTGCGACCTGGAGTTTAGCCATTAACGGCACCCTAGCTGCCATCGACGCATCTGGCAACGATATTAAACTTGGTGGCTACGACGCTGAACGAGCTGGGTTTGAAGCGTTTGATGCTGGCGATCCTTTCTTAGTATCACTATCTGGACAACAAGCCATGGTGCAAGGCAAAGCTGGCTTAGACGCCCTTTGCAAAGCTATTTTGGGTGAGAGTGTCGCCAGCGAGATTGTCGTGCCAACGTTACTTGTGACTGCAGACAACTACCAAACCCGCTGGGATGAGCTGTATCCGGGAGTAGATGCGCCCTGGTCATAGGTCCTGGGGGTAGGTTGAACGGATTACGTTTTGAAATTCTCTTGAAATGTACTCAAGAACCAAGACGTTTTTGTCTTTTAAGCATCCTGAAAAGATGATACCTTTGTGCTGACAACTCCATGACAGACGTTTACTTTGACGGCATCGCCAAAGATTTTAACAAAGCTATTTACGGCACATCCAAAGGCTTTATTCGCTTAGCTGTGTTGTGGCATGACCTGTGTGAGGCTGTTCCAGACCTGCATCAGCAACGTTTACGTATTTTAGATGTGGGCGGCGGTATGGGGCAACTTGCTATCCGTTTGGCTCAGCTTGGTCACGATGTAGTGCTGGCTGAGCCTTCTGAAGATATGTTAGGGCGGGCTCGAGCCAACATCGCCAATGAAAACCTAAATATCCAGACCGTTCAGACCAGCGCCCAAGACCTACATCAACATGTACAAAGCACGTTTGATTTAGTGCTCTGCCATGCTGTGCTCGGGTGGGTTCACGATCCGGCTGCGGTCATCCGCGTATTAGGTGATTACATAGCCCCTTCTGGACGCTTTTCATTGATGTTTTACAACCAGAACGCTGCTATTTTTAAGCGGCTTGTGCAAGGCGATATGACGACCTTTGCAAGTCCAGAAATTGCTCAGAAAGTTGCGCAAGCTGGCCCAAGAACGTCAGACGTGCCAGAGTTTGCAGGGGCTCGAGCCTTGCAACTTAGTACCATCACACACTACTTAGAAGATGCAGGGCTTCAAATTCAACACAGAGCAGGTATTCGCATCTTTCACGATCACATACCTGAAGATGTGCGTGAGCCTGTCTTGCAGGAGTTGCTCGAGGTTGAAACAAACTTCCGCTGTACAGAACCATTTGCCTCACTTGCGCAGCATATTCATCTGATATGTACGAGGGCCTCCTAAATGCCTGACCCCCTCCTACGCATCCAAAACATCTCCAAACGCTACCCCGGCGTCAAAGCGCTAGACAACGTCAGTTTTGACGTTTATCCCAGCGACGTTCACGTGCTCATGGGCGAAAACGGCGCGGGTAAATCTACCTTGATGAAAATTTTGTCCGGGGCCTATCAACCTGACGAAGGCAGTCTCACCTTGGCTGCTGAGCAGGTTCATTTTCGTGACCCTATTCAAGCCCGCCACCACGGCATCGGCATGATTTACCAAGAACTCACGGTGCTCCCCAACTTGAGCGTGGGACGCAACATCATGCTGGGGCAAGAACCTATGACCGCCCTGTGGCAAGTCAATTGGCGCAAGCTTTACCAGGAGGCACAAGCCGTATTAGATGAACTCGACTTGGCTTTAGATGTACGCGCACCCTTGCAAACATTAAACATTGCCCAACGGCAGATGGTGGAAATTGCCAGGGCCGTGCAGCAACGCCCACGCCTTATGATTATGGACGAACCCACCTCAGCCCTGGGCAAGCACGAAGAAGAGGTGCTGTTTGCGCTGATCGACCGCCTCAAAGCGCGTGGGGTAAGCATCATTTACATTTCTCACCGCATGGATGAGGTTTTTCGGCTAGCAGATACCATCACCGTGCTTCGGGATGGGCAGCATATGGACACCCGCCCGGCCGGTGACTTTAGCCGCGAAAGTTTGATTGAGCTGATGGTTGGGCGCAACGTAGACATAGGCAGGCATGAAGGAGAAAGTCAAGCGAGGGGTGAGGCTCGAGTCACCACTTCCAACCTCAGCGTAACCAACACCCTGCACGACATCACGTTCAACCTACATGCAGGTGAGGTACTCGGAGTGGCCGGTTTAGTCGGTGCCGGGCAAACCCAACTTGCCGAATTACTCTTTGGCTTGCGTCAGCCAGATGCAGGCACACTAAGTTTGGATGGGCAACCACTCAACTTACCGTCACCCCAAGCTGCCATTAAAGCAGGTATTGCTTATGTGCCTGAAGACCGTAAAGACTTGGGCTTAGTCCTCATGATGAGCGTGCAGAATAACCTCACGTTGGCAGCACTAAAGCAGCATTCAAGGTCAGGACTGCTCAACTTGCGCGCTCTCAAAACCAGCGCGCAAACCTGGGTGGACCGTCTGGGCATTCGTACAGCTAACCTCAAGCAGCAAGTGGATAGCCTAAGCGGTGGCAATCAGCAAAAAGTTGTGCTGGCGAAATGGCTGGCGATGCAACCAAAGATCATGCTGCTGGACGAACCGACACGGGGCATCG
>CAZMCW010000456.1:0-3769 GCA_964564405.1 uncultured bacterium
CTGGAACGTAATAAACTCTGTAAGAGTTTATGGTGTGTTTTGTCGGACTTGGTATCAGGCTTACAAAATAGAGACAACTACGCAAACAAGACATGGACAACTTGGCTGACTTAGTAGCTACACTGTCTTGCTTACGTAGTGTCTTAGATATACTTAGTATCTTAGATATACTTGGTGTCTTAGATATACATAGTGTGTTGATATGTTTGTCTTTCTAGTTTCATGTAATGAAGCGTTCGATATCTATAAGCGAGTATCAACTGAGCTAGGGGCGACCTCAATACGTTGATTCAATGCATTAATGAGTGCAACTGGAATGGATATAACTGAGATGAGTACAACTAGCAAAAATATGAAAATATCGCATTGAACGTTTGTGTTGTAGTGGTGCCGATAGACAGTATTTAGGAGCTAACGGTTAGTAAATCTCGAGCACTAAATTTGGCATTAAACGTTGCAAGTTCTTGAGTGATTTACTCTGCCAAGGGTAACTTTGTGATCCTTTGACGGTTAAGTCACTTGCACCTTTTTTGCGGACGTTGATCACAAATTTGGATAACATGTTGATACCTGAACTGTTCAAAAACTCGAGCTCCCGCAAATCTAAGATGATCTGCGCAGGTTCAGCAGCAGCAACATCGTTAAGTAATTTGATAATGGGGTCGTACTCATCAGCACCGCGCAAACGAAATGAGCCTTTGCAAAAAATAGACGTATCGTTTTCATCATAGCTGACGCTGTAGTTGTCACCTTTAATTTCCATAATGCTCCTTTGGGTTCGGGGTTGACCTTACAGGGGTAGTAGTTCTTATAGGGGTAGTGTTTGACGTTCGTGGAAGTCGTCGCATAGACGTGACCTTGAACTAGCAGGTGTTGGTCGTACCGTCATGTAGCCTGCTGCAGAGTGTCGTAGATTGTTTTCAAGACTTAACTGCACCTTAGAGACTCAACTGCACCATCGTTGTGACCATGACGTACTCTGTATCACCTTGCATGGTCTCAAACTTCCAGGCAAGTTCAGCATTGTAACTTGTCATCATGGTTAAGTAACCAAGGTGTGACTGACCATTGTCATCGCTAGCGTTGGCTTCTAACTGGCGCATATACAAGTCGTCGGGGTCATTGGTGAGCATTTCTTGAATGTAGCCTTGAAACTCTTCGGTCATCATTGGATTGGCACCATTAGACACGTAAAACCTAAGATTATTTTGACGCAAGTGTAAATCGATACTGACCGGCTGCATAGCAGGTTCGTAGCTAAATTTCATGGCGTTTTCCAAAAGCTCATTGGAAATGTAACTCACAGCATCTTTGGCTTCAATTTGACGGTGCAACCCTTCGTCGTTTTCAGCAGGAAAAAACGTGGTGACATAGTCTGCTAAAAAATCAGCAGATAAGCCGTTGTTACGCCAGCGTTGTTGCAAAGGCAGCGAACTAGGTCTAAAGACGATCACCAAATAGTCCTGCGCGTTTTCGTCTTTACCTACAAAATTTCCAAACGTGCGCGTCATGATTGTGTCTCCTTAGGAATACAGCTCGGTGAGATGACGACTCAACTGCTAACTCTTTACAGTTTACTTGCTAGGTTACGGGCCTTGTTTTGTGTCTGGCTTACACCTTTTATCCTCAAACCATGTGCTTTGGCTCAGGTAAATCCTTCTAGCAACCGATTTAGCAACCGGTGCTAACGTTGGGAGATATAACCCTAAACCACGCAATCATCACAAAATTTACCCGACCTGTTAACCGCCTTTACAAATGGTGATGCGGTTTTGTTACACCTTAGCTCATAAACTGCTACAAACTGCTACGTTAACTTCTGAACAACATTAACCTGTATGAAACCTCAGCCGCCAACTATTACAAAATGTAACCCACATTGAAGTTTATCACAGCAAATGTAAACCAAACCACTTTCGTAATATATGGTATTATATTACGTTCTATTGAGTCGTAAATAATATGTCAGCAGGCAAATATAAACTTGCACATCGCTTTAGGTATTTTCGTTTGCACTACCACCATCTGAGGTTGGGGTTGCTGTAGCTTCGTCTGCTACAACGGACGTGTTGGCACTTGCTTGTCGCGCTTCAGTACTTTGCGATTTGATAATTTGAGGTTCGGGAGTTTGAGGTTCGGGAGTTTGAGGTTTGATCTCCTGAACAAGGTCGTTGAAGCGGTAGCCTGAAGCTTGTTTGGCAGCATCTAGCTCGAGCATCACCTGATACGCTTGGACGATGACGGCATCTGCACGTGCGTCTAGCTCGAGGCTAGCCTGCAACACCGCGACAACGAGCAGCAAGTTACTCACCCGCTCAAACGCATCGCCGTTAAACCAGTGTGTACCGTCATGGTCGTGAACGCCAATAAGGTCTTGCCAGTGAGTATCTTCAGCTAACTGCTTGCGGAGGACAGCTAACGAAGGTGTTTGGTCATTTGCCCAGTCTTGATAGCGCACAAGAAGTGTCACTAACGACGCCAAGTAGCCACTGGTAGCTGCAAATTGTTCACCAAAACCGCGCACAAGCGCACGTTCAATACGCCAGTCTTGGTAGGTCTGTAGGTGTGCGTCTGTACCCGCGCCCATCTGCCGCAACGCGCCAAGTTGGCGCACAAACAACCATGCCACAATGACACTAGCGTCTTCGGTAGATAAACTTAGGCGGCGCTCGAGGTCGCGTGCTAGTGCTGTACTGGCACCGCGCACAATGTCGCTAATAGCAGCTAACCGCGCGAGCGCACGCTTTTGAATATCAAAGTCTTGAATAAGTTTGGTGCGGTTAAACTTAGCGCCATAAGCTTGCGCGGCTTGTAAAAACACCGTGTAGTGCGTGGCGATATATTCGCTTTGCGCGTCGTCTTCGTAAGTCTCAGTATCAAGCGTCTTAGTGTCAGGAGTCTCAGCATCAAGCGTCTTAGTGTCAGGAGTCTCAGCATCAAGCGTCTCAGTGTCAGGAGTCTCAGTGTCAGAAGTCTCAGCATCAAGCGTCCTAATGTCAGGAGTCTCAGCGCCGTCAGTGTCATCGGCAACGTTTGTGTTAGTCACTGAAGCATCATTTTTTAAGTCATTAGCTGTGGTGAGCTGAACTTGTTGACGTATATTTTGATCATCGCTCGAGGCTTGCTGCTGAGTAGACGCTACGCCAGTATCACCTTGAGTTTCCTTTACACCTATTGATGCTGCACCTGTTGATGCTGCACCTGTTGATGCCGCACCTGTTGGTGATGTAGTAGCGACATCTTCTAATTGATGATCTTGACCCAATGGATACGCATACGCTACCATCTGCGCGCTGAGAAGCGGATAAAGCGCTGTGTGTAAAGGGCGGTAGTGAATGTCTTGAGCGCTAGCATGAGCGTCTTGCACAGGCTGACCGTCAAGTTCATCATGAAGCTGTTGATAGAGGCCGTCACTGTCATAAACTTCTTCAACATCTGCAAAGACATAGTACTTAAACGCACCTAGTTCAAGATATAATCCGCGTTCAGCGAGGTTGCTACTAGGTTGTAGGTAGTCGAGCCCGCTCACGTGGTCGTGCAAAATGGTGAAGTTGGCGTCAGTTGCGTTGAGCGCTAGTCCCGATGCTAGATCGCGTTGCATCAACATGGTGCTATCACCGTCTTTCACTGCAAATGCCGTTGAGGTTTTAATGTGCCCATGTGCGGTTCCAAAATTATTGTTGTAAAGGACGAGCGAAGCTTTGTCGTTGACAACGTTGGAATATGCATAGACATTTTCGTTTATCTGCCCGTCTTGTACAAAATCCCC
>CAZMCW010000457.1:0-1921 GCA_964564405.1 uncultured bacterium
TGTGAACTTTAGCTTAGTGACCACGGTTGCTCTAACTCTAGCCAACCCGTTCAATATGGGCATGGCGATAGGGGCAACTGGACAAGTGGGGCAGGTGCAAGTTGGGGATGTAGTGCTTGCTCAATCGCCTAATGATGGGGATATTGTTCTTGAGGAGGTGATTGGTCCTAATGGTGGGGATTTAATTGAGATTATTTACGAGGATAACGTCAATCGACTTCCTTCCAGTGGTGCAGCGGTACTGTACTTGTACGAGAATGCTCTATCTCAAGAGGCTAAAGTTGGAGTTGTTATAACCAACGAAGATTCTTCAAACTACCCAGAAATTGACAATTTTGAGAGCATTTATCCTATTGACAAGATAAGACACATTGGGCCGTTGATGACAATCACTATTCCAATGGAAGGTATAAATCTCAATTATCCTTCTGAAGGAGCTATGTTCATAGCTTCTCCTTCGTATAACAGGGGTGAACGAGATAATGTCGCCACGAGAGACATACGTTTCGAGGTACGCATCTATCGTAAAGATGGTACTTTTTCGTTCTACACACAGCGTTTTGGCAGATTTGGCTTAGCAGCTATTGACCTCGACTTTTTGCAAGCAAATCTAGGCAGCGATTTACCAGAAACTTTGACGATTAGCATTCAAGCCGTAGACATTAGTGACGCGCTACCCAACCCAGATGACTTTTTACCCCCATCGCAACACTCGAATGATGGATCAAACATCACCCCACAGTCTAGCGATGTCATCTATCCACAATTTGACGGGTAAGTACATGGTTGTATCAAGGCTCGAGGCTGCCGTGATTCATAGGAGCCTCATCTTTTAGCTAAGTTCCTAAGCCGCCCAGCCCACATCGCCATACGTATCCGCCCGGTCAGGACTGGTCGAAAACATCACCACTGGCGTTTGCGTGAAGCTTTCAATACGCTCGAGGTACTCAGTGACTTGCTTAGGAAGCGCGTCACGGCTACCCAGCCCGTGCAACTCACCCCAGCCCGGCATGGTGTCGTAAACGGGTTGCCCGTTTTCGTAGGCAACGCAAACCTTAACTTCATCAAGCCCAGACAGCACATCTAGTTTGGTTACGATGAGCCCATCAAAGCCGTTAATCTCGCACGCGTAGTTGAGTTGCACCAAATCCAACCAACCCACCCGCCGCGGTCGGCCGGTGGTTGTGCCGTATTCATCCCATTGATTGCTACCTGTGCCGCGTAAGCGCGTGGCGATGTCGCCCTCGAGCTCGGTCATAAACGGGCCGTGACCCACGCGCGTGGTGAACGCTTTAACGACGCCGTAAACACTATCGAGCGCTTTGTGACTCACCCCTGCACCTACCAAAATACCGCCGGTTGTAGGGTGACTGCTGGTGACGTACGGGTAGGTGCCGTAGCCAAGGTCGAGCATGGTGCCTTGCCCACCTTCAAACAGCACTTGCGCGCCCTTACGTAAGCCGTCACGGAGTTCACGGCTGGCGTCACAGATGAACGGCAACACAAACGCACGCACATCTGCTAATTCGTTCATGGCAACTTCAACGCTCGTCCAACCTACTCGAGCTGTGGAATTGGGTTTAGCAGCAAGCAAACGGCCTAGCCGCTCTTCTAACACAGCATCATCCTGCAAGTCCCCAAAGCGAATGCCTACTCGCCGCGCTTTATCCGAATAACACGGGCCAATGCCGCGCCCAGTCGTACCCACAAAGCCGCCACCCTCATCATTTTTTTTGTGGTGTGGTAACACCATGTGGGCGTCTTCGGCAATCAGCACACGACCGGGGTCTTGACGGGTCTTAAACGCTTCATATTCTTCGCGGAATTTCCATGGGTCAATCACCATGCCCGGTCCTAAGATTGAGGTTGGGCGCGCGTGAAGGACGCCACAAGGTAAATGGTGCAACTTAAAAATGTCATC
>CAZMCW010000457.1:2059-3761 GCA_964564405.1 uncultured bacterium
TATCTCCTTGGCGGCAGCGCTGACCATCAAAGCTAGCACGCTACGCCATTGGTAGTATTGCTTAGCAAGATGGTTCGCACCTGCTCGAGCAACCTTGTTGTTACGTTAGCTCATCTTGACATATTCCTGACAGCAGTTCGTAGTGCTACGCCAACTCAGGGGTTTAATCATGTGAAAGCCGTAGCTGTTCATACCCTCACAAAAAGAACGATGACGTCATAACATTTGTATTGGCAGCTAACCAAGTACTAAACGCATCTAAATTGATGTTGTGCGCCTCGAGCACCGCTTTGGGGATGATGTCAGCACTACCGTCTGCTCGCAACAAGTAATAACCTCGCCGCGACACTAACACTTTGGCAACATCTGCATAGTCAATCGATACGTTAGCTGTACTTGTCTTATCAGTTTGGTCAGTTGAGGTTTTAAGTCGGTACGATTTTTGCTTAAAACTGTAGTGTTTGGGCGCTGCCAATTGTGGAACGCGCCGCCACAACAAACTAGCACTTGCCTGAACTAAAATCACATAGCCTACAAGTGGCACCAGCACGGCAAACGCAAATTCGTTGCCCGCTGGAAACACGCCCAGCAAACTCGCCAGATTCAGCAGGACAAAAGTATACAAAAAAAATGGCAAAATTGGCTTGTCAAACGCTGCCGTCCAGTTGTAATAGATAAAGTCAGCACGGGTTAAGTTAACCGTTAAGGTCAGCGGCAAACGCTCAGCTACGTCGGTGGTGGGTTGAGGTGAGGGTGGAGAACTAGCCAAGGTCAAAAAGAACCGAAGTTATTTACTTTTCAGGCGCTAGCTTTTTAGGTAGCGGCCTTAGAGCAGGCTCGAGCCCACCGTCAGATGGGGTAGCATCAGATGGGGTAGCATCAGACAGTGCACCATCAACTGGAACTTCATCAACTTGAGTAAAGACATCGTGCTGTAAATATCTTTCGACCACAGCGTCACTTATGCCATTAGTTGCATCTGCGGCGATCACATTCGTATTGTTAGCATCACCTGTTGCATCATCACTTATAAGACAGCCAGCCTCGAGCAGTTCTTCATCGCTTAAAGCATGTAAATTTTGAATCATAGACGCTAACCACGCGTCTGCCTCGAGCCCTCTTTTGAGACCCTGTGTGGTCATGATCCTGCTATCTGCTGTGGTGTCATCTGCCCCCCTGTGGCTTGTTGACATGTTGGTGAGTTGTATATGTTGGCTAGCAATGGCTAGCCTTGTACAAGGTGGCATGTTCTAAGCACGGTTCGTCCCCATACGAATGTTGTTAGACCCTACCAAACCTGAGTTCAATGTTTCAAAACGATTAGAAATGCGTCTCTGACACATATAACATGCAGCCACAAAGACCGTCAGCCTTTGAATGAACATCATTTAGGCTACATAGGCTATTTTTGTCGTATTTCAGAACGTAATTTCTCTGATACTTCCACGAGACGTGTCTCTGACGTAAATTAACTCCGAATTTAGGTTACCAACCAAATTTTCATAGACTATGCGGTCGTTAAATGCGCATTAGTTAACTACCGCATTAGTTAAATACATAGAATGCTGTATCTTCGTGTCTACTTGACTAGCACACTAGCAGTATTTGTGGCTTGTGTTGTTGAGTGTAATGTAGGTGTACCCCGTGCTAAAACCGTGGTGCCTAAAACCGTGGTGCCTAAAACCGTGGTGCCTAAAACCGT
>CAZMCW010000458.1:0-587 GCA_964564405.1 uncultured bacterium
GCTTTTTTGACGATCAACGCACGGGCCAACTGATGACACGCTTAAGCAATGATCTAGAAATGCTCAGCGAGTTGTATCACCACGTACCAGAAGACGTGCTGATTGCCTCCCTTAAGTTTTTTGGTACGTTTGCCATTTTAATGACCATCAACGTGGAACTCACCCTGGTGCTGTTTGCGCTATTACCATTTGTGCTGGTGTATTCGCTGTACACCAACAAGCGACTTCAGCAAAGTTTCAAAATTAGCCGCGACCGCATGGGCGACATCAACGCTCAGACTGAAGATAGCCTGGCCGGGATTCGGGTGGTGCAGTCGTTTACGAATGAGGCACTCGAGCAACGCAAGTTTGCCCATGCTAACGAACGCTTTGTTGCCAGCAGACGGAAGGTCTACAGAAGCGAACTTTACTTTTACAACCCTCTTGAAGCGTTAACCCTACTCCTACCTGTCATCGTCATTGTGTTTGGTGGTACGCGCATCGTTTCGGGCGTGCTGAACGTTGCCGACCTCCTCACCTATGTGCTGTACGTGGGCGTGCTGATTGAACCCATTCAGCGCTATGTCAACGTGGCGCGCTTGTACCAA
>CAZMCW010000458.1:633-1198 GCA_964564405.1 uncultured bacterium
TTTCACCGCTTTATAGAGATGCTCGAGGTTCAGCCGGATATTACCGATGATGCTAATGCCATCACACTCGAGCGTCCTCGAGGCAGCATCACGTTTGAAGATGTTAACTTCCGCTATAAGCCCGATCTAGCTGATGTTTTTAGAGGCTTATCTCTCACCGTTAATGCGGGTGAATATATAGCCCTCGTCGGCACTTCTGGCGTAGGTAAAACCACCTTGTCGATGCTCATTCCACGCTTTTACGACGTCACCTCTGGCAGCATTCACATTGATGGGATTGATATTCGCAAATTAAGCCTGACGTCATTACGGCAAACCATCGGCATGGTACAGCAAGATGTTTATTTGTTTGCGGGTACGGTTGCTGAGAATATTTGTTACGGCAAGCCAGAGGCGGCTCGAGCAGACATTATCAACGCTGCCAAACACGCCCACGCCCACGACTTTATCTGCAAGCTTCCTAATGGCTACGACACCGACATCGGCCAACGTGGCGTGAAACTTTCTGGTGGGCAAAAGCAGCGCCTTAGCATTGCAAGGGTGTTCCTCAAAAACCCACCCATCA
>CAZMCW010000458.1:1208-2832 GCA_964564405.1 uncultured bacterium
GAGCCGCACCACTCTGGTGATTGCTCACCGCTTATCCACCATTCGCAACGCGCAAAGAATCATCGTCCTAGATGAACACGGCATCGCAGAGCAGGGCAGCCATGATGAGCTGATGGCACTAGGCAAGCGTTATGCCAAGTTGTATACGACGCAGTTGCGGATTTAGGGAAAGGGAGATGGGGAGAAAGGGGGAAAGGGAGATATAAGCAGGGCAACTTAAGCTAGACGTTTTTAGAAGAGGATAACCTCAACGTCATCTCCCACAGCAATATCTTGATGGGGTGGGACAATGACCAGCCCATCTGCGGCCAGCATAGACGTGAGGATGTTTGATGCTTGCGGACCCGTGCTGGCGGCAACTCTGCGCCAGCCAGTGTCTGTTTGTTCTTCACGGATGTGAGCGCGGCGGAAGGCAACTTTGAAACCTGCACCTATGAAGGGTGTAGCGGCGACGGCGGGGAGGCGTTGCTCGAGCAACCCCCGCTCGTTCGTCCCCAACGCACACAGCAACCACGGTTTCACAATCAACTCAAACACCACCATGCACGACACTGGGTTGCCCGGCAGTCCAAATAGCGGCACCCCTTGATAGCTACCAAACAGTGCGGGCCCACCGGGTCGCATGGCGATTTTCCAAAAATAAACCTCGCCATGGTGGAACAGCAAGTCACGCACAAAATCGTATTTCCCCATCGACACGCCGCCGCTGGTCAGAATGAAGTCGAGGGAGAGGTGCTCGAGCCGTGTTTTTAGCGCCTCTAAATCGTCGTTGACGTGCTCGAGCACAACCACCTCAGCACCTGCGTCATGCAAAAGTCCAGTAAGTGTGTAGCGGTTGGCGTCGTAAAGTTGGCCAGGCTTAAGCGGCTGACCGGGCGCAATGACTTCATCACCAGTCACGAGCAAGCCCACCCTCGGACGGCGCACAACTGAAACCTCAGCATGTCCCATTGAGGCGGCTAGGCCAACTTCAGCAGCCGTTAGCCGCGTGCCTGCTTGCAACACAACCTCGCCCTGTCGTAAATCTTGCGCTTTAGGACGTACCGCACCTGTGCTTGCAGGTTGCAAGAATTGCACCTTGTCGCCATCACGTTGGGTGTGTTCTATACCAATGACCGCATCTGCACCTTTTGGAATGGGCGCGCCAGTGTAGATGCTGACGGCTTGGCCGGGTTGGAGGATGCCAGAAAATGTTGTCCCTGCGGGGATGTCACCGATGAGCTCGAGTATCACAGGATTATCCTCAGATGCCGCTAGCGTATCTTCCTCCCGACACGCGTAACCATCCAGCGCAGAATTATCCAAACTCGGGTGATCCACCAAACTGATGAGATCTTCAGCGAGCACGCGCCCGTAAGCATCTTCCAGAGATATCGTTTCAGCAGGCAAGCGCACGGCGCGTTTCACAACCTCGTTCACAGCCTCTTCTGGTGAAAGTTGCATAGGAACATCTCGTAAAACATCAGGGTCAATAGGTGAGGCACTCATTTTCACAGCTTAGCGTGAATCGTAACTCGAAACACACGCCTAGACAGCTTAAACTCTCGACTACAAACGTTCAAAGTAGGGTATACTTCAGTAATTCCAAGCAGGAGGCAAAACATGAAACGTCGTGAATTTTTGA
>CAZMCW010000458.1:2842-3753 GCA_964564405.1 uncultured bacterium
GAAAAAGGCTGCGGTGGTGTCTGGCGCTGCTGTCTCAACCAGTTTATCTGCCAATGTCTTTGCGCAAGGCGCAGGGAGCATCAATATTGAGATGGTGTCATCGTTTCCGACGGTGACCAGCGTCATTATGGGCATGGCGGAGCGCTTTGCCAGCAATGTCAGCACAATGACCAATGGCGAGGTCAACATCACCGTTTACCCAGTTGGCGCGCAAGTCGGCGGTTTTGAAGTTTATGATGCCGTTGCCAATGGTGCGTTTGAAATGGGTCACAGCCCGTCTTACTACTACATTGGCAAAAACCCTGCCAACGCCTTTTTTACCGGTGTGCCCTTTGGCTTAAACGCCCAACTGCAAAACGCATGGTTACTATTTGGTGGTGGGCTCGAGCTGTGGAATGAAATTAGCGCGCCAGACGGACTTGTTGTGTTTCCCGGTG
The DNA here is from genome assembly GCA_964564405.1 of uncultured bacterium. Classification (GTDB taxonomy): domain Bacteria; phylum Deinococcota; class Deinococci; order Deinococcales; family Trueperaceae; genus JBCCBI01. The sequence goes on from CAZMCW010000458.1 coordinate 3,280, forward strand.
GTAATAGCGGGATGCAAACCGGCGGTTGGTTCCGGCAAGAACTCAACTCGCTCGATGACCTCCAAGGTTTGCGGATGCGCATTCCCGGTTTAGGTGGCGAGGTGATGTCTCGAGCCGGCGTCAACGTGCAAGTATTACCTGGTAATGAGGTTTTTATTGCCCTAGAACGCGGCACTATCGACGCGGCTGAATGGATTGGTCCCTTTGACGACGAAATTATGGGCTTTCAGCGCATTGCGCCTTACTACTACCAACCCGGTTGGCACGAAGCTGGGGCGAGTTTAGGGTTATACATTAACCAAGCGTTTTTTGAGGGCTTACCAGTAGACGTTCAAACGGTCATTGAAACCGCAGCACTGCGGGGTAACAGCGAAATGCAAGCTGAGTACGATGCCGCCAACGGCGCTGCTTTTCAGCGTTTAATTGAAGCAGGCGCTGAACCGCGCACTTTCCCAGCAGAGATTTTGGCGCGCT
>CAZMCW010000459.1:0-3031 GCA_964564405.1 uncultured bacterium
TTAGATGATTCAGAATATGATATTCAAGAGTCAATTTAGTATAAATCTTCAGTTTATATCCTTGACAGGCTGCTTAAATCCGATTTTGGTTTGTAAACCATTGTGTTTGTACATTTATTTTTGCAAATAGCACATCTCTATAAAATCCTTCTAATGTCTTTCAATATGTAAGTCACCCACATGAAATCTTCGATACCAACCGCGTAATCTATATACATCATCATGCTAACACCACCGCCGCAGTTTTACCAGCAAATTTGGAATGACGCGCACATTGCCATGTGCGTACTAGACGTTAATGGAAATTATGTTGACGTCAACAAAGCATTTTGTAACCTTTGTGGTTACAGCCGGGCTGAACTTATAGGTGCACCTGTAACCGCCACAATGTTGCTAGCAGACAGCGAGCATGATCGTGTCATAGCCTTACACCGAGCGTTTTTGTTAGCTGAGGTTGACGCGCCAGCTAACTTCGTAAGTGACGACAGTCTAGAAGAAACGTGGCCACTTGTGCACAAAGATGGCTACGAACTAATAACTAACGTAAGTGCAACTAAGATTGTAGATGCTCGAGGCAACGTCTACAGTTTGCTTAATGTCACTGCCCCTCAAGCGTTGCTTGAAGCTGAACGGGCGCAACGCAAGCTCAGTGACGCCCAAGCAGCTGTGATGGCAACGGTGGTCTCCCAAGCAGATATTGACGACGTTCTTGCAAATATTTTGCACCACGTCAATACGTTAATTGCTTGTGATGCAAGTAGTATTACGTTATTACAAGGGGATATGGTCAGGGTAGCTGCTTACCGCAACAACCACCGCCAGCAACTAGAAACGAGTTATAAAACGTTTCAAGCCCCTCTTGCTAAGCTCAAGCTAGAGCAAGCAACCCTAGAACAAGGCGCGCTTATTGTCGCTGATACGTACACCGACCCTAGGCTCGAGAACGACGGTCAACGGGGCAGTTGGATTCACAGTTTTGCAACTATTCCCCTGCGGGTAAGCACAGTTGTGGTGGGTTGGTTGTGGCTCGATGCAGCCACGCCAAATGCGTTTACAAAAGCAAGCATTGCACGTTTACAACCCTTTGCAGATGCTGCGGCAATTGCTGTACGCAACACCCAGTTGTACCAACGTATGAAACATGAATTACACCAAAAAACGCAGGTGCAAACTGCTTTAGAGCGCAGTGAGCACGATTTACGCAGCCTTATTAATGCCTTGCCAGATGGCTTTTTGCGCGCAGACAGACAAGGGCGTTACTTGGAAGTGCGTATTTCTAGTGTCGTTCAACCGGTTATGCCTGCAGAAGAGATGCTGGGTAAAACGTTTGAAGATGTCCTCCCTCAGGTAGCTGCTGAAAGCGTACGCCAATCTTATGAAGCTCTGTTCCAAACAGGCAAGATGCAAACGCATGAATACCGTCTAAAGATAGAGGGTAACTTGCGTTACCGTGAAATACGGTTAGTCAAATTAGATGACAACGAAAGCTTAGGCATCATACGTGATATTACCGAGCAAAAACTAGCTGAAGAAAAACTTCAACAAAGCGAATTGCTGTTTCGCAGCTTGTTTGAACACTCATCACTAGGTATTGCATTAATTGATGTCAAAGGGGTTTTCACAGATGTTAATGACGCGTTTTGTCAGCTTTTGGGCTACGGCAAAACCGATTTAATTGGGCGCAGTCCAGTAGACATAACCCACCCGGACGATGCAGCATTAACGCTAGCATTTGCAAGCAAAACTAGTTATCAAATTGAAAAACGCTTTATAAGCCGTACTGGACAAAGCATCTGGACGTTAGTTAACGCCACTAAAATTGCTCAGCTAGCGTCGCGTCCGGCTTATATCATTAAACACGTGCAAGATATAAGTGAGCAAAAGCGGCTTGACCAAGCTCTAGCGTCTTCGCAAGCGCGGCTCGAGTCAGTCGTAACGACCATGTCTGACTTGGTCATGACTTTAGCTGAGGACAACACCGTCATCTTTAGCAATGCGTGGCAAGACGACAACACTTTATATAGTGCCCAACTTCAAAACGACCGCAATGCCCCCATCTACCAGCAGCAAGGTAAAGACCAATTAAGTAGCTACACTGAGAACCTAACTACAGCTATAACGACGTCAGCGGGCATGTCTTTAAGTGATGCAGCAAGGCAACCAACAGACCCAACACCATTAGTTACAGACCTTACTCGGAGCCGCATATATGCACACTTGGGGCATTTAGGTAAATCGCCAGTTGAAGCACTGCCAATAGATCAACAACATTTGGTTGTAACAATGCTAGACCAAGTGCGCCAGCAGGGTAGTGAAGCGCGGCTCGAGCTGTGTTTTGCTGCTGACGCTACATTCAAAAGTACCTCACTTGTCACAGCACCAGTAACTACGCCCACACAATCGGCAACCGATTTGTGGTTTCTAACGCGCATTCAGCGCAGTAGTGCAACTCGTGGCGAACTCGTGGTTATTATGACAGATATAACAGAGATTAAACGCAGCGCCATGCGGCTCGAGCGGGCCTTTGTTGAGCGTACAACACTACTTAAAGAGATTCACCACCGGGTCAAAAACAACATGCAAGTTATCTCGTCACTGCTACATTTGCGGTCCCATGGGTTACCTGCTGACGCTCAAGGAGACATTGCCAAACGCGCTTTAAGCGACAGCCGTGAGCGCATTCGGGCGATGGCACTTGTACACGAAGTCATGTACGAAACTGAGCACTTTAACGCCATCGATTTTCATGTGTATTTGGACAGCTTACTTAAAACGGTAATGCGCGCTAACCGCACCCAGGATATTTCTTTGCAGCTCGAGCTAGCACCAGTTGTCTTGCATATTGACCAAGCTATTCCTTGTGGACTCATTGCTAACGAACTTATGAGCAACGCGCTTAAACACGCATTTCCCGAAGTTAACTCAACGTCACAAAGTGCGCTGACCAGTGAACAAGGGCGTATCTGCGTTCAGTTGTTTACAGATGCTAAGCACGTGATATTGCGCGTACGAGACAACGGCGTCGGCATGC
>CAZMCW010000459.1:3041-3724 GCA_964564405.1 uncultured bacterium
GTTGGGTATGACCATTGTGGAGTCACTAGCAGCGCAACTTTCAGGTGAGGTAAGGTTTAACAATGCAATGCCACCCGAACAAGGGTTTGTCGCTGAACTGTCTTTTATTCCGTTAACGGTAGATACAACACCCGATACAACACCCGATACAACACCTGATGCCGATACAACACTTGGCGTCATTCGCGCTGATACTGCCTAGCTTAACTTAGGTTTAAGGTTAATTTACGTCAGAGACGTATCTTGTGTAGCTACCAAAGAAATTGTGTTCTAAAGTGCATCAAAAAGAGGTTGTATAGCTTAGCAATGCTTCGGATAAGTATTGAACCTAAAAAATGATTTGCATCATCAACGTGATTTAGCACTTTGCTTTTAGGGTCTCGTTTGCGTCTGTGGCAAGGTTTGTAACGAATAGCAGTCCCAGGATTGGTTCCCCCACACTGAGTGGGTCGATTTCTACTCCCCCAGGTCGCACGCACAATTGCCTGTGGCAGTTACTCGTGGAAACGCTATTTTACTTCGACATGTGTCAGAAACACATTGCTAATCATACCCTTTCCGGTTACTTTGGTACCAAAGTAACCGGAGCGGCTCCGAGCGTTGCGCGAGACAACTCGCGAGCAGAAACAGATACCAAATCCAACTAGAACGTAATGAACTCCGTAGGAGTTTATGATGTGTTT
>CAZMCW010000460.1:0-3710 GCA_964564405.1 uncultured bacterium
TGGCTCGAGCCATACGCAGCTAACATTAAAGATAGTGCGATGCTGCAACCAATGAGTCCAGTAGCTGGCTTTGCCAGTAGTTCTTTGCGTACTTCTGCTGCCGACGTAACCGCGTTAGACATTGCCGTGTTAAATAGGGTGCCTTTTCGTGACATAACGTGTCTCCTTCTAAAATGTGCACACAAAGATTGTGCGTACTGACACTAAGATAGAAAAGGACTATCACTTGCTATCACTTGGGGTATCACCGCGCGCTCATGAAGTATCGCCTGCAAGATGAGCCAATATTCATGAAGTAGCATTCTGGGACCTCGCTATTGTGCTTTTAAGATTTTGATACACGCCCTGCACGCTAGTGAAGTCATCAAGTTGAGACTGTGGGTGCAGGTGTTTACAGCTAGCAACCTGTATTTAAGACGTGTTCATAAAACGTTAGCATCGGCACTCTATCGGTTAGCATAGGCACTACGCATGAGCCGACTTGACCGTTATTTGTTGCGTGCTAGCTTGCCCGCGTTTGGGCTGGGCGTGCTGCTTTACACCAGCATGGTCATTTTGAGTGCCACGTTGCCGCGGCTGCAGTGGATTGTCGGCGTGCCATTTGTGCAACTTTGTTACTGGCTAGGCTTGCAAGTTCCTGCAGCTATCCCGCAAACCCTTCCGGTAGCGCTACTCCTAGCGGTCTTACTGACCTTTGGCAAGCTGGCCCAAAGTAACGAACTACTAGCTTGGCAAGCTGGGGGCATCGCTGTGCGCAGGCTTATTCGGTTGTTTTTGCTCGTTGGGCTTATCTCGGCAGGTGCGTCACTGTTACTCAGTGAGTTTGTTATTCCTGTAACCAACGCCCGTGTGGGCACCCTTTGGTGGGAACTTACCAGCGGCGGCAACGGGCTGTTTAGGTTACTAGAGCGCGATATTCCGGTAGATAACTACCGCTTGTTTTTTGATGGCATCGACCGCGACAAAGAGGAAATTTACGGCGTGCGTTTAGAGTCATGGCAAGACCAAACGCTTACGGTACTGTTTGCAGAACGGGCTATTGTAAACACCAGTGGGCTCGAGCTATTCGACTACCAACTCTACGTGCTGGACATAGCAAGTTTGCACGCACAACCGGCTGAAGATATACCTCAAGACAGCGACGCCATTTTGCGCTCACTCTTGCGCGTTGCCAATCAACCCAGCGACCCCGAGCAAAGCCTTACGATTACCACCTCAGAAGGGCTAGAAGCCATCATCACCCGTTTTAGTCGCGGCGGATTTGAAGACACCCGTTCACTTCGAGATGCCTTTCGGGATGCCTACATCACTACCGGGACTCGCCAAGAACAACGCAATGCAGCCGTAATGTTTCACCGCAAACTTGCTGAACCCTTTGCCAACTTCACATTACTTGCCATGGCACTACCCCTTGCTGTGCTCTACGCCCGCAGCCGCAGCGTGGCGTTTGGGTTATCGCTTACGGTCACACTCCTTTGGTCGCTACTACTTGCGCTAGGTCAACTGCTGGCCCAAGCGGGCGCAATTCCTGTCTGGGCGGGCATGTGGGCAGGTAACATCTTGCTGCTGGCGTTGGGGCTCAGCCTTATTTTTAGGCGGACGACCCTGCGCTAGATGACCTTTAGTGATGCTTTCAACAGCACATTTGATAAGTATCGTGCTCCTCTCAAAAGCGTGTTCTACAAAAGCGTGTTCTATAATTATGGACAAAACATCTGAACATGCTAAATTAAAGCAAGCCCCGTCAATAGCGCGGTGGTAACCCCCGAACCAGGTCAGGTCGGAAGAAGCAGCCTTAAGGGGTGATTACCAGGTGACGCTGAATGTTGACGGGGTTTGTTGTGTCTTGTCATTGAGTTTTGGTTATTGAGTTTTGGTTATTGAGTTTTGGTTATTGAGTTTTGGTGTTAAGCTTTAGCTACTTAGGTTTTTTCTAAACGCGCTATTGGGTGACGTGCCCTAGTTGTAACACGCTATAAAGCGCAAACTTTGAAGATGAACATCCTTGTAACGGGTGCAACAGGGTATATCGGCGGGCGCTTGTTGCCGCGCTTACTCGAGCACACCCCCAAAAACACGCACATACGCTCGCTTGTCAGAGACAAAACTCGTTTTTTAGCGATGGCGGCTTCTGGCAAAACATGGGTTCACGATGTTGATGTCGTTGAAGCTGACGTCCTGTCCAATGACAACTTAGCAGTTGCGCTTGAAGGTATCGACGTCGCTTACTACCTTATTCACTCCATGGGTATGTCGGCAAAGGGGTTTGAAGACCGCGACAAACAAGCTGCTCAAAACTTCGCCCAAGCTGCACACAAGATGGGCGTTGGTCACATTGTCTATTTGGGCGGTCTTGGTGACGCGAGTAAAGGTATCTCGAGCCACCTTGAATCGCGGCAAGAAACAGGGCGGGTACTTGCGTCTACGGGCGTTCCCGTTACTGAATTTCGAGCGGCGGTTATTGTCGGTTCAGGTAGTTTGAGTTTTGAGATGATTCGCTACCTCACCGAGCGCTTACCAGTGATGGTCACCCCCAAATGGGTCAACACGCGCATTCAACCCATTGCTGTGCGCGACGTGCTAAGTTATTTGCTCCAAGCTCCAAAACATCAACCTAAAGGTCACGCCATTGTCGAAATTGGCGGACCAGAAATACTCACTTACCGCGAGATGATGCTTGGCTACGCGCAAGCTCGAGGCTTAACGCGGCGCATGTTTAGTACCCAAGTGCTAAGCCCCCGGTTATCGTCTTACTGGGTCAATATCATCACGCCTATTCCAGCAGCTATTGCCCGGCCTTTGGTGCAGGGTTTGGGCAGCGAGGTTATTGTTCATGATCCTGAACCTTCCCAAGCATTTGAAGTCGAAAATCTGACGTATCAAGACGCTGTTAACCTCGCCCTCGCTAGGGACAGGCAAGGTGCCGTAGAAACGCTTTGGACGGGGTCGTTAGCTGCTGTCCCCAGAGGTACACCTACAGCCCAAAAGCTCGAGCAACAACAGGTACAAGACACCCAAGGCATGCTCATCGACAAACGCATCCGGCAGTTTAAAGTGCCACCCGAATACGCGTTTAAGGCCATCGTGCGCATTGGCGGCGACGAAGGTTGGTACAGTTTTAACTGGTTGTGGCAGATACGCGGGCTCCTTGACCGGTTGATTGGTGGCGTTGGCATGCGGCGCGGGCGACGCGATCCTGACAGCTTACTGCCCGGCGACGTGCTTGATTTTTGGCGAGTAGAAGATATTGAGCAAAACTCTTTTTTGCAACTCCATGCTGAGATGAAAGTTCCCGGTCAAGCTTGGTTGCGGTTTGACGTACACCCTGCAAATAACGGCAGTGAAGTCACCCAAACAGCCTTTTTTGAACCCAAAGGTCTCCTTGGCGTGTTGTACTGGTGGGCTATCTATCCGCTTCATCTGCTGGTGTTTCCAAGCATGATTCGGGCCATAGGCAAGCACGCTAAAGACTATTACCAAGCAGATATAGGTCAACCTTCACAGGTAACCCCAGCAAGTGACACCAGCAAGTGACACCAGCAAGTAACACCAGCAAGTGACAGCCCTATATTGCTAAGTACCTCCAAGTTGAAAAGCACTAATCACTAAACTCAGCAGCGCCCATCCTTAACCGCTAAACGCTATCTGAAAACGGCGGTTTCCAGATAGGAGGTACTTAGCAGTTCCAGGATTAGTTCCCCCACACTAAA
>CAZMCW010000461.1:0-3707 GCA_964564405.1 uncultured bacterium
GACCATTACGAGAATTACTAGAGGTGTTACGACCTTCAAGAAGGGAGCCTCGAGGCAAGGGATAACTGCTGATAAAATCTGCTTTGCTGGGATTGCTAGCGATAAGTACCAGCAATAACAAGCCAACAAGAATAAGTTCAAATACACCACGCATATTAGGATTTAGTATGCCATACGCTGTTAATAAGCTACGTCAAACGAAATTTTAGCTCCTACCACTTGGAAAAAGTTAAACGGCAGTGTAATAATATGCTTTAAGCTCGGCGTACTACCAGACCGTTCTGCAATCTTTTCCCCAAAGGAGTTCAATATGAAATTACATATATCTAAGTTACTGCTTGTACTGATGTTTGCATCACTTGTAACCACAACACTTGCGCAGATGAGCACATTAGATGACACGCCTCGCCTTGCAATCATGTCCGCGTTTGCGCCTGAACTTGGTGTACTGCTCGAGCAAACCGACATTGCTGACAGCTACGTTATTAATGGGCGCACGTTCACAACCGGCAGCCTCGCTGGAAATGACGTGGTGCTGTTTTTGTCGGGTATTAGCATGGTCAACGCAGCTATGACCACGCAACTTGTGCTGAGCAATTTTAACGTCACAGGCATTATTTTTAGCGGTATTGCGGGCGGGGTTAACCCAGAACTGCACATTGGCGATGTTACCGTGCCGACGCAGTGGGGGCAGTACCAAGAGCAATTTTTTGCCCGCGAAGATGGTGATGGTGACGTAAACACGTGGGAGATGGGCTGGCACGGCGCACCCTACGGCAACTACGGCATGATGTTCCCACAAGATGTTGATGTGACCGCTACAGGCATGGACCCCGACAGCATCGAAGAGCGGTTTTGGTTTGCTGTGGATGAAGGCATGCTCGAGGTTGCTAGCTCACTTACCGACATCAGTTTTGAGACCTGTAGTGACGACAGTACCTGCCTAGACGCAGCCCCCGAACTTGTTATCGGCGGTAACGGCGTAAGCGGCTCAACCTTTGTAGATAACGGCGATTACCGTGCCTGGGTTTGGGATACCTTTAGTGCCCAAGCGCTGGACATGGAAACGGCGGCAGTTGCGCACGTTGCTTACGCCAACGATGTGCCCTACATTGCGTTTCGGTCGCTTTCCGATCTTGCCGGTGGCGGCGACGGTGCGAACGAACTCCCCGTCTTTTTGTCGCTTGCAGCGCAAAATAGTGCCACAGTGGTGGTGGCGTTTCTCGAGGCTTGGGCTGCCAACTAACACTGAGTTGTAGCGTATGTATATTCATTCACATTAGCAATAATCAATACCCTTTACCGCCAAGTTGCAACATCAGCACATATCCTGCATGATGGGACAACTTGGCAGATTTATAGCTTGATCCGTCATATTAAAGTGTCAGTATTTCCCTTTTTCGAGATGTACTACCTCAACTTGAACACTTATGCTTTGATGTTCTGGGTTTGATAATCTGGGTTTGATGGTCTAAGTTTAATGGTCCAAGTTTAATGTCCCAGATCAATATCTGGATAAGCATCTTCATCCATATTTTCAGGAGGCTTATGTGATTACTCGTTTTTCTGTTCCCGCCTTACACACCATGACCCAAGATTTAGCTTCTGTTGCCGCAGGCAGGCAGCCTGCTGATACGGTGATTACTGGGGCTCGAGTCCTATCTACCTACACCGAACGCATCTTGGAAGATAAAGAACTGTGGCTGTACAAAGGCCGCATTGCTGCCGTCAAACCCGCTGGCACCTATAAAACTGTTGACGGCAACCCAACCGTCTACGACGCTGCGGGGGGCATCCTCGCACCGGGTTTAGTTGACCCTCACATTCACATTGAAAGCAGCATGATGACCGCTTGTGCGTATGCTGAGGCAGCGCTACTCAACGGCACCACAACCATTTTTTGCGACAGCCACGAAATTGGCAATGTCTGCGATCAAGACGGTATTGAATGGATGCTGGCAGACGCCCGCGACGCTGCACTCAACATCTTTTTGACTGTGCCTAGCACCGTACCCGCCACCACACCCGAGTTTGAAACGGCTGGCGGCGACCTAACTGCTAGTAAAATTGGCGCGCTGTTTGATGCTTATCCGGAAGCAGTTGCCCTAGGTGAAAAGATGGACTTTGTGCAGGTGAGCATGGGCGACCCGCGTAGTCACAGCATTTTGGCAGAAGCACTTAAACGCGGCAAACCTATTTGCGGGCACGTTTACGGGCGCGAATTTGTGGCCCCGTTTGCTGCTAGTGGCATTACCGATACCCACGAAGCGATTGATAGGGACATTGCAGATGACTTGCTCGAGGCCGGCCTGTGGATCTTTTTGCGTGGCGGGCCGCCTACCACCCCGTGGCACAGCCTCCCCGAAGCCATCAAAACCGTGACCGAACTTGGCGCGCACCACAAACGCGTCTGCGTTTGTACAGATGACCGCGATGCTGACGATCTATTTTTGTTTGGGCTAGATTGGGTGACGAGGCAAGCCGTTAAAGCTGGGCTTAGTTCAGTGCAAGCCTGGAGCATGGGCTCACTTCACCCTGCTACCCGCTACCAGCTGGATGCTGACATTGGCGGGCTGGGGCATAGTCGCCGGGCGGATATTGTGCTTTTGAATGATGCGCTCGAGGTTCAAAATACCTGGTACGGCGGCGAGCTTGTCGTTGAAGACAAAAAAATCACCCCGGTGCTCGACGCGCAACTACAAAGCAGCCTCTATACCTACCCCCAAGCTGCTTACGACACCATCAACATTGGTAGTAACTTAACGTTAACGCCACCTCTACCCGAGGTAGCTTGTACAGCTAATGTCATCACCACTAGAGGTATCACTTTACAGCACAGCCGCATTGACCTCGCACCTGCAGATACGTGGCAGTCTCATTTTGATGCCCACAACCTTTGTTTTGTCACCATTGTGGAGCGTCACGGTAGCTCTGGCGCGGTTGCCCACGGCCTCTTACAAGATTTTGGGCTTACCTCCGGTGCGGTTGCCAGCAGCGTAGGTCACGACGCGCACAACATCATTTTAGCAGGTACTAACGAAGCGGATATGCAACTTGCGCTAAGCACCCTCAAAGAAAGTAACGGTGGGGTCGTCGTTGTTCAAGCGGGTGAGGTTAAAGCGCTTGTAGCACTTCCAGTTGCGGGGCTTTTGTCTGACAAACGCGCGCCAGAGGTTGCTGCTGAAACCATCAAGCTCAAAGAAGCTTGGCAAGCGGCTGGTTGCACGCTGCCCTACATGGGGTTCAACTTAATTCCACTGTCGGTCATTCCCGAAATTCGCATTACTGACAAAGGGCTTGTGACTGTGCCAGCCATGACCCAGCCGGAGCTATTTGAGGTTGTATGAGCCCATTTTCTGTAGACATTCCCGACAGCAGCCACCTCATATTATTTAACTACGATCATTGTCGTTAGTGATGAGTTTAATTTGACGATTGCTATAGCGTTATTGATGAGGGTGATGTCACCATCACCCAAATTTCCATGACGATTCGTTAAGCATTTATGCCAATAACACGCTAATAACACAAGGGTGCCTAAGAAATCTTGTAAGCACCCTTGTTAGTTTTACAGCGTAGTTTCAGCTTTATACCCTTTTCGGTTATTTTGGTAACAAAGTAACCCGAGCAGAGCGAGCAGAAACCGGTACCTAGTTCGACTGGAACGTGATGAACCCTACTGGAGTTTATCGCGTGTTTTGTCGGAC
>CAZMCW010000462.1:0-3700 GCA_964564405.1 uncultured bacterium
AATGACTTTAGTTAAAGCAATGACTTTAGTTAAAGCAATGACTTTAGTTAAAGCAATGACTTTAGTTAAAGCAGTCTAGTACATCAATAGGACGACTTTGGAATGTTTGGGTGTCATTTAAGGTGCCGTTAACCTCAATAACCAATCTGCTTTGACCTTTAACAACAGGTTCCACAATAATAGCTTGACCATCAACTGTTAAAGGTGCTGTTCTAGCTGGAATGACTGTGTTAACGGTATAGGTTGTGCCTGAGAACGTCACTTGGTCGTCATCGGGTACAAATCGGCGGGTAAAGCGAACTTCACCGTCGTTCACACCTACTAAACGCTGGTCCCACGACCGCAGTTCACCAAGTAAATTGGGTGTGTAAGTAAAGGTGTAACGCAAGTTCGTTGAATCGTCATCGCAGATAACGCTACGACCATCTGCAGTGTGGTTGGTGCTAAAGGTGAAGTTGGTTACCTCACCACTTTCGCTACACGCAGCTAAAAACAGCGCGAGTAAAAAGACAGCTGCAATATGAATACGTTTCATTGTAAATCCTCCTCGTTGATAGGTAATTTTGTATTCCCATTTATAGGGTAGCACACCTTTTCGACAACATAAGCCTTGATACGCGTAGAAATTGTCAACCAAGTGTTAACGTTGTCAAAAGCTGCGCACGGGAATCAACGCATTATAAAACCTCAATAATTGTCGTGCTGTTAGTCAGTCATGCTATTAGTTATCAGTCATGCTATTAGTTATAGGTACCCGTCAGCGTTAGCTTGCTTGTGGTGTAATTCACCATTCAGGTATGCTGTAAGTAACTCAAACATGGAGGTGCCCAATGCGCACAAGAATAATTCGTAGGTTAAGTGTTGTGTTTACCTTGGTGATGCTTGCATCATCGGTCAGCGCCCAAACGCTCAACATGTGGTCGTGGCGAACCGAAGATATAGACGCTTATGAGCGCATTTTACAAAGCTACGAAGGGTTTGATATCGCCTTTGAAGCGTTTTTAAATACTGAGTATGATACCTTGGTTGCCACCTCACTCCAAGCTAATGAAGCTGCTGATGTTGTGCAGACGCGCTCTTACGGCGGCGTGATGGAATGGATTGATGGCGGCTATTTGCTACCGCTAGATGTTGATGCCCTCGCTAACTACGACAGCATGGCACTAGATGCTGTTCGCAGCCGCGAAAATGGTCAAGTTTACGGCGTGCCGTTTGCCATTCAAGTGTTGCAAATGTATTATAACAAAGCCATTTTTGCAGAACTTGATTTAGAAGTTCCTACCACCTGGGATGAATTTCTAGCTGTTAACCAAACCGTTGCGGATGCTGGTTACATTCCTATGGCACTCACCGGTAAAGATTCTTGGATGTTACCCATTTTCCACAGTGTAGTGGGCGCGGGCACCTATGGCGGCAACGCATTTGTTGAAGGCGTACTCAGTGGAGAAACTAGCTTTGAAGATGACGCGTTTGTGGAAAGCTTACAAGCTGTCAAAGACTTACAACCCTTTTTACCGCCAGATGTTACAGCCGTGTCGTATACCGATAGCCAAAACTTGTTTATCAATGAATTGGCAGCTATGTTTCCCGGCGGCTCATGGGAAGGTGCATTTTTCGCCGACCAAAACCCTGATCTCGACTTAGGTGTATTTGCCATTCCTGCCAAAGGCACCGACGAGCAACTGGTATCTTGGTTTGTCGATGGTGCGTGGGCAGCTACCAGCAGTGCAGATGATCCTGAGGCTGCGCTCGAGTTCGTAAATTGGCTTGGCTCACCTGAATTTGGGCAACAGTTTACCGACGAACTCGCGCAAATTTCACCGATTCAAGGTGTGGTACCAACCGATCCCTTACTGAACGACATTGTCACCTTGTGGAACAACGCGTCAACGCCTTACATGTTGCTAGTCCACTTCCGCTTTGGCGACCCTTCAGGCACAACCGTCATTGGTGAAAACATTCAAAAACTGTTTTTAGATGACATGACTGCCAGTGAAGCTGCTAGCGATCTTCAAACGCAAATGGCAACTTGGTTTACACCTAATCAGTAATACCCGCTGATTGTCTCTTTTGTGACAACACCAACTTCTCAGCTAAGGTCTGTTTCTCAGCAACCTTCTAAACGGCGTAAGCGCTCAGCTTTTTGGCGCTATGCGCCGTTTTGGTTGCCTGCGTTTGTGCTCTATAGCGTCTTTATTGTCTATCCACTAGCGACTGCCGTGGGTTACAGCGTGTTTGCTTGGGACGGCTTACAACGTGGGCAATTTGTCGGGCTAGACAACTTCGTTAAACTCCTCACCCAAGACCCGTGGCGGGCCAATTTGGGGCGGGCGTTTCGGCACAATATTGTCTTTTTTGCAGGCACTATGTTTGCGCAAAATACAGTTGCCCTCTTTTTTGCCGTGATTCTTTACAACCTCAAGCGGGGGCGGCAATTTTGGCAGAATTTGTTTTTTATGCCGTATTTGTTGTCTACCGTGCTTGTTGGCATCCTCTGGAATTTAATCCTGAATCCCTTATTTGGGCCACTTAATAAAGTGCTTAAGGGGCTCGAGACCAGCCTCACCACCTTGCTCACCAGCATCGGTATCAACCTCACGGTTAAGCTAGCTTATCCTTGGTTGGGACTGCCAGAGACAGCTCTAGGTACCATCGTCGTTGTGAATGCGTGGGCTTGGCTCAGTTTTCCTATGATGATATTTTTGGCGAACCTGGGCAGTATTCCCAAAAGTTACCTCGAGGCCGCCACCCTAGACGGTGCCAGCGGTTGGCAGGTGTTTCGTCACATTCAGTTTCCGCTGTTGCGTCCGGCACTTACCATCGTCACAGTTTTAACGTTTATTGGTAATTTTAATGCGTTTGAGCTTATTTTTGTGATGGCTGGTTCAGACGGCAGCCCAGCCGGGTCAACAGACGTTCTAGGTACTTTTTTTTACCGCACTGCCTTTGGCACGGGTCCAGAGCGAATCGCCATTGGCTCTGCGCTTGCGGTACTTATGTTTGGGTTTATTGCAGTTGTATCTTTTATTGCCCTGCGGTTATTTCGCCAAGAACAGGTTGTCTATGACTAATACCTTATGACACACTCAAGACCTATGCGACTAGGCCTCATTTACCTTGCGCTTATAAGCTATGGGTTCAGCGTGGTATATCCGCTTGTGCTCATGGTCATGTCGTCATTTAAGAGCACCCGCGAAATTTTCCGTTCACCGTTTGCCTTACCTGAGCAGTGGCAAATTGACAACTACGTTACAGCATGGCAGCAAGGCAATTTTTCAACTTATTTTGGCAACAGCCTGTTTGTGACGGCTACATCACTCGTGTTGGTACTTGTTATTGGCAGTTTGGCCGCGTATCCGCTTGGGCGTTATCAATTTGCAGGCAAACAAGCGTTAATGATGTACTTTTTAGCTGGGCTCATGTTACCGATTCGGCTGGGCATTTTGCCGCTCTTTTTTTTAATGCGCAACTTGGGACTACTCAACACGCCATGGTCACTTATTTTGCTATATGCCGCAAGTGGTATGCCCTTCACTATTTTTATTTTGGCTAATTTTTTTGAGACGCTCCCGAAGGAGCTCGAGGAAGCCGCCCGGCTAGATGGTGCCAGCGAATTACGCATCTATTGGCAGGTGATGTTACCCCTTGTGCGTCCAGCCCTAGCTACCGTAGCTATTTTTAACGTTGTTCCGTGGTGGAA
>CAZMCW010000463.1:0-3691 GCA_964564405.1 uncultured bacterium
GAGTACAGCGACAATACTCCCGTAGATTAACAGCGTAATGAGTGTGAGCGAGCTGTAGGTAATGCTACGGCGCACAAAAGGATCAGTTTTCCAGAAGTTGTTTTTGGAAAGTGCATGAAGAAGCGTAAAAGGGAAGATGCTGTAACCCAAAGCCTTTAGACTGTTCCTCACATAAGTTGTAAACCATAGGGGATGTCGCATTCCATCAATATCGGGTGGAAAAAGGTAATCAGTTACGGCATACACACGCCATCCATAATCAAAGTAAGCACCAACAAGGGCAGCACAAATTCCAATAACAATCCATTTACTCTGCTGACGCTCGAGCTTGCCTGAAATTGAAAATTTATGAATTTGAATAGCAATCGGTATAGCAAAAAATATTATCAGCGCTAGATAATTCATCCTATTACTAGCAAAGCTCTCAGGATGAATAAAATTAAAAGGCAAAGAAGGAAAAATCCAGTAATCCAGAACCAAAAACGTCCAAAAAATAGCGTAATACTTTGACAACCTTGGAACAAACTTCCCATCGGGAAAAAGTAGAATAAAGTATACAATGACAATATTTGACAAAACTCGCATAGTAAAAAATAAGATGACTAGTAACCTAGGACCACCTTGATCAAAGAAAATATATGCGTCTGAGAAAGGTGCCTCCAAAAAGCCAAAGCACAACAAAGTGTAGGCTGCAAGTAGAGACATTCCTTTTCCAGAATAATTTATAACTAGCCATATCGCACCACCAAAGTAAGAAACCCCGACGACTCCATCTCTAATCACAAAAAACCAAGGATGATCAGCATGCCAATGAGGCGCACTTGCATTGAATTCGTAAGTAGGAATTATCCCTAATATACTTGTTATAATCACAAATAAAAACGCCACAACCCAAAACCACAGCAAAACTTTAAGTAGTAACCCGTTATCCTGCCAAGCTTGTACTCGTTTAGTCAGCCAGTTGGGTGCTGGTAGCACCTTAGCTAGAATTTTCTTTGAGCCGTAAAATTGCCTCGGTGCGGTTGCTCACTTGTAACTTTGCCAAAATACTGGTGATGTGATTTCTAACGGTTTTTTCTGCAATGCCACACTCGAGCGCAATATCTTTGTTGGTCATGTCTTCAGCCACCAAGTTCAGAATGTGGTTTTCTCGGCGTGTGAGGTTGGGAAAAACGTGGATAGTCTGATGATGCTTAATCCTACTGAAAAAGCTGCGCATTTGCTCGGCTATTTTGCTGCCGTAAACGGCATTCCCAGCTGCAACTGAGCGTATGGTTCGGGTAAGTTCTTCTTGGTTAATGCCCTTAAGAACGTAGCCTTTTGCACCCGCTTGTAAGGCATTGAACACATTCTTATCATCATCGAACATCGTCAAAATCAAGACGTTGATGTGGGGGTTGTCGTGGGTGATCTGCCTGGTCGCTTCTATGCCATCTGAGGGCGGCATTTTTACGTCCATAAGGATGATATCCGGTTGCTCTTTATCTGCAAAACTTACAGCATCCATAGCTGTGTTCACTTCACCAGCCAACTCAAAATCTGAGGTGTTATCAATTAGCAAGCGAACACCATCACGAAAAAAGCTGTGATCGTCTGCAATGAGTATGCGAATGGTGTCGCCCATGTTGTTTCATTCCTTTTGAGTATGCGTACGTGTAGTTTAACAACTAAAGTACTTTTAACCAAGTCCTAGAAATGTCCTAGCTTGTCCTACTTGCCCTAAGTGCGTATCCCATGAACGCAAGTGTGTAAACTTTTTACACTTTGGCTCGAGCTAAGCATCAAGTTGTAAGGACACAAGGGTTATGACTATTCAATTTTTGACCTTGTTCTAACTTGCTTGTGACGTCTTGCCTCGAGTAAGGACTTGTTTACCTGACTAAGTTTGCCTAGCTAAATCTTTTTGGGAGGACTGTTCATACAATTTTGCTTGTACAACAACAATAGCGCATTAACATCATCATCTTAGATTGAGCTTTGTTCAAACCCACTTAGAGTTTTTTGAAGGGACGTAGCCTATGAAGCCTTTGATTACTAAACTAACGTTACTCACACTCTGCACAGCCTCGCTCTCATTCGCCCAAATGAATGTAATGACCTCAGATGCAGCCAGTTGGGACACTTGGGTAGCAGATGCCGATGCCATTGCCGCCATGATCGAAGTACCGACGGAGGCCGCTAGAGACGTAGACGCACAAGAGTTGCTGGTACTCGCTCAGGATAGAAACCCGGAAAACTTGGCGCAAGTTCGTTATTGGAACGCGGCGGCACCATCTTATAGGTGGATGGAAGTGGTGAACGATACTTACAAAAATGGCGCGCCCAATCCACTGGCAGGTCGCGCGTTTACGTTGGTGAATATAGCTATTTACGATGCAGTTATTACCACCTACAAAGCCAAGCCTATGGACAGTAGGGTATCGCCAGTGGTGCATGATGAGCTTGAGGTGTTAGTGCCGGTGCATGGCTCGAGCTTCCCCAGCGAACACGCAGCCGCAGCCATTGCAGCCAGTGAAGTCCTCGCCTACCTCAACCCCGACAACGCCGACATGTTTAGAGCTATGGCCGCGGCAGCCATTGACTCGAGGCTAGTTGCTGGAGCAAATTTTAGAAGCGATTTAGACGCAGGTCGGGCCATCGGCGAGGCTGTTGCTGCACAGGTTATTGCCGTAGCTATGCAAGACGGATCTGATACACCTTGGGAGTACACCAAACCTGAAGGTTCACTTTTTGCCACTGGAAATCCTGTTTTCCCCATGACAGGTAACTGGCAAACCTGGGCCATTGACAACGGTCAGCAGTTTAGAGTTGCCGCACCACCTGCTTACGACTCTGCTGAAATAGCTGCGGATTTGGCAGAACTTAAAGCCGTTGAGCCCATTTTGCCTAATATTCAACAAGCCAGTTACTGGGCCACGTTTTATACCAGTAACCAAATTTGGTACGACTTTGCCAGTAAGCAGTTGTTTGAGCAACGCCAAGCTGACAACGCACCACTCATGGCACTCATTTATTCCGGCATTGGGGTTGCCCAGTATGACGCAGTTGTGGGCTGCTTTGACTCCAAGTACGCCTATGTCTACGCCCGACCTTCACATATTGATGCCGAGATTACGCCTCTGTTCGGTCCACCGCCTCACCCTAGTTACCCCAGTGCACATTCGTGTTCGTCTACGGCACAAGCAACGGTTGCCGCACACTTTTTTCCGCATGTAGCAGATGACGCGTTTGCCAACGCCAGAGCCGCCGGACAGTCGCGCATTTTAGCGGGCATTCATTACCAGATCGATAACACGGCGGGGACTGAACTAGGTGCCAATGTTGGTGAGGTTGTAATTGAAACATTGCAAGCAATGACTCAGTAGGTTTTTGTGGTGAGTGGCTCGAGGATCGCTTTTTACCAGAAAGAATAACCATGCTTAAACACTTGCTTATCGCTGGAGTTTTAGGATTCCTTGGCGTCAGTTTTGCGCACAACGCTGTTAACTATGCAAACGCGTGGCTCGAGGCAACTATCAGCACAATACGACTTTGTAAGTAAGAAGTTGCTTAAGTCCTGAAAGGGAACGACAACTTCTACGAAAGGAACCAACCATGATGAAACGCTTAGCTGTCTTGATGCTTTTAGTACGTTTTTGCTAAGTACACGACAAAACGTCCAAAGCCTGTTGTAGGAGAGAGGGATCGAGGT
>CAZMCW010000464.1:0-3674 GCA_964564405.1 uncultured bacterium
TCACTATGACTCGGATAAGTTTAACGTGGTTGTGGCTAAGTTGTTTGGTTGTGTTGGTCAGTTGTTCAAGACAAAGTTCTGAAGCTGAGGTTTTAGTGGATGATGGCGGTGCCTATACCGTCAGTGCATCGGAAGTATTAGTAGGGGAGGGCATTAACACCCAAGCCCTCAACTCCCCGAGGGTTGTGTTGGAAATCCGTAATTATAATTCAGCTACGTGGGGACAGCGGAGCCGCGCTGCCTTAAAAGTCACCTGGTACAGCGAAAAGCCGCTTACAGGTACTGCTATGGTTGGCTTACAGGAAGCACCTAACGGTGACACCATAGTCCGCTGGTCACAACAACCCGTAAGCATCACCTTGGAACCAGGGCGCAGCAGCCGCACCGTCACCTACTACAGTTCCTACACCTATAAACCAGACATACGCATGTGTGCAGAAGCCGCGTTCTACTTGCAATCTGGTGAGCTTGGTGATGAGGAGAGCTTGTACATCGACTACGGGCAAAAGACTTGTGAGGTGACTGCGCAAAACATCCCGCAAGATAACGTCGTCGCGTCCCAAGTGGTGGGAACTACGGAAGGTGACACATTCACCCTCGAGCTAACCCAAAACGCAGCTGGTGAATATCGCGGTATCCTCACGTCACGCTCGAGTGGTAACTGGCCCATCACCGATGAAGGTAACTTTATGGGTATTCGTGAGGCAGGCAGTAACACCTACAAACGCAGCAACCCGTTTACGCTTGGCTTTGAAGGTGAAGGTGAAGCAGAAACGGTCACGAGGTACGCTCCTGACCTTGCGGCACCTGTTTGTTTCGACGTGATGGTGAACGTGCGTGGGACTGTGGAAGATTTAAGTGTTTGTGAGGGGGATGATCCCCTTGAACTGGACGATGATGCCACCGTCATCCTCGAGCACCTTGCCGTTGAACAAGAAGGACAAGGACTCTTTGTTTACAAGCTTTACCAACACAACGTTCACACCGACTACTTCAAAGCTAGCCTCGAAACTGTTTTTAGTGGCTTTGAACTGTCACCCAGACCAGACTTCACCGTAACGGGTTACGCCGACGGTAACACCAGCACATCTGCCTCAGTTGCGTTTGCACCTGGCAGTATTGAAACTCCTTGGATCAAAAGCAACGAACCCGGTGAAGAAGTTTGTTATCTACTGCAAGTTACCTGGAACGCTTATGACCTGGAAGACTGGGGTGGACAACTCTCCGGCAGTTTTAGGCACAGTGACTGTGTGCAAATGGATGATGTCACCAGTCCACCCACTCGAGCCACTACCAAAGCCGCTGTGACTAACCTTAACCAAGGCAACGTTGGTCTAAACCCTTATGCAGGTGGAGCAGGCGTCGGTGTGCTGTTTAGTCCCACAGAAGATACCGCCACCGTCATCATCAGCCCGGTTTATGACAGTCAAGACACCACAGGTATCTACGAAAGTGGCAATGTACGCGGTGAAGTTGTGGATTCTGCCATCACACTGGGTACCTCCACCCTGGATCTTCCTGCTAACAACGGAGGCACGTTCACCATCAACGGCGAGGGAACCTGTGTCAACGTCACCCTAGTCTATGGTGACTACGACGAGTGGGATCATTACTTTGAGACGGTGGTGTTTGAGTTGGAGGTATGTGAGTAAGTTGATGTGGTTGTACGCATTCAAGTGTTGAGAATGAGGATTTATGGTACCTGCGTTTGTTAGGGTCTTTATCCCTCATCCTGCTTGAGCAGCATCAAGTAGTTGCCGTTCAATAAGATTAAGACTAGGCCAACCTTGGTTGTTGTTTTCTTTGTACACACGGCACGCCATCACACCTTGACCTGTGTAGCCTTCAAGGTCACGACCGTTAACTTGAATACTCGGTGAGCCTGCAAAGTTGTGCTGCTGAGCTTTATCAAGGCTATTGATATTTAGCGGGTGAACACGTACCTCGAGCTGATGCTTGGTGATGATCTCAAGCAAGTCAGCCCACGCTTGTTTGTAAGAAGGACAGCCGTCAAAGTAAAGCAGGTCAATCTCAATCATGTTCCTAGTGTAAGGTACGTGCTCAGTAGCCCAAGGGTAAGACATGGCTAGGTTGGTTAGCACTACACTGACGCTTAAAACATGCTCGGGTACAGCCGCGCAGGTCGTGTTGGATTTAGATGATACAAGACAGGTAATACCGATTCCGATTGGAACGGCATAAAGCACCCTTGCTAAGTAGCAAGGGTGCTTGTGGATAAGAGCGATCTACTTATAAGTGATGGAAAAGAGCTTATGGAATTTGCTGGGTTAGCGATTAACTGCTTTTACGATGACAAGCAAAATCACTGCACCAAGCACAGCAACTAAAAGACTATAAAGATTAAACCCAGTCAAGCCTAGACCGCCAACGGTGTTCATGATAAAGCCACCAATAAATGCACCGATAATACCTACAATAATGTCTACCACGATGCCTTGAGAGCTTTTAACGATCATGGAGGCAATCCAACCAGCTAAACCGCCTAGGACAATCCACGCAAGAATATTCATGAAATCTCCTCGAATAGCCTTTTATTAATGTGGTTAGTCATTCCAGTACGGCTCTTGACCATAGTAGCTGTAGGTTTTTTGTGCCCATTCGCGGTTAGCAAAGTCAGGCCAGTTGTCTTGGTCAAACCCTTCAGCGTTCTCGAGCTTGTCTTTAGCAATATCAAAGGTCATGGCATGATTATCTGTATCGATGTCAAGGGCGCTCCAAGGCACTGCAAAGAGCTTATTGCCCATACCTAAGAATCCACCAAAGTCAACGACACCGTAGGCAATTTTGCTACTACCAGCATCAAACATAATTTCTTTGAGGTTGCCTAAATCTTCACCTTGGCTGTTTTTGACTGAATTGCCAATGAGTGTTGTAGCTGAAAAAACACCTGTTGTGCTCATATTCATATCCCCCTTAAGGATGGTTAGTCGTATACATGCAACTTATTTATACGAAGTCTTTAGGTTAGGGGATAGATGAGCTTGTTATCACATTTTCAGTACAAAGCATGACTTATGCATTAGACATTTGTTTACACTTTGAGATGAAAACTTCTTCGGGACACGGGTTTAGGTGTTCAGTGACCCCACAAACAAATGCCCAGCTCGAGCTGCTTTCTTCACCCAAGCTGCCCGAATTCGCCGCTGGTTGTCTGCTCGGTCGTGATCAAGATGACAACACCTGCACAACACTTTGAGGTTGCGTGGGTTGTTGTTCGTATGGTCGTGATCTAGATGGGCTAGCGTAAGCACGACTCGAGTCTTACTCACAGGGTCAACCTGCCCATGCTCAGCACTACACTGTTCACAACACCAGTCTGCTCGAGTCTCTCGTAAGTATCTTGACCACGTATGCCACCCACTGGGGTAGTTGCTGTAAGAGAAGTGCTTACCCATAGCATATTATACTATTTTAGTCTCTGTTGGCAGTGAAGTAAGATACTAATTTACGAGTCCTAGACGTAGTTTGTACTATTCTAACTAAGTTTAGACGTGATTCAGATGATGATTTGGGTTGAGGTTGTGATGGAATGCTGGTGCTGCATCTACTGCTGGCGCAGACCTGACTCGAACACGGCTGCCAACAGCTCTTGCTACCAATGCATTTTCAATTTAGGTAGAACTCATGAGTTGCAGGCAATGAAAAGGGTGTAT
>CAZMCW010000465.1:0-3665 GCA_964564405.1 uncultured bacterium
GAAACGCTCGGAGCCGCTCGGGTTACTTTGTTACCAAAATAACCGGAAAGGGTATCAAAGGCTAGCGTGAGTTACCAACAGGTGTTGTAGCTCGAGCTTCAATGCTCTTCTTTATGACCCCACTACCAATGAAGCTATCTTCAAATCATCGGCAACACAGGTTGAGATAATCTCATTTGGGTTATCTAGGACGGAAAACCTTGAGGATTTGTTGATTCCTTACGAACTTTTCTGTCGGTGATGCTATTTTTAATACCTTTTGCGCTTATTACGCAGAACCTCTGGGGTATTTAGGCCCTCTTAACAGCTTAAAGACCTGCCATCTAAACGCTTACCCTAATTTCAATCGCTTGGTTCTAGTTAACCTGTGTACCTTCACGGTTTTCTAGCTCTTTGATCTCTTCAATAAAGCGCTCAACTGAGTCAAAATCACGGTAGACACTCAAAAAGCGAATATAAGCAACATCGTCTAAGTCTTTCAAAAACTTAAGTGCGCGAATGCCGATGTCCTCAGCTTGAATTTCTTGACCAGGAATTTGGTCTTCAAAACTGTAGACAAATGTGCGCAACTTTTTTTCGGTAATAGGGCGCTTGTTACACGCAATAAGAAGCTTACTTAAGAGCTTATCTGGATTAAATGCTTCCCGCTTGCCAGAGCGTTTGACCACCATAAGTGCTTCAAACTGAGCGCGTTCATAGGTAGTAAAACGGCGGCCGCAGTTGTCACACTCGCGGCGGCGGCGAATGGCGCTGTGTTCATCTGAAGGGCGCGAGTTGACAACCCGTGTGTCAATTGACCCACAAAATGGGCATCTCATACGCGTACATGCCTAGGTGAGATGGGTATGTTGGCAAGCTTCATTGCTAATTGCGCACTTGCCGTTTAAGATTGCGCGGATAGGTACTTGTGGGTTCATCTTCAGCATCATCATAGCTATCAGCATCGTAGCTATCAGCATTGTAGCTATCAGGATCGTAGCTATCAGCATCGTTATAGGTGTAGGCGTCGTCACCAGCGATGGCATTGGGTGCAGATGAAGTGGGGTTGGCACTGTCCTGCTCGAGCTCATTGTAGTCGTTATAATAATCGTAATCGCCATAGTAGCTGATGTCGGCATCGTCATCTTCGGTAGCGTCGTCATCTTCTACTTTATTGTTTAAAGTATTAGCTACATAAAGTGCATCGTCTGCGTCTGCCTCGAGCGGAGCTTCTGCGTAGTGTTCCGAATAAGGGCTACTAGGATCGTCGTCTTCAATATCATCATCGTCATCGTCATCGTCTTCAAAATTGTCATCAGCCTCGAGCTCGTCAAGTTCATCATAGTTGTCGTCAAACTCATCATCAAGATTATCGTCGTCATTAGCATCGTCAAGCTCGTCATCAATGTTATCGTCGTCAAGCTCATCACTTTGGTCATCGGCTAAATCGTCATCAAACTCGCTTAAATCATCATCTAACTCAGATGTGTCATCTTCATCTGAGTTACTCGCGGAAAAACCTTGTGAGCTTGCATCTGCTGAATTACTAGCTGCCTCACGTAAAGAAGCTAGACCCATAAACACGCTTGCTTCAAGTTCTTCTTGACTCATAGAGTCGTCGAGTGCAGCGCGAACTTCGGGCAGTAGTGACTCAATGACCCTAGGTGGTGGAGGTAACTTGACAATCATGCGTTGTCCATTAACGCCTTTGTTGGTCGCACCCAAATACATAACGTTGTCAACCAAGGGTGCGTCGTGAAAAGGGTCAGAAGCTGCCCTCGAGGGCACCACCAAATTAATAGTGAGGTTTACAGTGTCGCGGTAGCGTTGGGTGACGTGTTCTAGGGCACCTTGCACGGCGGCCATCTGCGGCTCACGAGCGTTGAGTGGCGGACCTACCAAGACAATCCACGCGTGCTCGAGGTAACGGCTAGCTGCTTTTAGCGTTACCAATGTCGAGTAGATAGTCTCTTCCATAAGCTCGCTTAGTTCACCTTCGC
Source organism: uncultured bacterium (assembly GCA_964564405.1). GTDB lineage: Bacteria > Deinococcota > Deinococci > Deinococcales > Trueperaceae > JBCCBI01. Next base: position 1,980 of record CAZMCW010000465.1, read on the forward strand.
TAAGACGCCCAAATGGAGTGCGGCTGTCAAAGTTAGCAACGTGCACCACGCCCGACAAATCCCCAAAAATTTCAAAGACTTTGTCAAACGCTTTGCGCACCTCAGCTGAGGTAGTCATACTTGTCTGAATGGGAATAGCTTGCCCGCCTAATTCTTCAATTTCAGCGGCTGTTTTAGATGCAAGATCAACATCTCTATCAGCACAGACAACGTCATAATCTGCTTGTCCGTAAGCAAGTGCAATAGCACGCCCAAATCCTTGACCCACGTTTGTGACCAACACTACACTAACCGTATTCATGCGTGCGGGTATCATAGCACCTTCATCTTGATTGCAGCGTGATGAACCTGCCTTAGTGGCCTTAACATCATTTTCTCACACAGTATGAATGTCTATATTGAGGCGGCTGAGACGTAACCTAGTTACGGGGTTGATGTCCTCACAATGTTGCCGTAGATGGCGGTGTTGTGAGATGTTGTGGCAATTTACTGCTGTTTAAGCTAATGCTTGAAAAAGGGAGAAGGGGAGAAAGGGGGAAGGGGAGATTCCATCAGATGGTTAGGTATCACACCACTGTGTTATGTAGTTGCTGTGGGGATTAATCCCAATTGATATAACGTGTGGGGTATCAATCTATTGGGCAGCTACTAAAAAATGCTGGTCTTAAACATGTCGATTAAAAACACTGGTCAATACATTTGAGCAGATATGCAGCCATGTCAGTGTCACTGGCGTCAATATCGCAAGGGCTTTGCAAATCTGTCTGACGTGTTGCTTCGATAATAGCTGCAACCTGCGGACGTCCGCCAGTTTGACGAATCGTCTGAGCACCATAAAGTTCATGGTGACATTTGCGTTGCCAAGCACTCTGCCAACTTTGATGCCAGTTCCAGTGTTTAACGCTAGAGTATTTGGGCTGAACAGGCGGTCTGTGTGTGTAAACCTTATCGACAAGATGAATAAGGATGCGCTCGAGCGGCCAAAATGGCACATCTCCTTTGCCAACGTCGTGTAAAAGGGCAGCCGCAATAAGTGCCTCGCTTGCGTCAGGAACGTGGTTTAAAAGTGCTTTGGTAACCCAACACGCGTGTTGTTGATCGCGCACGTCCATGCTGGCAAACAACTTGTATTCAGCTTGGCTGAGGTGGGTTTGCACTAGCTTAACGTCCACAACTGCAAGTCTAGGTAAAAAAGCGAGTAATCCGCGCCGCACGCGGTTATACCAACACCAGTACCAACGCTGATATTTGGGAAAGTAACTCGCATGAGCTAGGTGACTTACGTCATGCTGAGTAGGATGCTGAGTAGGAGGACTTGGGTGAGTGTGAGTAGGGGCCGTCATAATAGGGTTCAAGATGATGAGGTTCAAGATGATGAGGTTCGAGAAGTTATTGAGACTGGCTGTAATTTAGGTTCAGCAATTTAATGCTACCTATAGCAGTTCCAGGATTAGTTCCCCACACTAAGTGGGTCGATTTCTACTCCCCTAGGTCGCGCGCGCAACTGCCTGTGGCAGTTACTCGTGGAAACGCTATAAAATAACCGGAAAGGGTATTACTCGTGGAAACACCACTATAATCACGCACAATACAGCGATATGCATAAACATTAAGTTGTAAGCGGAAGCGGGTCTATTGGTACTCGCCTAGCTCGGTAAGTATGAAGCTAGCTCCATACTTACGGCT
>CAZMCW010000466.1:0-2992 GCA_964564405.1 uncultured bacterium
AGTGACGCACTGAGTATGAACCAGCTTTTTCGGGCGATTATCAAAGCTAGTCGGGTGCAGATGTCGCCATGAAGATTACTACAGATTTAAATGCTAGTAGCTTGAGTTAAGCTATTTAGAATCATTCAGCCGTCTTTCAAAATCTTTCTTTTAAACGTAGTGATACTATCTTTAATAATTGCATTTAAATTTATCCCAAGCCCAAATATGTTTGGCTGCAATACGAGCCAATCGGATTTACTAGCAATATCATTTATGACTTTGTCTCGTCCTTTGTCTTCAAAGAAGTAGTGGTTGGCGATATGATCTATTGCCCATTCGCTCTCATTAGCTGCAAGAAATTTCAAATCCGAATTATCATACAATTCAGCAGAGCCACCCAATATGAATGAGAAGGAGCCTCGTCTAGATCGCAAATCCATTTCAACGATTTGTACATTGCATTCAGTATCCCAATGGATGCTGTATCTAAGTTGCTTCTTTTTACTAATTTCTTTCTTACTTGTGTCATAGGGATCTGAAATGTAAAGGTCAGTCAGACGCCAATGGGGACCTAGTAAGAAATTGTAGATACCTCCATGAGCTTCTTTACTAGAACCAATAGGTATACCCATATGCTCGAATTGAAAGTTTATACTTTTGTCTCCCTCCTCAAATGCTTTTAGTCTAGATTTAAACACGTCAACTGAGCACTTATCCGAGTTGTATATTCTTGTGCCACCTATGTCCACGCTTTCACCACTTGAAAAATCCGAATGGATGTCACTTAATCGGTCGATAACGACCCGTTCATTCGTGTATTTGGGAATAACTTTATATGTTCTGAGAATACCATCTGATTGAAGAACATCAATTAAGACAATATCTAAATGCATGTATTATCTCCCAACTATGTTTAAGCTATAAACACCTTTAATTAGAATCAGAGCACTAACGATTTTCTTGCCGTTTAGCAATGAGAGCACGCACTTCAGCAACTAGCTCGAGAGGTACTTGCATGAGTGCTTCTTCCACAAAAAACGCAGCTTCATCTTCGTTGATAGCCTCATCATCCGTTTGCGTCTCATAGTGGTCAACCAAGCGTTTTATCCGCTTGTCTGTCCATCCCTTAGGGAGTTTTTGGTTCATGCCTTACCCTCTTTAAAAATTGGCAAATACGCCTGCCAAGGACCAACCTCCACCTTGTACTGCTTCGCCATCGTCCGCACAATTTGCCGTATATGACTTAAATCGTGCACAACCCAGGTTGCTAGTAACTCACCCAGTTTGACCTGCCCAAACTCAGGGTGCTGCCCTAACTTCTCAAAGTCAGCCTCAGTTAAATTGTAGGAACGCAGAGTATCTATGTTTTGCTGGCGCAAGGTTGCAAACTCTTGAAGCGACGTCTCAACAGACTTCCCTTGACTTGTTTGTTGATGCGCAAACCTATCAAACGGCGTAAATGGCTTATCCTCCCCGTGATCTAAAATAATGTTGAGCCGCACCATCCAGTTAGTTGTCTCAGCGTTGACCATGTGACCTACAACATCGTAGGGACTCCACGTTTCAGGACCTTCGGTGCCGTGGAGCCATTTGGGGGATAGACCTTGCACCAAACTTGTTAACGTGTCGGGCATGCGAGAGAGTACCTCGAGGGCTTCAGCGAGTTGAACTGCCATTTACATCTCCTAATAGTGTGGTGGAATATCTAAGTTGCTACATGTCATAAGAGATAGCGCTAGTTGTGTGGCTCAAAAGGGCCAAAAAATAAGCGCTTGCAAGCGCCGTTTGTTTCTTTGATTATTTTTCGAGTGTACCCCGATATGCGGTATTCGTCAAGTAGTTGCACTGATTTACATGCTTGGCAGGGTTAATAGGGGATTCTGCATGGCTTAGGGCGATTCAATGAGCGTTTGATACATTCGCGCAAACGCACTTGGCGCACCACACTGCTACTACACCTTGAAAATAAGGTTGAGATTATCTTGCAGCTGATGCTGGCAGCCTACCGCGTTCGTATGGCTCGAGCAGGCCAAAAATAAGCGCTTGTGAGCGCCGTTTGCTTCCTTGATTATTTTTCAAGTATACCCCGGTATGCGGTATTCGTCAAGTAGTTGCACAAGTTTACGCGCCCAGCGGGATTAACAGCCATTTCATAGGGCTTAAGACGCTTCAACTACCTTTTGATACATCTTCTCAAACGCACTTGGCGCACTGCGCTGCCGCCATGCATTCAAAATAAGATTGACATTATCTTGTAAATTATGCTGGCAGTCCACCTCGAGGTCGTAGCTACAATAGTTATGGGTTTTCAGGTGATAGCGCGCTTCGCCGATTTGTCTGTTGCCACGGTCGCGTTCGCGTTGCTCGAGCACGTCCGCTGGACACTGCAGCCCCACAAAGAACACATCAAACCCGTGCAGTAACTGCACCAAATCGTCCATCCAGTCCTGAAATTCAACAATGTGCTCAACCAAAAGATGATTACCTGCACTCGCAAACGCAGGTAGTACCTTGTGAAAACCATCAAAAAAATGAGGGCGCAACTCGCCCCAGTCAAACCTGCCGCCTTGATCCCTGCGAGAAGGTGCCATGCCAACCTCAATAAATTGGTCGGACGCCATGTACCAAAACGGTTCTGGCAGGGCCTCTCGCAACACTTTACACAAGGTTGATTTACCCGCGCTGGACGTGCCATTAATGAAGATAATGTTGCCGTTCACATTAGAATGCGCCACGTTTCTAACTATAACGATACGCATTAGTTTATGCATCATCTCGAGCAGACCTTATTATGGTCCTTAAGCTGTTACTGTCTCAACAACACTGCTAGCGGAGCGATCCCATGCGGTCGCATTGTACATCCATCGCTTCCGGGTTCATCACCCATTTGGGATCAAGTTTATGAGTGAGCCACGCCTCGAGCTGATCTGCTGCAATTGCCATCCACTCATGCAAAACGGCATCCACTTTCCAGCCAATGTGCGGTGTCAAGATGACATTCGGAAGTGAC
>CAZMCW010000466.1:3002-3655 GCA_964564405.1 uncultured bacterium
GGTAGCAAAAACATCCAGCCCAGCACCCGCAATTTTGCCAGTAGATAGCACCTCAATAAGCGCGTTTTCGTCGATGATGGCACCTCGAGAGGTGTTAATGAGTAGCGCCGTTGGCTTCATGCTGGTAAGTAGCTCACGACTCACCAACCCTCTGGACTCATCTGATAATTTTAAGTGAACTGTCACAACATCTGCCGTTGCCATTAGTTCCTCGAGCGGAACGCGCATGACATCTTCATCTGCTGAATAGGTTTTACCCCTATCCCATGCAATAATTTCCATCCTAAAAGCTTTAGCGATGTTGGCAACGGCTTGCCCGTGCCGCCCGTAGCCCAAAATGCCAAGCGTTTTGCCATGTAACGACGTGCCAATAACCTCTGGCCACGCGCCTGTCACCATTTGTTGATGAATTGGATAGAGCTGACGGTTTAAGCCTAAAATGAGCGCCCAAGTAAGTTCTGGCATGACGACCTTAGGATTTTTTGCGCCACGTCCAAGCGCCACCACAATGCCTTTTGCTGAAGCAGCCGCACGGTCTAAATGGTAGGCATGACCGCCCGATTGCAAGATGAGCTCGAGCTTGGGAAAGTGCTCGAGCCAAGCCGCATCAATCTTAGTACGCTCCCGCAACGCAAACATCACCTGATATTGGG
>CAZMCW010000467.1:0-1099 GCA_964564405.1 uncultured bacterium
TTAGGTCAAAGCGTCTATCTTCGTTTGCTGCTCGTCCTTGAGCTAGCGTCAAAATACTGGGTTGAGTTTTAATTTAACCTGCTATAACATGACGCTCGAGCGTGCCAATACCTTCGACGGTCACACAAATTGTATCATTGACATGGAGCGGTCCAACACCTTCGGGCGTACCAGTTAAAACGAGGTCGCCGGGGTTTAAAGTCATAAATTGGCTAATGTAACTTAGCACGTTGGCAACGCTAAAAATCATATCTTGGGTATTGCCATCTTGTCTGAGTTCATCGTTAATGTGAGTTTGCACGTTTACGTTAGTGGGATCGAGGTCGGTCTCGAGCCACGGTCCAACCGGACAAAACCCATCAGCAGATTTGCCCCGCGTCCACTGTAAGTCGCTGCGCTGTTTATCTCTGGCGGTGACATCAATAGCACAGGTATACCCAAGCACATAGTCCAAAGCCTCTGCTTCAGTCACTTTAGACAGCGTTTTACCAATGACAACAGCAAGTTCCCCTTCGTAGTGCAACTTGTCTGTCCAACTGGGGTAGCTAATGGGTGCGCTATCCTCAGTTAAGGTATTAAGCGCTTTGAGGAACAACCCCGGTTCTTTGGGGAGGTCATCACCGCCCATTTCTTGAATATGTTTGGCATAGTTTTTGCCTACACAAACAATAATGCGCGGATCACAAGGAGTAAGTAACGTCACTTCCTCTAACGTTAGCGTGTCACCAGTACGGTTGCCCATCATGTCACAAAGGTGTAACACAGTGTCATTATCATCCGTCCCAATTGTCCTCATGACATCTGCCCAGATGATGCTGTCTTGATAGCGTGCACGAATTCGCTTCATACTTAAAGAGTCTCCAAGGTTTTAGTTTAAATGAATTATCAACTTAGTTGCTTAGACCGCTACTATAGGCCACTACTATTCACCGAGAAATCAAATGTTTGGCAGTATAAACCTAGTCCTATAGACACAGTCTGTGCTGCTGATAAACATTTTCACATGCCAAATACAGTGCTTGCAGAGTTATGGTGCTCATTATATCTTTTGGTTTTACTGTTATATTGTGGTTAGTATTGTAAATCTGCAGGTAGCACT
>CAZMCW010000467.1:1199-3643 GCA_964564405.1 uncultured bacterium
TTTCTAGTAAGACCTTTTTCTAGTAAGACCTTTGATGACATTAAGGTGATGTAACAAGTTTACCATGCACCCAGTTAGTCTAATTTTATAGCTAAGTTGATGCTCTCTATCTTTGAAATAACACTGGCAGCACCTAAACGGTTGCATATGCTCGAGCAGCCAAAATAACTTCTGCCATAGCTCATGATGCAACTTGCACTACAACTTCATATTACAACCCGGCAGTGTCTTGAGGTGATAGTACCTTGATGAGCAGCAATAGTTTGATAAACTTGTGGTAGCCTAATCATATATAAAGTAGTGCAGGGAGGTTTTAGTCGTGCGACATGTTCAATCGCTCCAGAGCTGGTTACGTAAAAACAGCTTAGGTCGTAAGTTGCGGTTTGGCGCAGTTCAAGATGATTTGCTTCAGGATGACCTAGTTCAGGGTCAGTCAAGGTATATCCGGTTAAGATATGCAGCGCATGCTTTTTCGTTGGTTTTGCTGTTAGCGTTTTTGATCAGTTGTGGTGGCGGACGCGTTCAAGAACTCGAAGACGAAAACGTGCGTTTAAGTACCAGTATGGTCAGCTTAGAAAGTGAGCTCGAGCAACAAGCTGCTGCTGTTGCTGAACTAGAAGCTGCGTTGGAAGCTGCCAATGCCCGCAACGCTGAACTTGAAGGTGTCCAAACAGATATGGATACCATCCGGACAGATTTAGAAACAGCCCAAACAGCGTTGACAACAGCTCAAACAGAACTTGCGAACGCGCAAGAAGCTACCACTACGTTAACTGGCAATCTTGAAGAAGCGCAGATAACTGCTGATACGCTGGTTGGTGAACTTGAAACTGCCACAACACGCAACAGCGAACTTGAAGCAACCGTCAGCGAGTTGCAAGCTAACATTGCAAGTTTGCAAGCTGAACGCGACGAGCTCAGTGCCAATCTAGCTGACCAAGAAACTGCCCGCAGCGGGTTACAACAAGAAGCAACCCGTCTTCAAAACGAGATGCAACGGTTTAGGCTTGACCGTGTAGCTATGCGCGTTGCACTTGACAATGCCGAAACAAACGTTGCCGACCTCAACCAAACTGTTGAGACCCTCAACCAAGACATGACCGCAGCTGCGCAAAACATTGCGTCTTTGGAACGTCAGCTCGAGGCCACGCGAGGCCAACTACAAGCTCGTGACGACCAAGTTGCTAGCTTAGAAGCTGACATTGCAGACCTCACCAGTCAAAACGTAGACTTGAGTACACAAAATGTAGACCTCATTGAGCAAAACCAAGCACTTGAAGCTGAGCTAGCTCAAACACCTACAGGTCAATTGCAAACGCTGCGAAACCAGTTAAACACTGCCAACCAAGAGCGTGGTGCGCTAGCCCGCGAGCTTGAAGCCAATGAAGCTGTATTAGCTGCCGCTTTAAGCGCCCAAGATGAACTTAGCAGCCAACTCAGCCTTGCTGCTGAGCGCCTCGCTGCTGAAGAAGCGCGCGCTGAAGAACTAGCGAATCAGCGTGCGGCGTTGACTACGAGCTTGAGCGATATGGGCCTCGAGATGGATTCAGAAGATGGCAATATTGTCGGGGTTATTGCTAGCCAACTTGAAACCATTCAAGAGCAAATGCAGACGCTCGAGATACAAAACAACACCCTTCTTGAAGAACGCCAACAGTTAGAGCAGCGCATTGACCAACTACAACAAGACTTACAACAACTTGAAGAAGCTGCTGGTGACCAAGAGGGTGCTATGCAAAACTTGCGCAACCAGCGCGACGAAGCCCTTGCAGCCCTTGCAGCCCTAGAAACGCAAGTTGCTAGCAGTAGTGAACAACTAACTATCCTCGAGAGTGCCCGTGTGGCACTCTCGCAGGAACTAAGTGCTAGCCAGCAAGCGCTCGCCGAACAAGAACAGCAAGCTTTAGCTGAGCAAGAAAATTTAGAGACAACGATTACAGCTTTACAACAAGAAAACGAAGGACTCAAAACACAAGTAGCAGAAAATCAGACCGCAGCGGCTACCAGGATAGCTGAGTTGCAACGGCAACTTGCAGCAGATCAACAACAAAATAGTCGTTTAGAAAATACCTTGAGTGAAACACAGCAAGACCAAGCAAGCTTGCGTACAGATTTGGCACAAGCGCGCACGCAAATTGAGGGCCTCGAGCAAGACCTTGCCCAAAACACAGCTTCATTTACACGTCAACTAGAGAGCACGCGCGCGCAGTTGCAACAAGCGCGTGCGCAAACTGCCAACACACTAGCTGACCTTGAAGCTGAGTCCGCTACACTAGTTAACCAACGCAGCAGTCTGCAACAACTTTTACAAAGCACCCAAGCTGAACTTTTGACGCAGCGAGACAGTCTGGCAAATTTACAAACCGACCTTGCCAGTGTGCGTAGCGAACGCGACGCGCTAGCAGCCGACGTTGAAACCTTAAATGCTCAGATAACATCGCTAG
>CAZMCW010000468.1:0-3085 GCA_964564405.1 uncultured bacterium
TGGGTGTGAGCGTGGTGGGCGTCTACCACTATGAAGGTGATAAGTTTGCCTGCTACCGCGAAGAACACTTTGATGACCTCGCAAAGCATCTCAAAAATGCTGAGGAAATTATCGGCTTTAACTTGGTGGGGTTTGACTGGCCGGTGCTGGCAGCTGAGTTAGGGGAGTGGGTGCGCGACTTGCCAACGCTGGATTTAATGCTCGAGGCCCAAAAGGTACTTGGTCACCGTATCAGTTTAGATTCACTTGCCAAAGCCACGCTAGGCACGAGCAAGATTGGCTCTGGGCTGGACGCGCTCGAGTACTACCGGGTCGGTGATTGGCAAAAGCTCGAGCGCTACTGCCTAGAAGATGTAAAAATTACCCGCGACCTCTACGAATACGCCAAACGTGATGGTCAGCTTTACTTTAATAAAGCTGGACAAAACGCACCCGTTGCCATGAGCTTTGCGGAGTCGCCACTAGCCAAGCTTTTGCGGGAGAGTGCGCGTACCAAAGCCAGCGTGAAACTCACCTACAAAGGTAAAACTCGAGTGGTGGATGTGCGCAGTTTTGACGGCATGTACCTTCGCGGGTTTTGCCACAGCGCCGGTGAGGGTCGCACCTTCCGGTTAGACCGCGTGGAGGATGCTGAACGAGTGGACTCGAGTCCGCCCTTATTTGACTAACCTCGTTTGAGATTGATACCTACAGCAGCTATATGGTGGTGTGCTGTGTACGTTATGTCTGATGGCATCTCCCTTTTCCCCCCTTACTCCCCTTCTCCCTTTCCAATGCACGTTGACAAGTCTTAGCAGTTCCAGGATTGGTTCCCCCACACTAAGTGGGTCGATTTCTACTCCCCTGGGTCGCACGAGCAACTGCCTGTGGCAGTTACTCGTGGAAACGCTATCTGTAACAACATGCCGTGTGACTGCTATCAGCTGACGCTCGTGTGAGACCTTCCTCACCTTTCCCACTCATCTTCTCATTCATGTGATATTGATGTGACCATGTGACCGCTCGAGGTCGTCACGCGCTTCTTTTAAAGAAAATAACCCAAAACCCGTAGATTGTTGAGGGTAACGCTTCCGTGAATGCGGAAGCTTTTTTCATAATACACTCATATATAAGAGTCTTTCTCATCAAGTGAGAACCCCTTGTGAAGTAGGCAAGACCCGTCCCCATCAGGTTAAGCCGTTTTCTCATGTTCTCACAAAGCTAGACTCCCCCATCCGGACGACCCCCGTAAGGGTGAAGTCCAGGCCTAGCTTGGTGAGTGCTCATGAGAATTGTGGCAACAACTTGAGTATTTGCTGAGTTTTGAACCTGCCATTCTCACACGTAAGAGGTGGACAATAGCTGTCGATGGAACACTTCTGCGCACACACCTTACTTCAAGATGTTCGGCAACCCCTAAAGGGTGGTCGTGTGCAGCATGTTGTCCGCTCACAAAATGGTTTGCAAATCATTTTAGGAGGACAATGGCGTGTTTCTTTAGTTTCTCCGCGCGGTTCTAAAAACGCACTAGGACAACCTCACAGTTGCGTGACACCACACATCACGCAACTAAGTGAAGCCGTCCTAGCCAAAACTTGCTGTGCAGTTGCCACGCTAAAGCAGGCTGCTAGCAAGGTCGCGGAGCATGATTCTAAGTTAAGGAGGTTAGTAACTGGGCTCGAGGCACGCGTTACCAAGGTTGAACAAGTTAGCACAAGACAACCTGCACAAGCAGGCTATCGCTTAAACGAGAGTTTACGCGCAAACAGAAACGATGTTTGGTATCGCAACGACATATATCACCTGAACTGGACTTACGCGCAAGCTTGCAACGCAAGTGCTATCACCACACAAGACAGCACAAGCAGTAAAGCAAACAGCGCAACCTGGCAACAATTTGTAAGCGCAGGACAAGGTGCGTTCAATAAGGTTAAGAAAGGGGGTGGGTGCTCGAGGCAACAGTCATGCACCAATGCCGGCGAGATGCAGCCTACGAAGACGCTGAGGAAACTCGGACACTCAGGTCAAATTGTAAGTGGCGCCCGCCTAAAACACATTTATCCAATTCATATGCTGCGTTTGCTCAACCAATTTGTACAGAAACATATGCGCAAATTGGCGCTGTCACGTCAGCCGAGTTGCCTTTTCGTTCTCCGCCTAGACTGCGGGCACAGGTCGATAAGCGGAGAACGTGCAGGCAGAGACGTAAGTCTCACCCTTTAGTTTGAATGAAAGGCAAGCTCTCACACGTGAAAAAGCAAACAAAGCAACCACACTCTAAACGCTTTACAGGAGATTACGCAATGCAAATCCAAAAGGTTTTTTGGCTGCTCCTGCTAGCGCTGCTAGTCACAGCCTGCGGTGGCGATTCAGGACCAGGTAGCCCTAATACAGCTCCTTTCCTAACTCGCAACTTTGCAGACATTAGCGGTTCTAGCGAGGGGACACGCAGTTTTGACCTCGTCACCTACTTTGATGACCGCGATCAAGACGCTGCCACGCTAAGCTACGAAGCACTCAGTAGCGATAGTTCTATTGTGGCCGCGACCTTAATCAGCGGCAGCATTCTAGAACTCACCTTCGACGGTGTGGGCAGTGCTACTGTCACCGTGACCGCTACAGATGTTGACGGTTTATCTGCCACAGATTCATTTGTTGTTACCGTAGAAGATGGTAACAACGGTGGCACCAACACCCCGCCTACCAGTAGCCCCATCAATGACGTTAGCCTACTGACCAGTGCGCCCAATCAAAGCCTCGACCTCACCACATCCTTTGATGATGCCGAGGACGGTGCCCAAGGGCTAATTTACAGCGCACAAAGCAGTAACCCCAACGTTGTCGTGGTATCTACCAGCGGTGGCACGCTCACGCTTGAAGCGCAAGCTGAAGGTACGGCGACAGTCACTGTAACTGCCCGCGATAGCGACGGCGCAACTGTCAGTGAGTCACTTACTGTCACCGTAGAAGACGATAGAACCGGCGGTGGTAACACTGGTCCTACCTTAGTTATTCCTATTGAAGATCAAACTATCAGTCCAGATGATCCTTTTACGCTTGACCTCAGCACCTTTTTTGATGACGTTGAAGACGGTGCACTAGGTCT
>CAZMCW010000468.1:3095-3643 GCA_964564405.1 uncultured bacterium
AACGTAGTGGTTGCGACGATTGACGGCACCACGCTCACCCTAACCCCACGCGAGTTAGGTACGGCTGAAATCACTGTGACCGCCACCGACAGTGAGGGCCTCACTATTGAAGATACTTTCATGGTGACAGTAGCTAACCAACCTGCCGAAGATCCCTTCCAAATCCGCATCTTTGAAACTATTACCGCGTTCGTGGGTGATCCTGATCGCACTATCGACCTCACCCGCTACTTCGACGACAATCAAGATGGTCCTGAAGGTCTTACCTACACAGCGTCCAGCAGCGATCCTGTTGTGGTGGACGTAAGTATTGAGCCAGATGGTACCGACCTCGTTTTAGACTTTGGCCTTTCTGGTAACGCAACCGTCACCGTAACGGCTACCGATCTTGATGGCAACAGTGTTGAAGCAACCTTCTTTGTCATTGTCCAAGACCCCAACGCTGGCGGCAATACCCCACCAACGGCTCAAGACGTCCGTGTCGAAACCGACCAAGACACCCCAGTCAACGTAACGTTAAGTGGTTTTGATCCAGACGGCGACTTACT
>CAZMCW010000469.1:0-3633 GCA_964564405.1 uncultured bacterium
TATCAAGTTTAAAATCTGTCGATAACTGTGATGCCCGTCCCAGAAAAACTATCCATGTTGATGAGAGCATCCAAGGCATCCTCGAGGCTAATTGTCTTTTGAATAAGCTTTTCCGGTGCCAACTTACCTGCCCAGATCATCGCCAAAAGCTCTGGATATCTGTGAGCTTGCATCCCGTGACTGCCTAGAATTTCTAACTCGTGGGCAATAACTTTGTTCATGGGGACAGCCGCGTGGGCGTTCTCTGCGACCATCAGTCCAACTTGCACGTGCTTGCCGCGCTTACGTAGATTGGCAACCGAGTTGAAACAGGTGACGGCTGAACCAAGCGCGTCAACAGACACATGCGCGCCACCCTCAGTGACGTCGGTAACGTTTTGGACAACATCATCTACGGTTGAGGCGTTGATGGTAGCACCTGCGCCAAGTGAGGCGGCGAGCTCGAGCGTCTCATCATCAATATCCACCGCAACCACATTCGCCCCTAGTGCGCTGGCAATCATAATGGCAGATAAACCCACCCCACCACAACCGTGTACAGCAACCCACTGCCCAGCGGACACCTTGCCTTGATCCACAATCGCCCGAAAGGCAGTCACAAAACGGCAGCCCAAACTTGCTGCCGTGGTAAACGCCATGTCATCTGGCAAGCGCACCAGGTTGACGTCGGCATAGTCAACGGCAACATACTCAGCAAACGCACCCCAACAGGTCACGCCCGGTTGAATTTGATTGTCACAGACCTGGTGATTGCCAGACGCACACTCGTAGCAGGTACCGCAACCACACACAAACGGTAAGGTCACTCGGTCGCCAATCTGCCAGCGTGTCACCTGCTTACCTATTGCCACAACAACGCCCGCAAATTCATGACCTGGCACGTGTGGCACGCTAACGTCTGGGTCGTGGCCCATCCAACCATGCCAGTCACTGCGGCACAGCCCTGTCGCTTTGACCTGTATCACCACACCATGCTCAGGTGACGCGGGGTCAGCTAGGGTTTGCAAGCTGAGGGGCTGTCTAAACGCCTCGTAGATGGCTGCTTTCATTTAAGAATTTCTGTCTTTGCTAATGTGTCATCTAATTGTTTCATTGACCTAGTTCACACGCCAAATTGCCGCAGATGATGATCTAGATGTTTAGCAAAGAGCGTATTCCACTGCTCAGCTGAGAGTTTACCAAAGGTCATGTTCTCGAGCCCTTCGTAGTGATCTGCACCTTGGTCAAACGTAGTATTAATGTAGCTAATCATTCTAGCTTTTTCGGTTTCAAAATCTTTGGGTTCATCTATCACAAACATAGGTGCTGTGGGACTATTTTGCTTGTAAGGTTTGTCACCAACGACAATACCTTTGGCAAAAAGTCGCGCAAAAAACTTATCGATAAAACCAGGCGGCGCGTGTTTGCCCGGTTCATGCACAATTTCGTAAGCGGTGTTGCAGTGGGCCAGCATTTGCCCAACATCCATTTTGCCCCACTGGGCTTGGCTGTCCGGCGCGAGTGCGTTTATGCGGGCAATCATGGTGTCTTTACCCTGCGGATCAAACATATTTTCAGCCTTGTGTGCCATAGACACTCTCCTCAACTAAACAAGCAGTTTGGAACCGATGATAGTCCAGCATCAATTTTCACTAACTTGAGTGCTTACTTGCCACCTTTCGTATTTGCGCAGGTCTTGCTCAACTAACAGCAAGCAAACCGACATAATTGCTGCATCGTCTATTTGACCGGCAATGGGTACCGCGTCTGGCATGATATCTAGTGGATTAAGGACATACAAGAGTGCAAACACAATTGCACTGAGGGTAAAATAGGGGATTTCACGGTAGTCACCACGCCAGTAATCTTTGACGATAGCAATTAACAAAGGGGCGTCGCCAACAAAGCTTCTGAGCGAACCCCTGTTTTTGAACGTACGTTGGATGTCATCTGCTCGTCTAAATGCTGTTTTTATGTCTTTATCGGTGATCTTTTGAGCTTGTCGCTTAAAAAAATCTATATCAACCTTGTCTAACACAGTTAGTTATCTCCTTGTAAGCAGAGGACGTAAAGAGTTTTTTGATAATAAGGATGCTGACGTCGCTATGCCGTTTGCATCATCCACTCGAGCGCCACCGACACTAACGACGCCGTACCAACTGCTAGCGCAGATTCATCCATCCGAAACGTAGACGTATGTAAAGCATAAGGATGTTCCCAATCTGCCCCACGAACTCCCAAGGTCATGTAGCACCCCGGTACCTGATTGAGCATGTAGCTAAAATCTTCACCTGCCATAAGCGGCGCAGCTTCAAAGACATGGTCGTCACCCAATAATTTTTCTAGACCGCTAAAGGCTACCTTAGTTGCTGTTTCGTCATTAACTGTTGGGGGATAGCCGTTGGTAATGGTGAGGTCAACTTGACCACCCAAAGCCTCAACAACCTTGCACGCGCGGCGCAGTTCGTCTTGCAGTAACTTGCGCGTTTGCGGAGTAAAACTGCGCATTGTTCCGGTAATGTCCACTGTTTCAGGAATCACGTTAGCTGCTGTGCCACCGTGAATGGTAGCTAGGGAAACCACACCTGACTCGAGCGGATCCAAACGCCGACTTACAATGTTTTGAACGGCCAGCAAAAAGTGTGCTGAAAGCACTAACGGGTCATTGGCAAAGTGGGGCATGGCACCGTGCCCCCCGGTACCACAAATGGTCGCTCTAACTCCATCGCCTGCGGCGAGTAATGCACCGGCTCTCGTCCCAATTTGTCCCGCAGATGCTCTAGGATCAACATGCAAGCCAAAGACAGCATCTAGCTCATCTATCACGCCTTCATTGACCATGCGTTCGCCGCCGGACAAGCCTTCATCGTCTCGAGCTTCTTCACTAGGTTGAAACAAAAACCGTACCGAGCCGGGCAAGCGTCCTTCATCTGCAAACCCTTTGAGAACCGTAGCCGCACCCAACAGGATTGCCGTGTGTGCGTCGTGTCCACAAGCATGCATCTTGCCGGGAACTTCGCTATCAAAAGGGGTATTATTTTCTTCTTGAATAGGCAGCGCGTCCATATCTGCCCGTAGGCCCACCGTGGGACCATCTGCCGTAAGGTTGCCCACAACCCCTGTTTTGGCAACGCCCGTCGTTGTGTTAATGCCTAAATCTTGTAAGACAGATGTCACCAGACCAGCGGTTTTAACTTCTGTATAACTTACTTCAGGCTGTTTGTGAATTGTGCGCCGCCAGGTGACAAGTTGGTCTTGGAGCGCGTTTGCTCTGGTCATGATATCTTGAGGAGCAATGTGCATTTGTAAAGTCATAGCCTACTTTAACGTACTTAGAGCAAAACTCCGCCTACTCCGTAGCGCGTCTTTGCCATATCAATTAGTAGTCTGCAATAACTAGTCTACAGTCAGCTTTTTGAGCACAGCACGACCCTGCTGCCGGTCAACTTCCATAGCAAACGCAAACTTGTCTAGCTGAAGGGCGTGCTCGAGGTCACTGCGAGGAAATTCAGGTCTAGCCTCATCCAAAAACTTTTGTGCTGTGGGCGCGTGGTAAACACGCTGGCAGATGGTGTCAACATA
Organism: uncultured bacterium; assembly: GCA_964564405.1. Taxonomy (GTDB): domain Bacteria; phylum Deinococcota; class Deinococci; order Deinococcales; family Trueperaceae; genus JBCCBI01. The sequence continues at coordinate 3,562 of CAZMCW010000469.1, forward strand.
CGTGTTTTGACCCAGCATCACTGACTCAAGCATCACTAACTTAAGCATCACTGACTTGAGCATCACTGACTT
>CAZMCW010000470.1:0-3611 GCA_964564405.1 uncultured bacterium
AAGGTCATCAACGACTAACTGGGCGTGCTCGAGCGACGTACTCGCTGAGGTTGCATAGGGCAGTGCGAGGGTATGCACGTTCTCTGCACCAAACGCCCGTGCCGCTAAGTAGGTCACGACGCTGCTGTCAATCCCGCCAGATAGGGCAATCACAACTTTGTCAAACCCTTTGCGGCGCTGGACTTCATCTTTGAGGAAGTTGACGAGGAAATGCTCGAGCCTATCCAAATCAAGTTCTAATGACCGCTGCGGGCGACCTGGCAACAGTTTGATGACAGGTGACGTACTCATGTGCTGGGAACCTCTATATTTGAAACTTCCGCAAACGCCCGAATAAGTTCCGGTAAGTTGGCCCGTAAATCTGCGAGTAAAGGGCTTTCGTAACGGGCGACTTGGATGGTCTCGAGGTGGACATCGGTGACTAGAATGTGCTCATCAAACAACTCGCCCTCCGCAATTAACTCACCATAAGGGTCAATCGCGTGGGACGCACCTGTAAAGCCTTTGCCACCTTCAAACCCGGTGAGGCTGGTTGTGAGTACGTAAGTGCCGTGCTCTGCAGCGATGCCTTCAGCCGTGCGTTGCCAGCGTAGTGCGTTAGCAGGTTTGTTGGTAGCTAAATCAGGGTGGGTATTAAAGTCTCTGGCGGGGCTTGCCATAGGAATGTACAAAATCATTGCGCCTTTAAGTGCCAAAACGGCGGCACAACTGGCGTGCCAAGCATCTTCACAGATGAGCATACCCACGGTGCCGAAGCGTGTCTTAAAGGCGTCCAGTCCATGCCCTCTGGAAACATAGCGCTGCTCGTCAAAGACACCATAAGTAGGCAAAAACATTTTGCGGTGGACGTGTTTGATCCCTGCTGAGGCCGTATTGAACTCCGCATAAAGGGCGCTGTTATGAAAACTGCCGCCATCGCGCTCATAAAAGCCGAGGCAGATGTCAACTGGGCGTTGCCAGCCTGCACGGTTAAGGACATCTTGCAAGTAGTCAAACAACACTGATGCCTCGAGTGCTTGCTCGCGAACGCCTGCTTGTAAAAAGTAACCTGTAAGCGCTGTTTCTGGTAAACAGATGACATCTACAGGTGCAGTATTTTGTGTGTCGAGTTCTGCTTGAAGATGTGCGAGCATGCCTGCAAGTCGCGCGAGGTTATCCTCAAAACGTGATTTGTGAGGTTTAAATTGAACGAGGGCATGGCGAATCATAGCCACTATCATGCCTTAAACGGAGTACGTGTGGATGTAACGTGAAGTTGCCAAGCCAAAGGTGTCCACGTTGGATATGAACTTATTGCAAGATACCCCCAGCATCCTTAAACTTCTAATATGACCCGCGAAGCTATACTGGAACAAATTCATACCAAGTTACAACAAGCAGATGATCAGACACTCCAAGATGTGCTGTTGTTGCTTGGTGAAACTTATCCGTTAGATGACTGGGACAGAGAAATTATTGCTGACAGTAATGCGGGTAAATTTGATGCACTCATCAAGGACATTCAACAAGATTATTATGCAGGTAAAGTTGAACCGCTAAGTGACGGTTTGAAGCGCCAGCGCTAAGGTTATTGTAATTAGTGCAACACTACACGCGGGCATCTTTTGGCGCTACTATGCTGCGTTACCACTTCAGATTCAGCGGCTAGCAGACAAGCAATACAGCCTTTTGCAAAACAATCCTAGGCATCCCTCACTGCATTTTAAGTCTGTAGGACTATTTTGGTCAGCTAGGGTGAATGATAATTATCGCGCGCTTGCACGCAAAGTTGAAGAGGATTTTGTGGGGTTCTGAATAGGTGATCACGATGAGTACATGCGTATATTGAGCAGATGATCTATCGTTCTAAAATTCATCACAAAGATACTTGTAGTTGCACAAGAGCATTAACAGGTCAGCTCGAGCGCTGCCGCAATACTTCATACAGTAGCAGTGCCCCAGACGTTGCTACATTCAAACTATCCGCTTGCCCGTACATAGGAATAACTGCATGTTCCTCAGCGCGTGTTTGCCAGTAGTCAGATAAACCTTCATGCTCTGTTCCCAGCACAATTGCGACAGCTTGCGTAAGCTCGAGCTGCCAATAAGTCTGCTGACTGTGGGGTGACGCCGCAATCACCTTGATCTGATGCTGTGTCAACCACGCACCAAGTTCTGTGTCATCTACCCACAACACAGGACGGCTAAATACACTTCCCATGCTGGCGCGAATTACGTTGGGATTTTCAAGGTCAGTGCCGTGACCGGTGACAAAAACGGCGCTTACATTGACGCTGTCGGCAGTGCGTAAAAGTGCGCCGATGTTGCCGGGTTTTTCAAGTCCATCAATAACTAGATAGATGCCGTTTGCCGTTGGTGCTAAGGTACTCAACTGCTGCTCTACACGTGCTGCAACGCCAATTATTCCATCGGGTGACTGGCGCATACTGAGTTTGTTAAAAGCGGCTTCAGAAAGTGATAAAACCTGTGTGCCATTAAGCGCATCGGCTAGGTTGAGTTCAGTGTCAAAGGTGGTGATGACATCTGGGCATATCAGCAATGTTTCTATGGCAATATTTGCAGCGAGTGCCCGCGCGAGTTCGCGTTGGCCTTCAATCAAAAACTTACCTTCGCGGGTGCGACTGCGGCGAGTTTTAAGCTTGGCAAAGGTGCTGATACGGCTATTGCTGGCAGATTCAATGCGTACGGCGTGTTGCAAATATTCTGTGAGGAAAGCGTTGATGTTAGCCGTCACAATAGTCCAATGATAACGCAAGCGGTAACTTGAAACCCTTGTGACGCAAATTTGGGGAGTTGATTTCACCAGCGCACCACGTGCTCGCAAACCTATTATGGTCGTTCGTGCTGAGCTGATGGAAACGTGTGTATACGTTCAAGACGTTCTCCAGCTCACTAACTTAAAAGATTTTGGTGCTTGGCTAGGGGAGACTCGAGGCGTTATTGGCATAGATGCGCCTTTAGGTCAGCCACGGCGTTTACTAACGAACTTGGCGGAACACAATCCTGCTTGGACAGAATCGTGGGCGAGCTATGTCAATGTCATCTCGCAGTTGACCAAAGCTGAATTTGAAGATGTCTTGAACGCTTATCGAGCTAGCCGTCCCACAGGCGATAAACAGCATTTGCGTTATTGCGACAAATTAGCAGGTGCGTGTAGTCCCATGATGCTCTACGGTGTGCCAGTTGCCAAGATGTTTTTTGTGCTTGCGCCCTTGTTACTTGCTGCCAAGGTTGATGTGCCGTTACTACGTCCCATACTAACCTCAGTGTGTCATGTGCTCGAGGTGTATCCGGCGTTGGTTGTACAAGTTTTAGCCAAACTGATGCCAGATGCAGGACAGCGTGTTTCGTACAAAAGTGATGTTGTCAGCAAACAAACTCAAACCCAACATAATGCTCGAGCGCAAATGATAACAGCGTTGAGCCAAGGTGCCTTAGACGAAGGTTATGGAGTGAGGCTCGAGCTACCCCCTCAGCTTCAAAATGCCATGATCGACGATCCTAAAGGTGACCTACTAGATGCCCTTTTTGCCGCCATTCAAGCTGCCTGGGCAAGTGGCCAAGATAACTTTGGTATACCACAAGATACTGATGCGCTCGAGGGCTGGATT
>CAZMCW010000471.1:0-3610 GCA_964564405.1 uncultured bacterium
GGCTATGAAGATCAAATGGCTATGAAGATCAAATGACTATGAAGATCAAATGGCTATGAAGATCAAATGGCTATGAAAATCAAATGACTATGAAGATCAAATGACTATGAAGATCGATTGATACAAGAGACCAATATGAAACACTGTGAACAAACTATGACTATGTGGACATATCCAATGTAAGTTGTGCTCACGAAAATGACTAGCGGGTTGGCTTACAATTGGCGAGACGGCATTTGGTTACAAGATAATATTCAGATCATCTTTTGTGAGCTGTCAAATTGTAAAACCCAGCATAGGTTTAAATAGGCTTTACGAACAGCGTTCTAGATAGAATTTTTGTGACATGTCAAAACTCATGCTAAATCAAGATAAAATAGTTGCCAATATTGATAGGCAGCAACACGCTTTGTGCCAACTCGCGCGTGATATTTGGGCCAACCCTGAGCTTGCCTGTAAAGAAATATTTGCTTCACGTGTTCAAGCAGATGTGCTCAAAGCTGCGGGATTCGACGTTCAGTACGGCGTCGCTGAGCTTCCTACGGCGTTTGTGGCAAGTTGGGGAGAAGCTGCGCCAGTGATTGGCATATTGGGCGAGTATGACGCGTTACCGGGCTTGTCTCAGCAGGTTTCGAGCCAGCGCAGCGCCATCACCAAAGACGCGCCAGGGCATGGTTGTGGGCATAACTTGCTGGGCACAGCTGGTGTGGGGGCGGCGATTGCCTTAAAAGAGGTGCTCGAGCAAGTTCCAGCAGCAAATACATCGGCAAGTACATCAGCAAATACACCACAAGGCAGCATCCGCTACTATGGGTGTCCAGCCGAAGAACTTGGTCTTGGTAAAGTGGTCATGGCCAATGCGAGCGTTTTTAATGACCTAGCTGCTGCCATCACTTGGCACCCGGCGTCAACGAACAAAGTTGTCTCGAGTGCGTTTAATGCCAAGCAAAAATTTAAGGTGAGTTTTCACGGGGTAACTGCGCACGCAGCTGGTGCACCTCATTTGGGTAGAAGTGCTTTGGATGGCGTCATGCTTATGGATGTGGGTGCAAATTATCTGCGCGAACACATCATTCCTGAAGCTCGCGTTCACAGCGTCATTACTCACGGTGGGAGGGCTGTGAACGTTGTACCAGACTACGCGCAAATAGCTTGGTCAATCCGTGCACCATTTGCTAAAGATGTTGACCACATTTATCGCCGTTTGGTAGATGTCGCTAAGGGGGCAGCACTTATGTCTGGCACGCGCTACAAACTAGAAGAGGTGCAACCGTGTCACGACTACTTGCCCAATAAAGTACTTGGCGAGGTGATGTACACCATGTTGCAAAAACTTGCTGGTAGTTTGGCATTTAATGATGATGAGCGCGCTTTTGCTAAAGACCTACAAGCGAGTTTTCCCGAAGGTGCGCGGGCAGCTAGCTTAGCGGAACTCGCCACGCGAGCTCACACCCAAAAGAGTGATGTCACAGAGCCTTTGAGCGTACAAATTTTGCGCCACGCAGATAATCCCCCTAACGTGGCAGGTTCAACTGATGTGGGCGAGGTCAGTTACATCACCCCGACGGTGCAGTTAACAGCAGCGTGTTGGCCGGTAGGAACGCCTGTTCACAGTTGGCAGGCTGTGGCTGCAAGTGGCTCGAGCGCAGCTTACAAAGGAATGCTCTTTGCTGCCAAAGCCATGGCCCTAACGGCATATGAATTGCTAACCCAGCCTGCACGTTTAGAGACGGCTCGAGCTGAACTAAACGCAATCACATCGTTATAAGAGCAGTCATTGTTGTAAGAGCAGTCATTGGAAGAGCTTGTAAGCTTCTCATACAGCATCATTCTCATGAATAGCATGTGGATATGTCCAGTCGAAGCGCGGCTTGCGGAAATTTCTCAAAAATCTCTTTGTTGTAGAAGTTGTCAATTTTCAACAAGGCAACATTGCCACATAAACTCGAGCTACTTGCAAAAGCCATTTTTCCATTTGCACTGACTATGATAATTGTTCTCAAAACGTATAGTTTCATACAAAAATAATCCCATTGCTATCCATCTTAGGGAGCCTCATGAAGCATGAGCAACGTCTTACCTTACGCAACCTTAATCTCAAACTCAAGCTTATTCAAGCGCGTATTTACCGTGAGCAACGGGTAATTAGCCAATTTGAGTATCAACCCTTAGCGGGACCAGCAGCGGACCTGCCAACAGATGATGCTAACTGGCAAACTTTGACGCCACCTTGTTATTGGGCAGACTGGCAAACAGATGTAGCCCTGCGCGCAATGTTTAGTTTGCCAGCAACTTGGCAAGAACCAGTTGCGTTTGTGATTCCTTTTGATAATCCCAAGGATTTCAATCACCCAGAAGCAATGGTGTATCTGGACGGCCAGCGACTAGCTGCTTGTGACCGGCAACACCATGAGGTGAGGTTGCCAGATACGGTGCTAGACGGACAAGAGCATGTGCTCGAGCTACGTGGTTGGACCGGACTAGGCGACTGGAAAGGTGTGCGGCCAGGAAGTTTACCGCTTTTGCCACGTTGTGCGTTTGTAAGTATTGATGAACCGACTCAGCAGCTTTATGACGTGGCAAAGTTAGCGCTCGAGCTAGCCATTAACCTCACAGACGACACACCTGTTAAAGATTTACTGTTAAATGCCGTTCTCGATAACCTCACCCAACTGGACACCCGCGAACCCATCTGTGATTGTTTTTATGTCGATGTTATGCAGGTATTACCCAAACTGCAAGAGGCTATTCAAGCTTGCGGTCACGCATTAGATGCTGAACTTATTGCGATTGGTCACGCCCACATCGATGTAGCTTGGTTGTGGACAGTTGCCCAAACCCGACGCAAAGCAGCGCGCTCGTTTAGCAACGCACTTGCGCTTATGGAACAACACTCAGACTTTCACTTTTCACAGTCTCAGCCGCAACTTTATCAATATATCCAAGAAGATGATCCTGAGCTTTTTGAGCAAATTCAAACTCGCATTGATGAAGGTCGTTGGGAAGTTTTAAGCACGTCTTGGGTAGAAATGGACTGCAACCTAACGGGTGCTGAAGCCCTTATTCGTCAATTTGTGTTAGGTGAACAGTACATTCAAGACAATTTGGGTGAGGCGACTAAGGTCATGTGGTTACCCGATTGTTTTGGGTTTCCTGCCAGTTTGCCGCAAATTTTCAAGGGCGTAGGTATGGAAGCGTTTATCACGACTAAACTGTCTTGGAATCAATACAACAACTTTCCACACGATAGTTTTTGGTGGCAAGGCATTGATGGTAGCCGCATGTTGGCGCATTTTATTAGCACGCCAGAGATAAGCCCGCTTATTGGTCCGAAAGCAACCTACAACGGCATTTTAGACGCTCAGCAAACCCTCGGCACATGGCGCGCGTACAAACAAAAAGCCGAAAATCAAGTTTTACTAACTGCTTATGGTTATGGTGATGGTGGCGGCGGTCCCACTCGAGAGATGGTCGTTAACGCTGAACACCTTGCTGATTATCCAGCATCCCCTAAAGTCAGCATGGGTACGGTTAAAACGTTCGTCGAGAAGTTGATGTCAAACGCTGCCAAGTTCCCAACCTGGCAGGGTGAACTCTACTTTGAATTACA
>CAZMCW010000472.1:0-3593 GCA_964564405.1 uncultured bacterium
GCATACGACCATCCACCCGCAGATGGTCCACAATACGCTGGTCCATGTCGTCAAGGTGATGATATTGGAGGGAGTCGTCTGGATGAGATGAAGAGGTTGGTGGACGCAATTCGTCCTGAGTCATGTAATAATTTACAAGATTGCGTATATAAAGTCAATCAATACGACGCAAAACTCTCAAGTTGCGCTATCTCGAGCTACTCATATAAGTAGAACATCATCAGGTATAACTCACTTCTGCTACTATACCCTTTAAAAAACTATTACAGCAGTATACGTTGCTTGCACCTTAAAGCGAGACATCTTAAAACACTTTATACTTGGTCCTACATGCGCAAGATCGTTCACATCGACATGGATGCGTTTTATGCCTCCGTTGAGCAACGTGACAACCCAGAGTTGCGCGGCAAAGCCCTAGCTGTTGGGTTTGACGGGCCGCGCGGTGTGGTTATGACGGCAAGCTACGAAGCGCGTCAGTTTGGTGTGGGGTCAGCGATGCATGCAGCTGCAGCTAAAGCTCGCTGTCCCAACTTATTGTTTGTAAGGCCCCGCATGAGTGTTTACCGCGACGTATCGCAACAAATCCGTGAGGTGTTTTTTAGCTACACCGATTTAGTTGAGCCACTTTCTTTGGATGAAGCTTATTTAGATGTCACCGACCCTAAACAAGGACCGCTGTCGGCAACCTTGCTGGCCCAGCAGATTAAGCAAGATATTGTAGATGCTGTAAGCTTGACTGCTTCAGCGGGCGTAGCAGCAAATAAGTTTTTAGCCAAAAGTGCTTCGGGGCAAAACAAGCCGGACGGCCTCACTGTAATTACGCCAGACAAAGCAGATGCGTTTTTAGCGGCTCTGCCCATTGGCAAGTTTCATGGCATTGGTCCTAAAACGGCAACCAAAATGCAACAGATGGGCATTCACACTGGAGCTGACCTGCGTAACTATTCTAAAGACGCCCTCGAGCAACGCTTTGGCAAAAACGGGGTGCGCTTTTGGCAAATTGCCCAAGGTATTGACGACCGTCCGGTGAATCCCAACCGCGAGCACAAAAGCATCAGTTCAGAGACAACATTTACGGAAGATTTAGCCGACTATGACGCACTTGCGCTCGAGCTTCCCCCACTTGCAGAGCACGTGGCAAAGAGCCTCGCCAAATACAACCTTGTTGCGGGCGGCGTCAGCCTCAAAGTGAAATACAGTAACCACCAGATCATCACTCGGCGGCAGACTTTACCCAATCCGGTGAGCCAAGCTGAGGTTATTTTAACCAATGCAGAACGCTTACTGCGCACGCGCGTGCCACTGAGTCAACCTGTGCGTTTGCTTGGCGTAGGTGTATTCAGCATGACGGATGCAGACGCGCGCAACGTTGAGCAACTGAGCCTGTTTGAGTCATTGAGCTAGGTGATAGTGTCAACAATGCTGTGTCCTGACGGCACCAGCTTAGTCATAACGCCGCTGCATGTAGGTGATGTTGCTCAACTCAAAGCCAAACTTTTTGTAAAACGGGATGTGTGACTCAGCGCAAAGTAAACTTATTTGCTCGATGTCTTTAAGGTGTTCATTGACTGCCTCCAAAAGTTGACGTCCTAAACCGCGTCCTCGGTAGGCTTCGTCGATGACAACATCGTCAAGGTAGGCGCGGTAGACGCCGTCGGATAAGACTCGAGCAAAGCCAATCAAAGCGTCACTGTCCCACATGCTTATACAGAGCGAGCTGTGCTCGAGCATGATTGCGATGCCCTCAAGTTTGCGCGTGTCTGCCCAGTCCGTCTGCTTAAAAAGCTGTTGTACTTGCTCAGCATTAGGTCGATCTGTTGTGGATATGCGAATGGCTGTTGTCATAGGTTAGTTATACGCGGTTAAGGTGGCATTGCCACGTGATGGATATAGATGTTTAAGAGGCAACCTCTGCATCAGCACTTAGATAGCATCAACAACACAGCATCAATCAATGTATCGTCAATAAATCACCACAGCTAATGAACGCAATCGATTGCGTAATGTCATCTTTTTTGATACAACTAGGGAACGCAACACGCTAGAAACGAGGTGCTTATGAAAGCGCTTATGAAACTTGCTGCTGGCCCCGGCAATGTTGGTGTGGGAGATGTTCCTGAACCTCAGCCAGACGCCGGGCAAGTACTTATTCAAGTGGCTGCAGCGGGTATTTGTGGTACAGACTTGCACATCTACCACGATGAATTTAAGACCAAGCCGCCGGTTGTCTTGGGGCATGAAGTTGCTGGTAAGGTCACAGCTGTTGGTGCTGGTGTTGAGAATGTTGATACAGGCACTCACGTCACCACGGAAACCTACTTTTCAACCTGTGGTCACTGCCGCTACTGCCTGACTGGGCATGAAAATTTGTGCTTGCAGCGGCGCTCAATTGGCTCTGCGGTGAATGGCGGGTTTACCAATTTTGTGGTGGTACCAGCAAGTAACGTTCACCCGCTCCCTGACGGCCTCAGCTTGGAAGCGGGTGCGCTGACCGAGCCACTTGCCTGTGTGGTGCACGCGGTGCTTACCACGCCGACGGTACGTCCGGGAGATGTTGCCGTGATTGCGGGCCCAGGTGCGATTGGGCTTCTCACATTGCAAGTGGTCAAAGCCGCAGGCGCACAGGTAATTGTGCTAGGGACAGACGCAGATGTGAAGCGGCTCGAGCTAGCCCGCAACCTAGGTGCAGATCACGTCATTAATGTTCAGGAACAAAATCCTAACGAGCTTATCGGCGACATCACGCTAGACGGGCTTGGGGCAGATGTCGTCTATGAGTGTTCGGGGGCTGGCCCGGCGGCAGCAAATTTACTAGAACTTGTGCGGCGCGCGGGTCGCTACGTGCAAATTGGTTTGTTTGGCAAGGTCATCAGTTGGGATTTGGATCAGGTTTGTTACAAAGAGTTGGTTGTGACGGGGAGTAATGCGAGCGTGCCATCAGCTTGGTTACGGGCGCTCGAGCTACTCGGCAATGGCGTGGTTAGTACTGAGGCCATCATCACCAACAGGTTTCCCATCACTGAATGGGAAGACGCGTTTAAGCGTTTTGACAGCAAACAAGACGGCAAAATTTTGTTCACCCCGGTGACAAGCTGATGGGAGAGTTGGCAGGCCAAGTTGCCTTGGTGACAGGTGCTTCACAAACGCGTAGCATCGGTTGGGGCATCGCCAAAACGCTAGCTCAAGCAGGTGCAGATGTTGCCGTGAATGACGTACATCATCTACCTGATTTACAAGCTCGAGCAAATGACATCACTGCCCTAGAGCGTAGGTCGCTGGCCATTCAAGCAGATGTCACCGACGCTGACCAAGTTGAGGCCATGATCGCCAAAGTGGTTGCGGAATTTGGCAAGCTCGACATCGTCATCAGCAACGCGGGTGTGATTCGTTGGGAGCGCTTGCATGAACTGACCAAAGATAATGTTCGCGCCGTCCTCAACGTGAACATTTTGGGTAATGCTAATGTGTGCAGGGCGGCGGCGCAGCAGATGATTGACCAGCAAACAGGTGGGCGGATTGTGGTGGTGTCATCGGTGCAGAGTGACGTACAGTTTCCCATCAACCCCGTTTACGGCGCTAGCGAACACGCTATG
>CAZMCW010000473.1:0-3586 GCA_964564405.1 uncultured bacterium
TAGCCTCAGCTCATTTTTGAGGGCGGTAAAGCCAGCATCTGATACTTCTAAACTTGATGAACCTGCTCAAGTGCGTGTAGAAGGTGGTACTTACGTCCTCGAGAACACCCTCATCTGTGCCACCATCAACAAACTAGGTGAACTCACCTCACTCTGGGACAAACGCCTCAACCGCGAGATGCTGTCAGCAATAGGTAATCACTTTCAAGTTTTTGAAGATCGTAGCGAACCGTTTGATGCGTGGGATATTAACATCTACTACGAAGACCGCCACTGGACGTTTGCGGACGAGGCTGAGGTAAGTGTGCTTGAGCAAGGTCCTTTGCGAGCGTCTTTGCGTGTTACTCGGACGTACCGCAACAGTAACCTCGAGCAAGTCATCAGCCTTGACGCGGGTAGCTCGAGGCTAGATTTTGCCACGACTGTAAATTGGCACGACCAACATCAACTCCTGAAGGTTGCCTTTCCAACAACACTCCAAAGCCCAGAAGCAACGTATCAGATTCAATGGGGCACCGTCACGCGCCCAACCCACCGCAATACCTCATGGGACATGGCCCGATTTGAGGTACCTGCGCATTACTGGGCAGATTTGTCCCAAGCAGATGCTGGGGTGAGTGTGCTCAACGATTGCAAGTATGGTTACGACGTGATGGGCAATACCATTCGCCTCACGCTGATAAAAAGTGCGACTCATCCTGATCCAAATGCAGACCAAGGCGAGCATGTGTTTACTTATAGCTTGTTATCTCACGAAGGCGACTGGCGCACCTGTACACAGCTCCACGGCTATCAGCTGAACCATCCAGTGCGCGTCATAGATGGATTTAACGAGGTTATCAAGAGTAATGCGCAATCATTATTGCCACCACTAATTCAAGCTGATGCTGATAACATCATCATCGAAACCATCAAACAAGCGGAGGATGGTCGCGGGATTATCGTGAGGTTCTACGACGGACACGGTATTACTACAGATGTGACGTTAACAACAGCATTTGAATTAAGCAACGTAAGTCGCTGCGATATGCTTGAAGCTAATCAAGAGGTGTTAGCTCATCAAAGGAGTAGCGTGACACTAACGGTTAATCCTTACGAGATTGTGACCTTGCGGCTCGAGCATCCCTAAATAAACGTCCAAGTTGTCATCTGAACGCTTTACCTCATAACGACTGTGCTCTATACTCACAAAGTTGCCCGTTTGGGTTGAACTTACGGCAACTTTGGAGGCTTCAAATGTAGCACGCTCCTCGTGTGAGGTTGTTGATCAAAGACGATTCACACAATCAACAATTTGTGAGCAACTATCAGTAATGAGATTCATGCTGATGGTTGTATTTGAAAAAGTATCGCAATTTAGTATGTTTGCGATATCTCATGTTTGGTTGTTTTTTGAGGAGCTTAAAAGATGTTGGAAAAACCCGTCATGCACGCAGATACCATCACCTTGCGGCCGCTTACTGGCGCAGATGCCAAGGCAATATTTGCAAGTTTTGGTGATAAAGAGATTGACCGCCTTACCGGCACGCAAGCAACGTTTACATTTGAGCAAGTCCAAGCCCACTACGACCGCGTAGAAACTGCCGATGACCGTGTTGACTATGCGATTGTCCTCAAAGATGACCCGGCAACACTACTTGGTGAGGTTGTCTTAAATGATATTGATGAGGACAACCAAGTTGCCACGTTTCGGATTTTGGTTTTGCATGCTGAAAACTTTGGCAAAGGGTACGGCAGTCAAGCGACACGGCTCATGGTTCAGTATGGCTTTGAGCAGCTTAAACTCTACAGGATCGAGCTCGAGGTTTACGACTTTAACCCGCGCGCCCAACGCGTTTATGAAAAATGCGGTTTCAAACGCGAAGGACTGCGGCGCGATACATTGCTGTGGGAAGGTGAGCGTCACGGTGCCATCATTATGGGCATGACGCGCCCAGATTATGATGATTTTGTACGCAATCAAACCTAAGTTACTTGAGAAGACAAGTTGTTTAAGGCGGAGGTATTCTCCGTTTTTTTTTTGCATTTCCTGAGGTGATGGGGTTGCTGGCGGGGTCGGGGATTGAACTGAGGGCATCAAAGACATGTGTCTGCTCAATGTAGTTGCGTCATCATGTCATTAACAGTATTTATAACAAGCTGAGGTTCGTCTTCATGGATGTAATGTTGGCTTTCATTGGCAATAACGTGGGCTGTGTTGTCTGATAGCTCGAGCAACTTCACTTGAAACTTGCGCCAAGTTTGCTCGAGGTGCGCTTCAACCTCTGCCACCGCGCCATCCGCACCTTGGTCACGGCAGTAACGCCGCTTGCCTGCGGACATAACCGTAACGGGTAAATCCTCTAAATTTGGTATGGCTCGCATCTGCGCGTAGCATTCGACCAAACGAATACCTTCAGAATTTAAGATGTTGTCCGGATAGCTTGGATCAAGAAGCTGCGCACGTTCGTGACGTGTCCATGTGAGCCAATCAGGTTCGGTGATGTCTTGAGTAGGTAACTCACAGGTCTCGTAAATGTCTTGAAGTGCAGGAAAAACATCCTCATGGGGGCTGTCAAGAAGTACAAGGCCAGATACTCTTTCGGGGAACATGTGGCTGAATAACCTCCCGATAAAGCCTCCAAATGAATGCCCTACAAAAATAATAGGCGTGCTAATGTTGAGCGCTTGCAAAAGTGCTGCTAAATCTTGCACACAATCTTGGCAAGTGCGTTTGTCGCCTGCAAACTGACTCTGCCCTACGCCAGCGCGGTCATAGCTAATGGTTTGGGTGATGTTGGCGAGGGCGGGTTGAACTCGCTGCCAAATGTTAAACGAGTCACCCATGCCAGCCTCGAGCACCACCGTAGGTTCACCCATGCCGACCTCGAGCGCTGCCAGTGTGCGCCCACCAATATCAACGTTGTGAAACTTATGTGTCATGTGCTCAGTCACCTGTTTTCCTAGCTGGATTCTTCCGACTAAATTTTTCTTGGTACAGGCAAGTTCAACTTCAACGCCCGACTACTCACGCGCATCACAAGGCAACTTGCAATTCCTGCGACTAAAGCAACCTGGGTGTTGAAGTCATAGAGCAAAAATACAACGAGTGCGCCTAACGCGCCAGCACTGGCGTAAAAATCGCCAGCACGGTAGAAAATACCTGGAATTTTGCCTACCAGTACATCCCGTAAGACGCCGCCACCAACTGCCGACACAGTACCCGTAAAAATTACGCCCCACATGCCTAACCCTGCACTTAGGCCGCTTTCTGCGCCAAGTGCTGCAAACACGGCAAGTCCTAAAGTATCCAACCCGTAAACGAGTAACTGCAACCGCCGCTGATATTTAGAATGTCTAGCTTTGAGTTTGTGAGTACTGGGGTTATCGTCATTAAGGTAAGCGTTCAGGTAAAAGACCGCCAACCCGGTGAGGGCAACAACCCACAGTAAAGGTTCGTTGCGAATGGCGGCTGTGGGCAAGCGCCCCACCACAATGTCGCGGATGGAGCCGCCGCCGACTGCCGTGACAGATGCCAATACCAATACTCCTACGATGTCAAAACGTTGCTGGATGCCTACCAATGCGCCGGTGGCTGCAAATGTTA
>CAZMCW010000474.1:0-3569 GCA_964564405.1 uncultured bacterium
GTTGACCCAGCGCTCGCGAATGCCTTACGTGCCACAGCAGATGTCATTCCAACCTCAACCCAAGCGGATAGTTGGTACAGCCATGAGTTTCCAGCAGGCGCAGATTAGGTTTGTGATGAGAAGGTAGAGATGTGAGCATCAACGTGTATATGTTCCGAGAGAGGACGTTAAATGATAGATGACATTGCAGCACCAGAGTATTTTTTAGAGGCGTTTCCACGTGAGGGCTTTCCGCGTTACGACTGGACAGACAAACCTACGTTGCCCCCGGACGTGTGGACAACGGAGACTACCCACCGTGACGGGCAACAAGGTGGTTTGCCGCTCACCAGCGAGCAGAGCATTACCATTTACGAGTTGCTTTGTGAATTTACGGGGGATTCTGGCGCGATTCGGCAAGCGGAGTTTTTTGTGTACCGGGATTCGGATAAGTACGCGTTGGAAGGGGCGCTCGAGCGTCACGCTGCAGGTGCGCCCATTGAACCCACCACGTGGATTCGCGCCAAAGCAGATGACGTCCGCCTCATTGGACAACTCGGCGTGCGTGAAACGGGGATGCTTGCGTCTGTGTCGGACTACCACACCTTTCACAAATTTAGCCCCGGTGGACGTAAGCAAGCTGCTGAGCACTATTTGGCTGCGGTTGAGCTAGCGTTAGATGCTGGCATTCGACCGCGTTTGCACTTGGAAGATGCTACCCGCGCACCCATGGATTTCATGCTGCCTTTTATAGAGGCTGTTATGAAACTCGCTGAACCTTTTGGAGCTAAGCTCCGTCCTAAATTTCGTGTGTGCGACACGATGGGCTTGGGTTTACCCTACGATGATGTCGCTTTGCCACGCAGTGTGCCGCGCATTTTTAGAGAACTTAAGAAGATTGGCTTGATGCCAGATGACCTCGAGTTTCACCCTCACAACGACACCTGGATGATTGTGCCTAACTGCCTAGCCGCGATTCGTGAAGGTTGTGCAATCATCAATGGCACTTGTCTTGGCAAAGGTGAACGAACTGGCAATGCACCACTCGAGGCTGTCATCATGCACCTCTTGGGTATGGGCTATTTTGAGACGCATGCGCCCAACTTTCACACCTTGAACACGCTAGCTGACCTGTACGCAGACCTTGGTAAACCCCTACCCGACAAATATCCGCTTTACGGTAAAGACGCGCACCGTACCAGGGCTGGCATTCACGCCGACGGCCTCAACAAGTTTTGGTGGATGTACGCGCCCTTTGACGTACCTAAGTTGTTAGGGAGGCCGCTCGAGGTCAGCCTCACCAAAGACTCTGGCGTAGCCGGGCTTATCTTTTTGCTCAAGCAACACCTTGGTTTGGAACTTGCTAAAGATGATGTGCGTGTGTTGGCGCTTCACAAGTGGGTAACGGCACAGTTTGAGCAGGGGCGGGTTACCGGGATTGAGTGGGAAGAAATTGCAGCACATGCACAATCCATTATTGATGATAAGCAGAAAGCTGTTTGAAGAATTTGCTAAACTAGTTTCCAATGATTTTTAGTATGTTGATACCTAGGCGACCTGTATCCTTGCAAGGAAACAAGAAAGGGCTTCAAGCTTGGAAACAATATGTCAATAGTCTTGCAAGCACTCAATGGTCGGATGAGCCCTATGAATACGTAGATATTCATTTAAAGTTGGTGTACTTGTACGATGATAAAAGTGGACCAGTACCAGACGTTGATAATATTATTAAGCCAATTCAAGACTCACTAGAGAATATTGTCTACATAGATGATGCATGGATAACAGATGTTGAAGCTCACAAGCGTCCTCTGGCAGGCAACTACGATTTGGGAAAAGAACCCTATCTTACGCTTCTGGATAGTATTAACGATACCCAAGAATGTGTCTATCTTGAACTCAGACAAGCTTTAGATTTGGAGGATTATTGGTTATGATAGATATAAAAAGCCAAGAAATGCAACTTATCGAGAAAACTGCGCAACGCTATCGTAACCAAGGTTATACTGTAGACATTCAACCAAGGAATTTAGAGATAGACCTAGATAATTACCAACCCGATTTGCTAGCTGTTAGCCCCACAGAAGACAAAAAGTATATTGTTGAAATAAAAAAACGTGCTAGTAGATCGTCAACAGATCAGCTTCGCAAGATTGCAGGCCTGGTCAAAAAGCACAAGGGTTGGCATTTCATTTTGGTAACTGGCGATGACGTTGTACCTAATAGACCAGAAGACAATACTGATATTAGTCTACTTTCCTTAGACGAGGTTAAGCATCTCTGGCAAGCGTCGAACAATTTGGAAAGTATACCTCGAGCGAGGTTTATGTTGTTGTGGTTAGTTGTTGAAGCGCTCATAAGACATCAAGCAAGCACTATTGATCTACCATTTGAGCAGTTTCAGATGTATGCACTCATCAAACAGCTCTACTCTCAAGGAGAGATACTCTTTGAGCAAGAAGAGCAACTTCAATCTATACTTAGTGTACGTAACAAAGTCATTCATGGATTCCAAGTTGAACAAGATACCTTAAATGAGGCAAATGACAGCCTTTATGACTTGATCAACACGTTATTTAAGGCTTGGTATCAAGAGCCTAGCCCTAGCTTTTGACAGCATCTAACAAGCGAGCAAAATCATTCAAGTTATTTGTTAAACTTGCCCTATGTCAGACTCATCACAAACTCGAGATACAACTTCTTTAGCAGGTAAAACGGCTGTCGTTAGTGGCGTAACTAGAGGCATTGGGCGAGCCGTCAGCGTGCGACTTGCCCAGCTTGGGGTTACCGTTCACGCTGGTGCGCGTTCAGAAGATGACTTGAGCAAGCTAGCCCAAGAAAACAGCAACATTCACGGTCATGTGTTGGATGTGGCTAACCCAGCCTCAATCCAAGCGTTTGCTGAGGCTGTTAACTCAGACGTTTCTATACTCATCAACAACGCTGGCGTGGGTGTGTTTAAGCCTGTTGATGACATCAGCCTAGCTGAGTGGAACAGGGTGTTTGATGTCAACGTTCGGGGTACTTTTTTGCTGACGCAAGCCTTTTTGGGGAGTATCAAACGCCAACAAGGACAAATTATCAACGTCACCTCAGATGTAAGTGCGCGTACCTTTGCCAACGGCAGCCTCTATACAGCTTCAAAATACGCTCAACGCGCGTTTACTCAGGCTTTGCAGATGGAAGTCCAACCCCACGGTGTGCGCGTGACTGAAGTACGCCCTGGTGTGGTGGCGACATACTTTGGGGATAGCGATCCCCAAGCTGTTGATGAACGTGCCTTAAGCCCAGAAGACGTTGCAGATGCCATTATCTACGCGCTTACCCGCCCAGCAAGAATGCGGATGGACGAACTTCTTTTTCACCCGAGCGGGCAAGCGGTTGAGTTTTAATATCGTTAAGGTATAGCCGCCACCAAGTAAGCGTCGAGTTTGATGACGCAACTATGCATCACTTTGATGCTATCTATAGCGTTTCCACGAGTAATTGCCACAGGCAATTGCGCGTGCGACCTAGAGGAGTAGAAATCGACCCACTCAGTGTGGGGGAACTAATCTTGGAACTGCTACTACTATGCTGATGCTATCCAG
>CAZMCW010000475.1:0-3568 GCA_964564405.1 uncultured bacterium
GCGTGCGACCTAGGGGAGTAGAAATCGACCCACTCAGTGTGGGGGGACCAATTCTAGAACTGCTACTACACTTGTAATTTAACTCAAGAAAATTAGGGGTTACTAAGATGATAAAGTAAGTTTTATATTTATTTTTAATGCATCTAAAGCTATTTCAAGAGACGACGTTTGTATTGTACTGCTACAGCATTAAGTATCTGCTTATGAAGTGCTTTCACTTAACCAAAGGTTTTCATTTTGCGCCATAAAGGTAGCGCGAGGTGTAACTTGATCCGTTGGTGCTATTAAGAATCAATTCTGCTGAAAAACTGTAACAATGCGAGTTTCGTCTGGATACATGAAGCCTTGGCGGCGAGCTAGTTGCTCGAGCGTTGCTTCATTGTTGCGGTAGCTTAGCTTAGTGGCAATGCCCGTCATATCTGCTTGTAATTCAGTAATATCTCGCTCTAGGCGAGCAACTTGTGCACGGGACTCGAGCCAGCGGTTGCTTTCAACCATAATCATAGCTAGCGCGTGAAAGGTGCCGATAACAATTAACACTGTCATTAACACAGTGCTTAAGCCAACGGCCTCACGCTGTTGGGTTTGAACAAGTTGTTCGCGTGCTGCTATGCGGGTACTAGAACTGCGACCTGCACCACGACCTACACCATGACTTATACTGTGGCGGCTTGCGTCCTGACCATTGCTAGCTTGTGGATTTAACGACTGACGTCTAGCGGCAAGGTCAAACGGTGCAAAACTGCTTTTTAGCACCCTACTATCTAACATTTTAGTATCTGCCGTGCTGCGCTTTGCTGTGTTGCGAGCTGCTACTGAACGTAGTGAAAGTTTATTAATCACGAGACAACTCCTTGAATCAAAATGGCTTCGCGTAAAAAGCGCGCAGCATCTTCAGGTGGGGTAGGATTTGTGTAAAACCCACTTCCCCAGTCAAACCCCATCGATTGTGTCAGTCGTGGCAATAATTTAATGTGCCAATCGTATCCTTCTACACCTGTTTTTGGCAAGCTGTGTAGCAACATTGTATACGGCGGATGATTAAGTGCAGAGTTGAACGCAGTTAAGATCGTCTGTAAAATCTCCACCAAAAGCGGCATGACGTTGCTAGCTAAGGCCGTAAAACTGCTGTTCGATTGACGCGGCAACAACCATGTTTCAAACGGTTGTTTAGACGCAAACGGCGCAAGCGCTACAAATGCATCATTATACGTAATGAGCCGTTCTCGCTCGGTTAGCTCAGTGCGCCAAATGTCTTCAAACAAGTTACGCCCTTCACGCTGAAAGTAAGCTTCAGCATAGTGACGTTCTTGCTCGAGCCACGAACTGCGTACCGGCAAGCCTAGCACCTGTCCATGAGGATGGTCATAGAGAGCCCCGGCACTTTTGCCCACACTCCGTATAAGTTGAATATGATTGATGTCAGGTTTGCTCGCCATGTACGCTAACCTATCTTGGTATACCTTGAGCACTTCTAGCACATGTTCATGTGGCATGGTCTCGAGCGTCATGTGCGCGTCCGGATGTTCAATAACCAGTTCTTGGTAACCATAATTGGTAGCTTGCTGGTACAACCCCTGTTGTTCAACCTCAAATGCTTGTGGGCTAACAAGTGCGTTGGGTATATTCACAACCCGAATACGCCAATCAGGACTGTTTGGGCGTGAGGTCTGCGGGCGCAGCGCACGCACTTCATGTCCTAAGCTTGCTTCGTTGCCCGGTGATAAAGGTGAGGCTTGGTTGGGCCTAACACTGCCGTACACCGAAGCTTCCAAACCTCGTTCAGGCGAGATCATGATCCAAGCGTCACTAAAAATGTCTTTGCGAAACTGCGGCATGATGAGCTTTCTTAACAAAGATACAGACGTAAAGGGATACAGACGTAAAGGGATGCAGATGTAAAGGGATGCAGACGTAAGATGTAGACGTAAAGGTTAGATTGACAAGAAGCTAAATTGACGGCTGAAACAACTAATGCAATAACAATAGCAGTTTCAGGATTAGTTCCTCCACACTAAGCAGGTCGATTTCTACTCCCCCAGGTCGCACGCGCAACTGCTTGTGGCAGCTACTCGTGGAAACGCTACAAGAACAGCAATCTCACAACACGTTGCCAAAACATCACACGTTAATGGTTAAGTTGAGGTAGTGGCATTTGCAGGTTTAAGGGTAGCATCAATATGCTACATGTATAGAAAACATAAAATGTGAATAATCGCGTTACAGGCAGGCTCACTATAGCACAATGTCAAGATTTTGTGAACGCTTAGTGAAGAACCCGAGTCATCCCCTTTGATCTTACTAAACGCCTAAAATAGGGTGTCCTAGATGCATTTTGAGGAAACCACTCGAGCGATCTTAAAAATCACCTGTGTGGAGTTACTCACTTATCGATGCTAGTTTTGTAATATGCAAGCATAAGTTACCTGATGCAAAATTTGTTTGTTCAGGACGCATCAGCATGGTATCTGATGTTGATGCGTCTCTGGATGCTTCTTCAAACGTAATCTATCAATCAAGGTTGATGCTGTTGAGGGTAGCGCTCGAGCACCTTCGCCAGCGTCTCTACAGCCAAGCGGTAGTCAGTCAAGCGCATATTTTCATTGGGACTATGGATTTTACCGTCTTGATGCCCACAGCCAATCCCCACAATAGGCACACCTAAACCCTCAACAAATGGATGAATAGGCCCAGATCCTGGTGAACTCGGATAAACAACGGGCGTTTTGTTGTAGACCTCTTGCATGACTGCCAAGGTAGTCTGAATCCACGGATGATCAGCTGTGGTGCGCGCCGGGCGTTCCGCGTGTTGGGCAGGTGTAACGCTAATATCTGTAAACCCGTGTTTTTGAAAATGATTCTTAAGGCAGGTGAGGATAGCCTCAGGGGTTTGGTCTGGCACCAAGCGAATGTCCACCTTGGCACTTGCGGTAGCAGGCAGCACCGTTTTACTGCCCATGCCGCCATAACCACTGTGGAAGCCATTAAAGTTAATCGCAGGCCCAAAGTACAAACGCTCGTAGTAGTCTTTACCTGTTACATCACCCAAGTAACCCTCAACGCCGTACATGTGGGCAAGTTCGCGCTCATCGCTCGGGAGTGCTTCCAGAAGCGCTTTATCTTCTTCAGAAGGCGGGCGTACATTGTCATAAAATCCCTCAACGAGGATATTGCCGTCATCATCTCGGAGTGATGCTAAGGCTGCTGCCAAGCGGTAAATAGGGTTTTCGATGACCGCACCGTAGCTCGAGTGCAAGTCGTAACGGGCAGTACGAACCATAAGCTCGAGACTCAAAATACCCTTGAGTCCGCAGTAGGTTTGTGGTTGCCCGAGGGCGTTAATATCGCCAAATTCCCACACGCAGACATCTGACTGATAATCATCTTGGTGGGCTTGCAAATAGCTAGCTAAGTGCGGACTGCCAATTTCTTCTTCACCTTCAACTAAAAACTTGATCCGGCAGGGCAACTCTCCCAAACTGTCTTTGAGCCATTTGATAGCTGCCAACCGCACGGACAATTCACCTTTGTCGTCTAACGCGCCACGACCATAATAAATACCCTCACG
>CAZMCW010000476.1:0-3568 GCA_964564405.1 uncultured bacterium
TCTGCTCGCTCCGCTCGGGTTACTTTGTTACCAAAATAACCGGAAAGGGTATAACCTAGCCAGCCAAACCTTGTAACATTGACCGAACAACACTGCTAGCCCGCTCTGCCGCTTGGGGCATAAACACCCGAAAGTCCACCTCGGCACTACTGTCTGAGTCGTCGCTAATGCTGCGAATAATCACAAAAGGAATGTTCCACTTACAACACACGTGGGCAACACTAGCACCTTCCATTTCAGCACACGCTGCGTCAAACGTATCGCGCAACCATGCTTTTTTGTCACTGTCAGCAATAAATTGATCGCCAGTAGCAATTGTTCCCGCGTAGGCATTGACCTCAGTGAGGTTACACGCTGCAGCATAGGCTAGTCCGCGCAGGGTTGGGTCAGCTTTCCAACGGGTAGCATCGCCTGGAATTTCACCGCTAGCGTGCCCTAGAGCAGTCACGTCTACGTCGTGCTGGACAGCATCTTGACTTATGACGATGTCACCTACTTGCAAGTTGGGCGCAATTGCACCCGCCACCCCAGTAAAGATGATGTGAGTAGCACCGTGTTGAATGAGTAGTTGCGTGAGTACCGCTGCGTTGACTTTACCCACGCCACACTGCGCAATGATGACAGGTAATTGCTCCAAAGTCCCTTTGAACAACACAAAACTAGCTTGCTTGTGATCTTGTCTGTCCTCAAGGTCCTCGAGCAGCATCTTCACTTCTTCAGGCATAGCGCCGATAATGCCAATTCTCATATCTCAAATTATACAGGGTTGAGGCTATCAACATTACGTATATCCTAATTGCTTGGTACGGTTATGTTTATCCTTTGTAAGGCATTTTTCGTGTAGTTTAAATGCTTTACCAGACCGTCTTGTGACTCATAAACATCATCCGGCGTTAGTATTAGCCCAACAACCACAAACACGCTAGAACTTACGAATGAACACCACATTTGTTGGGGTTGCACGTTAAGCTAGCTTATGAGTCCTTTTACGGTCTTTTTAATTATTGTTTCAGCCCTTGGTACTGTCGTTGTGTCGGTAGGTATTGTTGTTTGGGTGGTACGCAACTACAATAGCGACCTGGCTGCGCGGCGCTCGGTTCATGAAGTAGAGGGTGACGCTCGAGACGAAGCACGTTAGCCACAACCTCGGTTAGAATCTAAAGGTTTGGTTGAGGTTAAAACGTCTACTTTGGAGACGTCATCCTTCAAACGCAATTGCAAAAAGTCACTGTCCATCTCTAGTGCTTCATCTGTTCGAGGAACACTTTGCAACTCATTTTGTTTTACCTGTCTCTTATCATCGTGCAAGGTAGCTTGGCAGCTTTACTAGCTCCGCTACCCGCCCCAGATTTGTTTTTGCTCGGCGCGCTTACGCTCTTGTGGCGCTTACCTGCGTGGCAGATGGTGCTGGTTGCGTACGGTGTTGGGCTGTTGCAAGATTTAATGGGGCACGGCGCGTTGGGCTTTCATGCGTTTGGGCTAGCGGGCGCGGTGTTAGGTGGGTCAGCGGTTGCCTCGAGACTCAACCAAGCGGGCTTTTCTGAGCGGTTACTTATTGTCACCTGCGCTATTCTTGGCAAGTGGATTATGTTTGCCATGATGCTACAGTGGTTTGGCAATACCGCAGATTTGTGGACGACTTTAAGCCGGGTTGCGCCCTTGGACGCCTTATTTACCCTGCTTGCTAGCATGTTGTTACTCCCCATTGCCGAGTGGCTTATTGAGCGCGATGCTACGCTCAAGCGCGAGCTACTGTAAGGGGCTTTACCCACTCAAAACTAAACCCTAAGCCTCAACATGTGCATGCTTGAACGCATGTGTTAAGAGATTGCTATATGAATGTGTGCGTTGACTTAAAGACCTGCGCTAAACTTGTAAATGTGCTGGTCTAGTTTGCAATGTGACTAGATTTACGACTATGGCACTTTACAACTATGGCACATATGGTGTTGCTCGAGGATAAGATCGTCAGCATCTTAATGTTGACGTCTTAAATAATGTGATTGTGCTCGAGTACTACAGCTCAAAAATTATCCAGCTGATGCCCGTCTCGTACTAACTATGGAATAGCCACAAACGAGGCACCGTCTCAGTCAACAGTCAGTAAATACATTACACAAGAACCTAATCTTACTTACGATCATTGAAAGTAGCTTAATCACGCCGGAGGCCCTCAGGGTGACGCAAAAAGAAAAAAATCCACTGCTTACCAGAGCGCGCTTACTGCTGGCAGCCATGCTTACTATCATGGTGATTTACACAGGTCGGCTTATTTATTTGCAGTTTATTAAAAGCGACGAGTACCGCCTTCTAAGCGAAGAAAACTTTTTGGAGCAGCGCCGTATTCCGCCCTTACGCGGGCGTATTTTAGCGCGTGATGGCACGGTGCTCGCCGAAAACCGCATCGCTGTAGACCTCATGTACTGGGGCGGCGAGGTCGTTCATGAAGACCGCTTGCACTATTTGCTGAATGTCACCGAGGGTTTTGCACCACCCGATACAAGTGATCCTAGTGAACGCCTTTACGGCAAGGTTGTCGCGTGGAACATTGATGATAGCTTAGTTCCTGCCATTGAAGAACTTGTTGCCGGTCAAGAAAATGTTTACCTGCGCAAACGCGTTGAACGCACCTACCCTAGTGGCCTCGCCCCTCACGTGATTGGTTATACCACCGAAGCCGACCCAGAACGCTTTCCCGGCTATGCACTGGGGGATTTAGTGGGTCTTAAAGGCATTGAAGCCAGCTATCAAGAAGTACTTTTTGGCGCACCTGGCACTGAATTGGTTGAGGTCAACAACCGTGGTGTCGTACTCGACCGGCATCAGTTACTGGCACCTAGGGCTGGTCAGGACATTACGCTGACCCTTGATCTAGACTTGCAGCAAGCGTCTGAGCAAATATTGGCGAGTGCGCTCGAGTATGTCAACCCCGACCGTATCCGGCGCGGTAGACCTATAGAAACCAATTTGCGCGGGGCCGTTATTGCCATGAACCCACAAAATGGCGAGATTCTAGCCATGGCCAGCTACCCCGACTACGACCCTAATGTGTTTACGCACCGCCCTAGTTCAACCGAGGCGATTCAAGCCCTGTTACAAGATGATGTTGGCATGCCGCTCATGAACCGCGCTATCAGTGAATATCCGCCAGCGTCTACGTTTAAACTGGTCTCGAGCATCGCCCTGTTAGAAGGCGGCTTTATTGGTCCCGAAACGCGCTACGCCTGCAGCGGCAACTACAACTTTTTAGGTATTGTCATGCGTAATTGGGCCGGCTATTACCGCGGAACCTATACCAGCGCCGAGGCTATTGCTGACAGTTGCAATACCTTTTATTTTCAAGCAGCTGCCAACACCCCAGACGCCAATACAGGCTGGAGCCCGTTTGCTCGAGCGCTCACCGACAAAGCGTTTGAACTTGGCTACGGTAATCCTGTGGGTATAGGTCTAGACGAAGAAAAGCCGGGGCGCATTCCTACTGATACTTATTCACGCGATGTACGCGGCTATGCGTGGCGACCGGGTGACACCCTCAACATCGCCATTGGTCAAGGCGATTTGCTGGCAA
>CAZMCW010000477.1:0-984 GCA_964564405.1 uncultured bacterium
GATGATCGCTACACCCTCTCAGCTAGTGCACAGTATTTTTTTAATGGGCAAGGCTACGATGACACGAGCATTTTTACAGATAACCCGGCTGCCGTGAGTGATCTACTTGCAGATGACATCTTGAATGCCTCTGACCTTACCGAGCGCGGTAAACACTACGCAGCGCTTAGTCTTAGTTCGCCAGACGTGAACTTTAGTGACATCACCCCGTCGGTGTTTTGGTTGGGTAACTTAAGTGATGGCTCTGGGTTTGCTACCGCCACTGGCCGCTACGACATCACCGACGACCTATCTACTAGTTTGCAATATCGTTTTAATTATGGTGCTGAAGGGGCAGAGTACAGTCCACGCGGTGACAGCCACAGCATTACGTTGTCGTTGGATTTTTTTGGGTCGTTTTAGGACAGGAGGCGGGGAGAAGGGGAGCATGGGAGCAAGTCAACAGATGCGCTAGGTAGCAACTATATATATCACTGCAGCAAGGAGGCTAACTTTTTGTGAGATTAGCCTCCTTGCTGTTTGTTAAGGTGTGGATGACGCTTATGGTAAGGTTGCAGCTTGCTCGAGCTTCAAAATCGCCTTGTGATAACCTCTAGCCCGCTCGAGGTCATAATCACGCACCTCATCCAAACGCGTTAAATCGATGTTGTGGCGTAAATCAGCTAATTTCACCGTGCGGGCAAGTGGGTTGTGGGCAAGTGCGTGTACATAATCTTCGTAAGAGACATTATCTAATCTTGTTAACAAACGAACAGCTTCCACAACCTCACTGCTAAATCCCTCCGCCCGCAAATCTTCCAGCGTCAACAGCGTATCTTCGACCACATCATGCAAAACCGCCACAATTTTGGCAGGCAGACCTTCCACCCGCTGCATCACATAAAGTGGATGGAGTAAATAAGGGGTGCCATTGCGTTGGCGCTGGCCAGCGTGGTGTTTGGCGGCGAGTTCGGCAGAACGGTCTACTCGCAAGGCAAGCTGACC
>CAZMCW010000477.1:994-2308 GCA_964564405.1 uncultured bacterium
AGTTCTACAGCGCGCTCGAGGCTAGACATACGTTGAGTTTAAGGACACACGCAAGATGCTACCGTTAACCACAACAACGTCAGCAGGCAATATCATCAGAAAATACTTAACCCGCTACCAACGGTGGTGCACTTGGGCATAAATATCATCTTGATAAATTTGTTTAATCTGCGTCATCGCCTCATCTGAAAATGCGGGCAAGTCAGCCGCAGCCGCGTTGTCCTCAACTTGACTAGGACGTTTGGCACCGGGAATGGCGCAGGTGACGGCATCAAACATTAAAATCCAGCGCAAGGCCATCTGGGCCATGGTGGCACCTTCAGGGATGAACGGGCGCAGTTTATCCACCGCAGCTAAGCCCGTGTCGTAGTCCACGCCAGAAAACGTCTCACCTTGGTCAAACGCTTGTCCGTGGCGGTTAAAGTTGCGGTGGTCGTCCTCGGCAAAGGTAGATGAGGCCGTCATTTTGCCGGTGAGTAAGCCGCTGGCGAGTGGCACCCGCGCTAAAATACCCACGTTGTGCGCTTTGGCTTCGCGAAAAAACAACTCGCTAGGGCGCTGCCGGAAAATATTGAAGATAATCTGTACCGTCGCCACGTTCGGGTAGAGGATGGCTTTAAGGGCTTCTTCCACCTTTTCGACGCTGACGCCGTAGTGACGCAGTTTGCCCTCTTTCACAAGGTCATCCAGCACGCCAAAAACTTCCGGACGGTAGTAAACCTCAGTAGGTGGGCAGTGAAGTTGCACAAGGTCGAGGCAATCTGTCTCGAGGTTTTTGAGGCTTCTATCAATAAATTCAGTTAAGTTTTTGCGGTTGTAGCCATCTGCTTCGTGCGGGTTTAAGCGCCGCCCAGCTTTAGTGGCCACAATCATGGGCTCACTGCGCTCACGCTTTAAGCGGGCAATGCGCTGCTCACTAACACCATCACCGTAAACGTCTGCAGTATCAAAAAAGTTGATGCCGTTATCCAGCGCTGCATGTAACGCCTGCATCGCCTCATCTTCGCTAACTTCACCCCAACTGCCGCCAATGGCCCACGCGCCAAAGCTAATTTCTGACACCTGATAGCCGGTTTTGCCTAAAGTGCGGGTTTGCATAATTGTCCTTTCACATCGTTATAGGGATGATGCTGTTGTAACTCGAGCCCCCCCCACCCAATGACATATAAATGACGTACCCAAAACGCGCCCTGCACACTTGTGGTGGGATTTCTTAGGAATGTTGAGGGTTGCTCGAGCCACTAAGCTCAGCCCACTAACTTAAGGGCCAACCGCGCCGCCACCACATCTGCTTCTGCCATCACCACATGAAAC
>CAZMCW010000477.1:2318-2622 GCA_964564405.1 uncultured bacterium
GCCGACCTGCTGCGCGTGCTGGGCAATCCCACCCGAAAATGCCACAGGTAAAGGTTTCGTAAGACGGTGCTGAATGTCTTTAGCAAGCCGCGCCAGTTCCCGACCTGCCTGCTGCAAAATGGCTAGTGCTGCATCATCCCCTGCATCTGCTGCTGCCACCACCACTGGCACCAGCGTAGCTACTTTACTGCGCCCGCCACCATAAACAGTTGCCATAATGTCTGGCCACGTGCGCGTACCAAGTGCATCATAAACATGGGTTGCTAATGGAGCATCACTAGGTTTGCCGTCGTGGTCTACCCAC
>CAZMCW010000477.1:2652-3518 GCA_964564405.1 uncultured bacterium
TCATCAATTAAATAGCCATAACCACCTGCACGCACCTCGCCGCCATCTGCTGTTTGATGATACGCCACTGCGCCCGTACCCGCATACAACAAAATGCCTTCGCCGGGGGCAAACACACCTAAGTAGGCCACGTTCAGGTCGTTATCAAGCACGACCTTGTTGGCAGGTAAGCCAAGTTTTTGGATGATTTCATTTACCAGTAACGCGTGTGCGTCTGTATGTTGATGTAAGCCCGTCATACCCGCCACTACTGCATCTGGCGTACCAGCAGCAAGTACATTCTCAAGTAAGCCCTCTAAGCGGCTGAGGTTTGTCTCGCGGTCACTAGCTGTGAAAATATGCCCGGTGATGGGGTCAGTTGTGCCGCGCGCTAATTCGCCCGTGGTACTCATGAGTCGCCAGCGGGTGCTCGAGCCACCTGCATCTATGCCTAAACCAATCATTAAGCATTATCAAACCATGCTGCACCCAAAATGCACCTTGCAAATACCACAAAACGAGCAGCTTTTACACTGCTCGCTAGCTTAGTTTGTGTTGTTTTAGCTAATACTGCTAAAAGTCCGCCGTCACCAAAATCCACAACGGCAAGTCAGGTTGCAGGGTCCGCTCATTGAGCTCAAACGTGATGACGCCATTGGCTACTGGGGCATCAATCGTGCTGAGAACAACATCTCTGTTATCTTGGATGCCTCTTGTACCACCGTCGATGAGAAGCGTTAGTGATTGGATGTCTCGTAATGCTGGGATATCTTTTGTGTTGAGCGTGAGAGAGTCGATGGTGACGTTGGTTGAACCTGCTGGGACTAGTAGATAAGCACTATAAACTGGGACATTCTGTTGGTTAGGGGTGATAGTTGCATCTGCTA
>CAZMCW010000478.1:0-360 GCA_964564405.1 uncultured bacterium
TCCATAAGCCGTACGAAGATAGGGTGTAAATGCTCTGAATAACGTAACTCTAGATCTCGCTTTGGATCATCCCATAATTTTCTGAGCCGAGACATGGCAACTAAGCCACCACGCTGGCGTGTTTCAGCGTCGTCTAGTACGAGGCTAATGGCTTGAGCTAACCAGTCTGGTTTAAAGATGACAATGTCTTTAAGAACATTGTCATGAGGATAATAAGTAATATGTCCTAGATGCCGTGACACGCTTAAAAAAGTTTCGGCTTCAATGTCACTCATTTCGTTTTGAAAGCAAATATCAAGAGCTTCTTTAAACTTGATATAAGGTTTATCTGTTTTTTTGAATGCATTTCGTGTATCTTGC
>CAZMCW010000478.1:370-650 GCA_964564405.1 uncultured bacterium
TAGGGACACGTTGTCCCATCTCAGGTAAATCAGCAGCGACTTGTGCAATTTTCTGTTTCAGCTCTTCAATGCCCAAGCGGGTGCCGTATTCGTCAGGCTTATTGTCTACTTCAAAATGACCAACTAAATTATCACCAAAGCGGGCTTCAAGTGCATACATATCGATATCTGGCCGACGATCCCGAGCGTGAGTTGCTACAATAATCATTTTGGCATTCGGTTCGCGACGCCGGACAAGTTCCATCCATTCCTCCACGAACCCTTGTGTGATGCCTTCACG
>CAZMCW010000478.1:661-3510 GCA_964564405.1 uncultured bacterium
TTCCATACAATTAGGTAGATCGCGGGGGCTGTGAAAAAGAGTTGATGGGTAGGTCTATAAACAGTTTGACCACCAAAATCCCAACCGTTGATAGTTATATTATTAGTGCCTTTAACTTCAAAGTTACTAATTTGAATACCGTGAGTAGTTTCACGTTGTCGAAAAGACTGCCCTTGTAACGAATCTATCAGACATGTTTTGCCTACATTGCCTTCTCCTACCAGAATAAGTTTTGCTTCATTAAGAGTTATTTTGCCGGCCGCTTCTGCAAGTAAGTATGTTTTAACAGCATCTATTCCTTCTGCATATGCCGCAGCCAATTGCGGACCCAAAGGATTTTCACTAAGATTAAGTATCTGCAAATTATTTAGCTGTCCAATACTCTCAGGTAAAAATCTCAACTGGTTCTTATGGAGATCAAGTATTTGTAAGTTACCTAGTTGCCCAATATTCTGAGGCAAAAACACTAACTGGTTTTCATATATTTCTAAATTTTCTAATTTGTGTAGTTCTTTGATTGAGTCGGGTAAGGACGTTAGTTTATTTCCGTATAAAGAAAACTCCTCTAAATTTTTTAATTTTCCAATATCGTCAGGTAAGTATTCGAGTTCATTACGACAAATGCGGAGCCTGCGTAGCTCGTGCATTTGTTCAATGCTGGAGGGTAGAGTTGTTAGGTGGTTACCATGCAAATTCAGGCTTTTCAAACCAGCTATGTGTCCAATATTTTCGGGCAGTGTTTCTAATTTATTGTCTTGAAGATTTAGAAGGCTAAGCTTCTCTACTTTTTCAAAATATAGAGGCAATTTTACCAAATGGTTGTTTTGAAGATTGAGTTCCCTTAAATCATTAAGCTGAGCAATACTTATAGGTAAAACTGTTAAGTGGTTATTACGGAGATAAAGCCTTTGCAAGCTGCTTAAACCTCCAATATTTTCTGGTAAATAGTTTAATAAATTATCACTTATATTCAATTCTACTAAGTTGTATAGATCACAAAAGCTATCAGGTAAAGCTGTTAGGTAATTGTTAGAGATATAGAGTTTCTCCAAGCTAATTAATTTACCAATGTATTCAGGTAAACGTAGTAACTCTCGAAAACTGAGATTAAGCTCTTGCTGTTCTGTAGATAATGCTATTCTTATTTCTAATTCAGCTTTAGCTTGAGACACTGAGATCACCTTATTCCAAGTAAAACTATTAAAACACTCTTAAATATATCCTTTGAAGTCTGTGCTTGGTTTTGCTTCTATAATTAATTTAAGTTTTTAGGTTGATTTAGTGGATGCACCCTGAATCGCCGCAGCATCCACCCGTGCCACATTCCCCTCCCCAGCCTCAAGTACCAACACATCCCCCGTCTGCACCCCCCGCATCACCCCAGCCACATTCGTCACCGCCGGCAACCCCAACTCCCGCAAAATAATCGACCCGTGCGACAAATCGCCGCCTGTTTCCACCACCACGCCAGCCACTAAGTTGAAAGTCGGTAGCCAGCCACTGTCGATGGACGGTGCCACTAAAATAGTTGTTTCAGACACAAAGCCTTGTGGTAAACGGCTGGCAGGTTCGCGCAAACACCAAGCTCGCCCGCGCACACTGCCGGTGGTCAAACTAATGCCGTGAAAGTGCGTGCGGTTACGGGTAGCAGCAGGGCTGTACTGCTCCAAGTCGTCAAAGCGGTTCAGTAAGTCGGGCAGGTGAATATCTGCCAGGGCGTCAATGTCTTGGTTGCGGGCAGCCATAAACGCGCGGTCGTAGACCTTGCCAACATCCAGCGCGATTAACTCGTCTTGGCTTAACTGCCAAATGTCTTCGCGGTCAGGGAGTTGCCCACGTGCTACAGCGGCATCTGCCAAAGTGAGTAGGGCGGTACGTAAGTGGGCAAAACTTTTCATGGCGTCGTAGCGAAGCAGTTCACGGGCGGCAATGGAGCGGCGTGCTTGCCACCACAACGGTAAGGTCACGAGCGCTCGCCAGGATTTTAAGCGAGACTTCCAGCGTGCACTCAAGGTGACAGCCTCGGCTTGCCCACCAAGGGGCGGTTGTAAGAGCGTGCGCAACATAAACGCGGGGTCTTCGCGTAGGCGCGGTCTGGCAATGTCACTTTCAAACACACCCCGGTGTCCGTGTCTATCGAGGTAGGTTTGCCACATCTCATTCAGTTTGGGGTCGTCTGGCAGCGTGCCTTCCTGTAAGTCGGTGTGCAGGTCGGGGCGGGTTGCCACATAGGCTTTGATGGGGTTGAGGTCGGTGAGCATGGCGGTGCCGATGGTGCGCTGGCTGGCGCTGTGGAGGGGAAGTGCGCCAGAGCGCCGCAAGAGTGACACGGGCGCGCTGGTGGCGGCGGTGAGTGAAAACATCTCCCGGACTAAGCGGCTATATACCCATGCGAGGTTGTCCAATACCTCGCGGAAACTGAACGTATCCTCAGAATCGGTATTGACATAAGGTGCAGTTTTGGCGAGGATGTCTTGGCGTGCTTTACGGGAAGACGGCACAGACAAAAGTTGCGCAAGCCCCAAGCGGGCCAGTACAAAGATTTTGCGAACAAGCCGCAGCGGTTGCAAGCCCACGTCTTCGTCCACATCCCCGCCGATGGAGTCGGTGACTAAGCGGGTGGGCAGCCCGAAGTGGCGCATCATGTCGGTCATGAGCGATAAGTTGATGTAGGGCCGCCAGCGGAATAGCTCAATAAACGGGCGCGTTTTGGGTAAGCTCGGGTCAAATTGACGGTAGTAGTTAAAGAGGGACGGCGCGCAAGCAGCAATCACGCTGGCCATGAGGCGGGACGGCAAGGCAGGCAAAATTTCTTTGTGATTGGCAATGGTAAATACGTCGTTGCGGCG
>CAZMCW010000479.1:0-3506 GCA_964564405.1 uncultured bacterium
TGCCTCCCTAGCTTTGATTTTTTGATTATTACCTGATTATGAACTACGATGACCTTGAAGAAGATTCTTGGCAACTGCACACCTACAAGGGGAGTTAAGGTATACGCTACACTTTTTGCGCTTACCTGTTCTAATTTCCATGATATGGACTAGCAATTGAATCAATCCAAGGCGCAATATGTCTGTAGCAATAATACTTAAACCAATTGTTGGCACGTTTTGCGCTTTGACAAATAAGCATTTTCTGATAGTTTTTACCTACTGTAAGGGGAAGTAGCAATGGCTCACATTGATGTTTATGGCCGCACACATGAACTTGATCCTAAAGTACTAGATGTTCTTGCGACGCGATTAGAGTCAAGGCGAGGCAGCCAGCGCTATATGGCTATGTTGTATGAGTACTTGGACTGTCTAGATTTTTCTCGCCATCTAGATACCCTATTTCTTGGTTGCGGCACGGGTGTGGAAATCCGTGAAGTGCTTGCTCGGTCAGATTTCAAAGGTAACGTCACGGCAGTGGATATTAGCCAAGTGTTAGTTGATCGTGGCAAAGCAGCCTTTGCCGAAGAAGGTATTGGCAGTGCCGTCCAATGGTTAGTCTTGGACGCTCAGGAAACTAAGTTGCCCGATCAAAGTTTTGATATGGTTTTTGCACATACCCTGATTAGCCATGTCCCCAGTCCAGATATCGTCGTAAGCGAAATTGCTCGTATGCTAAAACCCAGTGGCGTCTGCGTTATTTTTGATGGCGATTATGCGACATTGACATACGGTACAGACGACCCGATTTATGGCAAAGAAATGGATGAAAAAATCATCAGTGGATTTGTCGCAAATCCGCGCGTCATGCGTTCTATGCCACGAATGCTTCGTCGCTCAGGTCTTGAATTACAAAAATCGCTAGGTTACAGAGATAGGTAAAGCGGATTTCTTTCTTCCATCATTGGACTCACTATCGGCATTACTTCCTAGTATTGGTGTAGCGACATCGGAAGAAACCCAAGAATTTGTTGCCGATCAAAGACAAGCGCACGATGAGGGAACGTTTTTCTCTGGGTATAACTTTTATGCGATGATTGCCCAAAAAGGCGCATGACTTAAGTTAAAAATCAACCTCAACGCTGTTAATTTCATAAACGAGTTTCTCGAGGCAGCCGCTAGCACGGTATAGCTTTGTAATTGACCAGTCATTTAAAAAGTTTTCGAAGAGACTTAATTATCCGTCTATATGTAAATTTTCAATCGCTGTGCCACACTCCCGCGCCCGAGCCACCAGACAATAGACCAAGCTGTTGATATCGTCTAGTTTCTATGACCACTAAAAGGGAGCTGAACTAATGCCTGAATATCATATGTTGATTAGAGGAGAACTGGTACCCGGATATGGTGAAATCGATGTGATCAATCCAGCTACTGAAGAAGTAGTGGGTGTTAGTCCGATTGCATCTGAAGCTCAGCTCAATGAAGCAGTTGAAGCGGCAGCATCAGCGTTCCCAAAGTGGTCACAAACTCCTATCAAAGAACGACGAGAAGCACTTTTGAAAGTTGCTCAGATTGTTGATGACAACACTCAGGAGCTTGGCTGGTTACTGACAAGCGAGCAAGGCAAGCCTCTATCTCAGGCCATATCAGAAACTAAGGGACTTGCTTTTTTTATAAGACAATTTGCAGATATGACACTTCCGGTCGAAACATTGGAAGACAGCTCTACTAGATATGTAGAAGTGCATCGTTTTCCCCTAGGTGTTGTGGCTGCAATTATTCCTTGGAATGTCCCACTTTTACTTTTAGGAATCAAGCTGGGACCTGCACTTCTTGCGGGAAATACCCTTATTGTTAAGCCAGCTCCCACTACACCGTTATCAACGTTAAAACTCGCTGAACTGATTCACAAAGTATTTCCAGCAGGAGTTTTGAACGTTATTACTGATGCAAATCATCTAGGGGACAAAATAACGTCTCACCCTAAAATTCATAAAATCTCTTTCACTGGAAGCACTGCTACTGGTGTAAAAGTGATGTCCAGTGCGGCGACTACCCTCAAACGTCTAACCCTAGAATTAGGCGGAAATGATGCTGCAATAGTTCTTGATGATGTAGATATCAAAAACGTTGCACCTAAGATTTTTCGGGCTGCATTTAATAATTGCGGTCAAGTTTGTATTGCGATAAAACGACTTTATGTTCATGAGTCAATATATGACGCACTATGTCAAGAACTTACCTCTGTTGCTAATAGCCAAGTCATTGGGAACGGTGCTGAAAAAGACACTGATTTAGGCCCCTTACAAAATCATGCTCAGTTCGAGAAGGTCAAAGACTTGCTTTCAGAGGCATCCCAAGATGGACGAATCATCGCTGGAGGCAAGGTAATGGATAGAAAAGGCTATTTTATAGAACCTACCCTTGTATGTGATATTGATGAAACGTCACGTTTAGTTACAGAAGAACAGTTTGGCCCAATATTACCCATCCTTAAATTCTCTGATCCATTGACAGCTATTGAGGGTATCAATGAGTCCCCCCAAGGTCTTGGTGGAAGCATATGGTCAGGAAACCTGAAGAAAGCACGTGAGCTAGCGCTGCTCATGGACACCGGCACTGTTTGGATCAACAAGCACCCGGACGTAGACCCCAAAATTCCTATAGGTGGCGCAAAAGCCTCGGGTTTAGGAGTTGAGCTAGGCCAAGAAGGCTTAGATGAGTTTGTACAGAAACGAGTAATCAATGAGTTGAGATAATCAAAAATTCTTGATATCTGTAATTAATTTAGGCTTTTTAGGGGATACCGATAGCCCGCGAGCTTTGACCATTCGACACCTCTACCCAAAACTCGGTTTTTTAATCACAACAAGCATCTTGAAAGAAAGGTATCTGTGGCAACCGCACAGGTACAAGGAGAACTGTGGAGTAAAGCTGTCCAAGATTGGGCAGAACTTCAAGAACCAGGGCATGCACCCCTATTGCACGCAATGTTAGATGCAACCGCTGTTGGTCAAGGAACACGCTTGCTCGATGTAGGCTGTGGTGCCGGGGGTGCAAGTGTACTGGCTGCTGAATTGGGAGCGCAGGTGACCGGGTTAGATGCGGCTGAAGGCATGATTGCTTATGCACAAAAGCGCTTGCCCGACGCTGACTTTCATGTTGGCGACATGGCAGATTTACCGTTTGAAAATAACAGCTTTGATGTTGTTTTTGCAGCCAACTCTGTCCAGTATTCAGCAGATAGAGTAGCAGCTTTGCAGGAACTGGCTCGAGTCTGTAAACCGGGTGGTCACGTTGTCACTGGACTTTTTGGTCCGCCTGAGAAGGTAGCTTACCGACATATCTTCCAAGCAGTACGAGATATTTTGCCGGAGCCACCTGCAGGTAAAGGACCTTTTGAACTGTCTGCACCGGGAAAATTAGTAGCACTTTTTGAAGAGGCTAGTTTGAATGTAAGCGCTCAAGGAGACATCAATACTCCTACAATTTTCCCCAACCTCGAGAGTTACCTGCGTGGTGTT
>CAZMCW010000480.1:0-665 GCA_964564405.1 uncultured bacterium
ATATCTCATGCCTTACTTTGAAACAGGTATCTCTACTTTTGCAAGAGGTCTATTACGTATATCTATTATAGCGTTAGCCGGTGGTATCTGCTGCACGTAAACCCCAAACTGGGCTGAACAAATAGCCATCTATGCACTCAATTAAAGACTTACTACTCGAGCATATTGTGGTCACAATATTCATAGCAGTTCCAAGATTGGTTCCCACATACTGAGTGGGTCGATTTCTACTCTCCTGGGTCACACGCGCAATTGTCTGTGGCGGTCACTCGTGAAAACGCTACTACAATCACATCGAGCTTACAGGCTCATCTTCAACAAGGACGTTTTGGGGTTTAGGTAAGGTGATGGTGAATGTGCTTCCTTCACCTCTAGCAGATGTCAAGCTTATCTCTCCAGCGTGGGCTTCAACAATAAGCTTGACCATATAAAGTCCTAACCCAGTACCTTTAATCTTAGCTTGAGGGCCTTCGCCTACCCGTTGATACTTTTGAAATAAATTTGCTTGATGTTCTTCAGAGATACCGTAGCCTTCATCGCGTACATGCACGATAAATGCCCTATTTATTTCTGTTAAGTGGGCTGTCACCTGTGTGTCAGCAGGTGAATACTTGATGGCGTTGCCAATCAGGTTGTCGAACACCTGCTGCAACCGGCTCATCTCT
>CAZMCW010000480.1:675-1117 GCA_964564405.1 uncultured bacterium
AATACTTGATGGCGTTGTTGAGCAAATTGGTAATCACCCTGCGAATAGCATGGTTGTCGATATAGGTGTTTAAACGGCTAGGCGCCTCGAGCTTAAAGTTAATCCCTTTTTGAGACGCTTCATAACTTAATGCCGCAACCGCGTAGCGCAATAGTTCCGCTAAATCGCAGGGGCCGCGGGTAATCTGCCATCTGCCTGACTCAATCCGGCTGAGTTCTAAAAAGTCGTCGGTGAGTCGGGCCATGCGGGCTGCTTCACTACTTATGATTGTGAGATACTCTTTTTGGGTGTCGTCTAGGTCTGTCTCGAGCAGTAGATCGCTAAAACCTTGAATACCCGTAAGGGGTGAACGCAGGTCGTGAGCAATCATTGCCACCATGTCTTGCCGGTTGCGGTAAAGGGCTTCAATACTTGCCAGATTGTTGACCATGCCAGCCACTCC
>CAZMCW010000480.1:1127-3503 GCA_964564405.1 uncultured bacterium
GACGTTGATCGCCTAGGGCCGCACTATAATCTTCGCGGAAGCGGTCTTCTGCTAGTGCAAGTTTGTGAGGAATAGCCACTAGCATGTTGCGGGCGTCTCCAAAAAACGCGCGGGCAGCAACGTTTCTATAAATTGCTTCGCCGTAAACATTGCAGACAAAAACAACCTGAGGCAGTGTCTCGAGCAACGCACTAAACCAACTGCGTTCCGTTTGGAGCAGGTCAGCTAGTAATCCTAGGGCGTCTAACTTGCGCGCGCTCGAGCCCAAATGGAGCGGACGGGGCGACTGTGTGAGTTGCCGCAAGCGCTCAGCACTGCTGCGGTAGCGGGCAAGTTGTTGAATGTTTTCTAACGAACTTACAAACAAACCACGCACGTCGTCGCTAGGCGGCCTAGCTAACGCAATAGTCAAACTGCCTAGCGGGTTTCCCTCGAGTAGCAAAGGGGCAGCCAGATAACTAAGTTCTACATCTTTGGGGTGTTTTGGGTGCTCTTCGAGTAACTCACCTTGCTGGTAAGCGCGTAACCCTAGGTGCTCGAGCTTAGCTATCACAGCTTCAGTGGTAACTTGAAGATGAGTATCTTGTTGCCCGTCCACATGTTGATTTCGAGTATCTGCTCGAGCCGTTGTGTAACGCAACTGCCCAATATAAAGCACGCCGTGTAACGCTCCCAAACTGTCACACAAGGTGCTCAGCATAGTAGGTGCGTCTCGTACTAAAGAACCCGCACTGAGGCCTTCAAGTTTTTCCGGTTCCGCTGGTGGTTGCTGCGCATCTGCAACATCTTCTGATCGGCTGTCCACTGCGCCCTTACCAGCAACTGGCGTCATAGCCGAAGAACTAGTTATTGAAGATGCATTTGCTGAAGATGCATTTGCTGAAGATGCATTTGCTGAAGATGCATTTGCTGAAGAGGTAGTTGGTAAAGATGCACTTGAAGATACCTTAGTTTTACCCCTTTCATTTTTTTGATCACGTCTTTCATCGCTATTTTGGTCACTCCCCGCCAATGACGACACAGCAGGCACCTTGCGCCCTATTTGAGCAAAACCAGAAGCATCTAGCAAAGTCATAATGCGGCTGGAAAGTTGAGCGTCTAAATCTCGCAAGTGATGATAGTTACTGAGCGTGTAAATAAGTAGCGCCGTTAGCATAGGTAGTAATGGCGAGACAAATACTCCGGCGTAAAACAGGCCTAAGCTTGCAACCAAAGTCGTTAAAATGCCCCCAATAATCCACCACAACGCGCGCCGTTGCCGACTTAACGCACCCCAACACAGACTTAACCCCATCAAGACTAATCCGTACCAAGCTACTCCCAACGCACGCAACTGCCCGTGCAATAAGGTGTAGATTTTGTTGGCGTTAACTTCAACGCCGGCCATAAGCCCAAATGGCGTAATGACCTGATCGTTAACTGTGCCAATTAACGTGTAGCCAATAACCACAATTTTGTCTTGAACGTCTGCAAAAGAAAAGTTTTGCTGATATACATCTAAAAACGATAACGTTGTCAGACTACCGCTTGGACCGCGGTAGTCAATAAGCATATTATCGCGCGCTAGGGCGGCAGGCGACCAGCGTAAAAGCTGCGCGCTATTACGTGTTAGCGGCATGTTGGATTGGTTGGGTCCGTCTTGTAGCTCGAGTAACGCTTGCTGTGCTGCAACAAACGGAAACGACGGCAAAGTACCATCCTGAAACGTAAACTGCGCTTGCATACGCCGCGCCCCCGCTTGTTGACTTATAACACCACGGGTTGCCGTTTCAAGACGCGGGTTGTAGGGCAGATGGTCGTTCACACTTAAGTTGCGGGTCACACTACCACGGCGCGCACCTACGAGGGTATTCAAACTGGGCACAACCCGCACGCGTTCCCGGGGCGCTTGGATAATATGGGGCAAAATGACGTTTCGTGTTAGCAGTTGCTGCGCTAACACATCATCTTGCGTTTCATTGGGTTCAGGAAAAAAAACATCTAGCGCAATCACACGCGCGCCGGCTTGGGCAAGTGTATCGACAACTCGAGCGTAAAAACGACGATCAATAGGCAAAGTTGGATACGCTTCTAGAAAATCTTCGCCAACAGCAACTACTACAATGTCATCAGCAGCAGGTTGGCTACCGCGCAACCGAAACCAAGCATCCAAAACGAGGTCGTCTGCGGGTTGACTAAGTCCTGACAGATACACAACCAGTGCCAAGGCTGCAATGAGCAACGAACTTGCAAGTTGTTTAATAGTTAGTGGAGGCACATGTCACCTTGTTACTCGAGTTTCCGTATAGTCTGGTAGTTACTTCTTAAACTCGTGTCACCAAGTAATACCAAATTGACTCTTGAATGTCATCGTCTGAATCATCTAAGGGTACGCTC
>CAZMCW010000481.1:0-3456 GCA_964564405.1 uncultured bacterium
TTGTGTATTTAGAGCCGGACTGGCTCGAGCGTTACGGCTTAAGTGCCTTAGCTGTCAACAATGCCATTCAGCAAGCTTCATCTGATCAATCTGCAGGCAATATTTCTATTGCTGGGCAGCGTTCGCTGATTGCCAGTAAAAATAGCTTTACCAGTGCCCAAGACGTAAGTGAGGCGCTTATTGATTCAACCCGGGGGTTACGTGTAAGTGATGTTGCTGTAGTGCGCGAAGGACACGAAGATATTACCAGCTATACCCGTTTTAATGGGCAATCTGCTGTACTTGTAGAAGTGCGCCAAGCCTCTGGTAGTAATTCCGTAGCTGTTGCTAATGATGTGTTGGACGCGCTAGACGAATTTCAACTCCCACCGGGCTACAGCACAGAGGTTGTACTAGACGCTGCCAGTTTTACTGAAAGCATGGTCAGTAATACCACCAACTCCATTATTCAAGCGGTTGTTGCAGTTGCCTTAGTGACCCTATTCTTCTTAGGACGTTTGGGGTCAACCTTTTCGGTAGCATTGGCGATTCCGCTGACTATGGCAGGCGCGTTTATCTTCATGCAATTTGTGGGTTTGGATATTAACCTCATGACCTTGGTCGCCATTACTGTAGCTGTGGGGATTGTGGTAGACGACTCAACCGTGATTGCTGAAAACGGTGAAAAACGCCTGGCTAAGGGACTCAAACGCAAAGATGCTGCGCTCGAGGGCGCAGGTGAGGTTGCAAACGCCGTGTTAGCGTCTGCCCTGGCGCTTTTAGCTGTGTTTGTTCCGCTATCGCTACTGCCTGGTATCGTAGGGCAGTTTTTTGCTAACTTTGCCTTGGTCATGGCAGCAACCATTGTGGTGTCTTACTTTGAGGCCATGTTTTTCTTACCTGTGCGTCTTGCCTATTTGCCCAACCCACTACCTGCCAGTTGGCGTGATCTGGCAAGCGCGCCCGGCCACATAGGTGGCGACATCCTCTGGGGGCTTAGGCTCTACCTCAAACCACTAGTTTGGGTGGTGCTAGTTGTAGCTGGGCTCATCATGCGTCAGCAGTTTGGATTTGTGGCGTTGGTGGTGTTGGCAGCTCCGTTTGCACTTGGGGTGATTGGCTATGTGTTTAGGCTCATCATCACTTTCTTGGGTGCCATAACACGCAGCATCTATCAAGTTGTTAATGCTGGTATGGAGCGGTTGTCAAAAGCTTATGGTAACGCAGTAGGAACAGCCTTAAATCATACGTGGCTTGTCTTTATCATCGCGGGGCTTTTTGTTGCTAGCTTAGGTTTTGCTGGACGCTACGTGCAGTTTACCTTTGTACCCGAATACGATACTGAGGCGCTTACCGTAGCGCTAGAACTACCCGCTGGGGCAAGCTTGGAAACGACCGATCAGTTAAGCGGACTAGTTGAAGGAGCGCTGCTCGAGCACCCCGAAGTGACCAACGTATTAACAGTGGTGGGTAGCGGTGAATTTGCCGGGCAAGCTAGCGCTGAACTTGCTGAGTTTACGGTTCTCACGACCCCCAAAAACAGCCGGACAGATAACGTCTACGCACTTGCTCCCCAGGTTGAGGCGTATCTTCAAGAGACTTTGGCTGCCTACCCTGAAGCAGATGTTCGTGTAGATGTAGGCACAACGACAGGTGGCGATGACGACGCTACACGGGACGTATTTCGGCAGAGCATTTATTCAGATGACCTAGCTGCTGTTCGCAACGCTGAACTCGACGTATATACGTTTTTTGACGCCAGCGCTGACCTTAGCAACGTCACCTCAGATCTGGGCAATGCCATCAACGAACGGTCGTTCATTATTGATCGCGCCTCGTTGGTGGGAACAGGTATTACTGTAAGTGACATTTCAAGCTTGTTGCGGCTTTACAACGTGGGCACAACTGTGGCACAACTCCGAGTAGATAACACGAACAACACCATTAACCCTTACGTTGATGCTGATGTGGTCGTCACCGTAAACCCAACCTTAGTTGCCGACGAACAATCACTTTTGAGCCTGCCTGTCTACGCACCAGCTTTGCAGACTAGCTTGCCGTTAGGAACCTTTGGTAGCTTTGAAACACGCTTAACACTATCGCAAATCAATCGTGTAGATCAGCAATATAGCGTGAACTTTGAAGCTGACCCAGCGCCTAGTGTCAACTCCACCTTGACTTTACAAAATGACCTGCGGGAGCGCGCTGTGCAAGAAAATATTACGGCAAGTAATGTACGCATTGCAGATGCCGCTGGGACAGATCCCACAGCTGAACTTGCTCAATATGCGCCCATTGCCTTGGGGGTGGCCATTTTGCTCAACTACTTGGTGGTCGCCAGCCAGTTTAACTCGTTCCGCTTTCCGCTTTACTTGCTTAGCACGGTGCCTTTGGGTGTGGTAGGCGCTATCTGGACGCTAGTGCTAACTAACACGCAGCTCACAGTGTTTGGGGTGCTGGGTATTACTATGCTAGTCGGCTTAGTCACGAAGAATGCCATCTTGCTTCTCGAGGTTGTCTTGGTCACCATGGAAGAAAAAGACTTAACTCTGCGTGAGGCTTTAATTGAAGCCGCAACGTCGCGGTTGCGACCGATTGTAATGACAACACTCACCGTGATTATCATCGGCATTCCTATGGTTACCAGCCAAGGGATAGGTGCCGAGATTCTTTATTCGTTAGGTTGGGTTATTGTCGGTGGCATGACCGTGGCTGCGTTCTTAACGCTGTTTGTTGTGCCCGCTGCGTTCTATCACTTTGAGCGCAAGCACTATGGTGACGTAGCTGCTGTAAGTGAAGGGGAAACTGCTTCCCCAACGGGCTTACGCCGTT
This sequence comes from uncultured bacterium, assembly GCA_964564405.1. Classification (GTDB taxonomy): domain Bacteria; phylum Deinococcota; class Deinococci; order Deinococcales; family Trueperaceae; genus JBCCBI01. The sequence continues at coordinate 2,812 of CAZMCW010000481.1, forward strand.
TGTGGGCAACGTTTGCCAAGCAGTCTTAAACGCGTCGTCAATACACCTAGTCAGAGCGTTTACGAGGCAACTTGTGGACGCTTTTGTTATGTTTCAGCGTTGTTAATTTGAGTAACGCTAAGACCCAGCGATGTATATGTATTGGCAGTATCATCATCCAGCGTGTTAACAATTAAGCCCGTAATCTCTGTAGTAGGCATAATCATATACGCAGACGCTACGCCCAACTTTTCCTCTGAGGCCATCACCAAGGTCTCTGCGGCGTGGTTACTTAACGCACGTTTCATGTAAGCCTCTTCCAAATTGCCAGTACTCAGGCCAGCCTCAGGATGTACGCCAGTCACGCCCATAAAATACAGGTCTGCGCGAATGTGGGACAGGGCCTCGAGCGCCGCCGTACCAACCGTCACCATAGAGTGTTTGTCCAGCTTGCCGCCAATGAGAATCACCTCAACACGCGGATGGCTTGCTAACTCAACAGCAATGGTTGGGCTGTGAGTCACCACGGTTGCTTGCAAGGTTTTAGGCAAACATTTAGCAAGTTGCAAGGTGGTTGTGCCGCCATCTAAGATCACAATTTGCCCATCTTGAATCATGTTACTGGCAGCTCGAGCCAGCGCTTGTTTACTACCCGTTGCGATGCGT
>CAZMCW010000482.1:0-3435 GCA_964564405.1 uncultured bacterium
TTAAGCTTGCGCATGCTCATGTACAGCTTGTCGATAGCACCCCAGTTTAAGCACTTTCCTAAACTTTGGCGGGCGCCGCTTGCCTACATGATGACCGACCCGAGCTACGCGCTCAGTATGCACCACTATGCAAGTCATCCAAATGCTCCCCACAAGCATTACTACTTCGCAACCGTGTCACTGTCGCTGTGGTTAGCGTGGCAACTTATGACGCTGTTAGGCACGTTCATTGGACAACTGGTACCCGCAGCTTGGTCAGCAGATTTTGTGGTTCCCCTTGTGTTTACCTCGTTACTATTTGCAAGTTTGCGCGGGCGTAACCAGTACATAACAGCGTTGGTAGGCGGGCTAAGTGCGCTGGTTAGTTTTCGGTTACCGTATGGCCTGGGTCTGATTGTTGCGACCATTGCTGCGGTGACTGTGGGCGTTGTACTAGATATTTACGCACCGGATGCCTCGAGCAAACCCACCAGCACAACTCACACTACAGCAAGCTCCAAAGCATGAATTTTTATGTGTTAATAAGTCTCTTGGGACTCATTGTATTTACCATGCGCTACTCGTTTATTCTTGTTTCAGATAGCTTGCGACTACCCGCTTGGCTCGAGCGTGCCTTGCGCTTTGTACCGGCTGCCGTGCTTGCTGCCATCGTCTCCCCTGCGTTTGTCTACCCTGATAGTCAACTGGATGTATCGTTTACCAATCCTTACTTAATTGCTGGCGTGTGTGCCTGCCTTACCGCGTGGCGCAGCAAAAATACCCTGCTCACGATTTTTGTAGGCATGGCGGTGATGCTCACGTGGCGAGCACTGTTCCAAGGCATCAGCTAATCATCAGCTAATACTGTGCCAGCGCACTACATTCAACGCACTACATTCAACGCACTACAAACATCGTAGGGTCACTTGCCTAAGTCATCCTACCTACATCACAAAGTGATGCCATCTCATCAAGACAATATCCGCGTGATACGGTAATGCGTTTATACAACTTCCACCTCGCTACTCAATCATTTTTGGACTCGAGCTTAACCACTATTTGCGGATTGTGTTTTATCCGCTAGCCTCGAGCGTGCATCACACACCCGTCTTGCCAGCTTCCAAACAGGTAAACTGAATATCACAACATTGCACGAACATTCTTGTGAGGATGCTCGTCTCAGACATGACGCACATATCTTGTCAGGTTCACGTTAGCAAGATAAATTCGCAGCTAGCCACAACCTGCCCTTGGAGGATGTATGGATTACGAACTACTGATTATTGGCTCCGGCCCTGGCGGCTACCACGCGGCCATCCGCGCTGCCCAACTCGGCTTAAAAACAGCTTGTATTGAAAAAGAGTATGTGGGTGGGGTTTGTTTGAACGTGGGCTGCATTCCTACCAAAGCCCTTTTGCACGTCGCTGAAGACCTGCGCGAAGCAGCTCACGCCAAAGATTACGGCATCAGCTTTGGTGAGCCTGAAATTGACCTGAAAGCGCTTGAAAAGTGGAAAGACAGCGTCGTCAAGAAACTTACCGGCGGCGTACGGCAACTTTTTAAAGGCAACAAAGTGGACTTAATCGAGGGTGAAGCCACGTTTGTGGATGCTCATACGGTCAGCGTCAATGGGCAAAAAGTCAGTGCGGACAAAATTATCATTGCAACCGGTTCACACCCGATTGAAATCCCTGGCTTTGAAACTGATGGTGAAAGCATTGTAGACTCCACCGGTGCGCTCATGGTCTCAGAAATTCCCAAGCGGTTTTTGGCAATTGGCGGCGGGGCTATTGGGCTCGAGTTTTGTGACATTTACAACGCCCTAGGCGCTGAAACCACCGTGGTTGAACTGATGGATCACATTGTGCCAACTAGTGATGCAGACGCGGCCAAAGAACTGGCTAAGTCGTTCAAAAAGCGCGGCATCAATATTCGTACCAAAACCAAAGCCGTCAAGCAAGAGCGTAAAAAAGACGGTCTTCACATCACTCTAGAAAATACCGACGGTAAGCAAGACGTTGTGGTGGTGGACAAACTATTAGTGGCTGTAGGCCGCCGCCCGAATACCAGCAATATTGGGCTCGAGGACATCGGCATCAGCCTAGACCGAGGTTATATTCCTACCAACGACCACATGCAAACCAACTTGCCGCACATTTACGCCATCGGTGATGTTGCGCGTCCGCCGTTACTCGCCCACAAAGCTATGAAAGAGGGCATTGTCGCTGCTGAGCACGCTAGCGGCATGGCCAGCGCCTACGACACCATTGTGCCAAGCGTCGTCTACACCAGTCCAGAACTGGCCAGTGTCGGCATGACGGAGGCTGAAGCTAAAGCCGCTGGACACGACGTTCACGTGGGCAGTTTCCCGATGGCCGCCTCGGGGCGGGCCATGACCTTAGGCGTGACCGAAGGCATTGTCAAAGTTATTGCAGACGCTGAAACGGACTTACTGCTTGGTTTTCACATGGTCGGGCCAAGTGCTGGGGATATGGTTTCAGAAGCCACGCTCGCGTTGGAGATGGGCGCGACTTTAGAAGATATTGCGCTTACCCAACACGCTCACCCAACCATCGCAGAAACCTTTATGGAAGCTGCTGAGCACGCTCACGGAAAAGCGATTCACATCAGCAATCGTCGCCGTTAGCAGACATACTCACTACATTAAACAGTGCCTAGATACACTTATTCAAAATCTAGGCACTGTTTTTTTGTGGTTTTACACTATCTGTAATACGTCTCGAAGAATGCTGTCGTTCACGATGCTGACACAACCAACATCAGCGAAAGAACACCTTGTCCTAAAAGTTCAGTCTGCTGCCTTAAGAGGTATGTCATAGTGAACTATAATTTTGTCTACGACCTCGTCGGTTGAATGTACACCTGTATCAATTTCAAGGCCCGGGCGGCTCTCCAGAACCTCATCTATACCAGCTGATTTTTCATAGTACGCACGCCACTGCTCAACGTCCGACATAATCCCTGCCTCAGCACGCCAGGGTTCACTTACGCGCTTTTCCATAACCTCTCGAGCCGCAAACAAGCGTACTAAACAAGCCTCACCACCATTTTGTTCAATGCCGTCCAGGTAGCCTTCGGCAATATGGCTTTTTGGGGTAGTAAACACAAAGCTAAAAATAGTGCCAATACCAGCTCTGGCAGCTTCAGCCATGATGAGGGTATGCGTTGCGTACAAGGTGTTTTTGAACGACTCTGATCCCCAGTCAAAGACCTCTAACAGCGGTTGATAGGTCAGTCTGCGCTTAAGACGTTTAAACCCGGTTCGTTTTTCTAATTCTAACTCAACAGCGTGTTTGCCTGCTGCAGGTGGCCCGTAAATCACGACGTGCTTCATGTTGACCTCTCCCCTATTAAATACCTAGCTTGACGTCTCTACCTAAATTACCACAGCACCCTTTTGAAAGATGCTGTGGTTACGTTCTTTAGATAATTGCT
>CAZMCW010000483.1:0-3435 GCA_964564405.1 uncultured bacterium
GTGTCAAAGTTCTAGGTGTCAAAGTTCTAGGTGTCAAAGTTCTAGGTGTCAAAGTTCTAGGTGTCAAAGTCATAAGTACGCCTCTAGAACTGCCACCTTACTCAAGATGAGATGCTAACTACACGCATCTAAGTAAAATAAGATGCCGTTGTGGTATTGAATAGTTGTGTTATTAACAGTTCTAGGATTGGTTTCCCTACACTGAGTGGGTCGATTTCTACTCCCCTAGGTCGCACGCGCAACTACCTGTAGCAGTTACTCGTGGAAACGCTATAAATGTCAGTGCGGTATCGAACTCAGATAGTTTGCGGCGACCCCACCTAGCGTGATACCCAGTGAACAAGCCCGTAGGCCGCAACAACCGCAATACCGCGCAGCACGTGATTGCGTGGGGTGACTCGCCCTAGGACAATCATGGCGTTAAACAAAGACGTAAGCCAAGCGAGCATAAGCCCAAGTAATGCCAAAATGCGCGCGTAGGGAATAGCAGAGATAAGCGCAGCCGCAGCTACCGCCAAAATGCATGCAGCCAGCATAAACAACCCTGCAATCCACGGTTTACGGCGGATAACAGTCCACGCGCCAAAGACGTTGACCACGCTAAACCCCATGACAATTAAGGCAATGGCAATGTGCACAATTGTGAGTCTAACACGCGCTTGTGAGCAGTTGGAAAGTTGCTGTGTCGCCAAGTTTACGGCAATCACTTGCAGCATCGTCTTCTATTGATAAAGGATGTTTGTGAGTTAGCTACCACAAAGATTTCAGTGCTTGCTAAATTTGCCTGCTATATTTAGCCGCTAAATCTGATGTGTCTAAAAATTGGATGCATCCAACTCAACTAACCTTGGAGGACGTACTGTGCAAAGACGATGGCTGTGGATTATTGGTATTTTGATTGTCGTAGGTGCACCTGTAGCGTGGTGGTTAGGTGCACCGTTATTTTTAGATGATACCGTTGATGAGGATTTTCCGTTTGATTTACCGACAATGGCCGAAGCTGCTGAGATGGACCCAGAGGTGCTCGAGCAAACCATCAGTAATATCGTCACCCAAGTTTCTCAAGCAGGTACGCTGGACGGCATGTCAGAAACTAGCCAAGCTGCCCTAGCAGAACGCCTGATGATGCTGGCAACCGGTTTAACAGATACTGCTATGGACGAACCACTCGACAACATGATGACCCAAGCCAGTGACCCGCAAGAAGTGGCGCGGGGTACGTTTATGGACGCTGATAACTTCCACCGAGGCGAAGGTCATGCGTTGGTCTTTGCCCAAGGCGACCAGCAAGTTTTGCGATTCGAAGACTTTCGCGTTACCAACGGTCCAGACTTACACGTGTTGCTAGTAGAAAACATCGATGGGCGCAGTCAAGATAACCTTGGTAACTACCTTGATTTAGGTCAACTCAAAGGCAACGTGGGCGATCAAAACTACATCATCCCAGAAGGCACAGATTTAAGCCAGTACGCTGGCGTCATGATTTATTGCGTACCTTTTCACGTGACTTTTGCGACGGCAGAATTTTAGCGTCATCAAGATTTACGATGAATCGACTCAGCCTGATTTAGTAGCAACCTCAACACTGACTTCGAGAACACTGACCTTGAGAACACTGACCTTGAGAACACTGACCTTGAGAACACTGACTTCGAGAACACTGACCTTGAGAACACTGACCTTGAGAACACTGACTTTGAAAAAATTATTACCAAGCTGCTAACACCCTTATCCATCCAACAATATCTATTTAACAGTGTCTATTTAACAGTGTCTATCTACCAGGAGGAACGTCAATGACCGATAGTTTACCCAAAGGTTCTGAACGCCGCGATTTTTCAGGACTCAGTGCCTTGTTTCTTAACTGCACCCTCAAACGTTCACCCCAACAGTCCCACACCGAAGGGCTCATGCAACTGTCCAAGGGCATCATGGACAAGCACGGCGTGAGCGTGACGATGTTACGCCCCGTCGATCATGACATTGCTAGCGGCGTCTACCGCGACATGACCGAGCAAGGCTGGGAACGTGATGACTGGCCTGGTATCTATGAACAGGTGCAAGCGGCTGACATCTTGGTCTTAGGCACGCCCATTTGGCTGGGTGAAAAGTCGTCTATTTGCACGCAGGTCATTGAGCGCTTATACGCAACCTCGGGTGAGCTTAACGCACATGGGCAATACGCTTACTACGGCAAGGTAGGCGGTTGCCTAGTAACGGGTAACGAAGACGGCATCAAACACTGTTCTATGAACGTTCTTTACTCGTTGCAGCATTTGGGTTACAGCATTCCACCGCAAGCAGATGCCGGCTGGATTGGTGAGGCTGGTCCCGGCCCGTCCTATTTAGATGAAGGTTCAGGTGGTCCGCAGAATGATTTCACCAACCGCAATACCACCTTTATGACCTGGAATTTGATGCACTTTGGTTGGCTGCTTAAAGAATTGGGCGGCGTGCCTGCCTACGGGAATCAAAAAGCCGCTTGGGAAGCCGGCACGCGTTTTGATAGCCCCAATCCTGAGTACCGGTGAGGTAATGAACGCATGAATGTCACTGAGTATCTTGTTTGTACTGATATAACGATACGTGCATTAACCTTCAATGTACCGACAGCTTGTGTAGGGAAGCCTAACTCTCAGCAAGAAATGTCTGCATGACGCCGCGTGTTCAAAGGCTACTTTCAACGGCGGCAATAGGTGTGGTGGCAGCAGGCATTATTGCAGTGCTCATCAGCTTACAGCAATCACCTGACCCAGTTACTGTTAACCCAGATGCGGTCAGCCTAGCTAGTCTGGGGGGGCTAGCTGGCTTACTTGGCGTTGGTGCGCTCGTGGGACTTCTATATGGTGTTGTTTTCACGGATGTCTTTGCCCATGCCAATCATATGGCTCAAAGTCTTGCTAAAGGTGCAGTCATGGGCGTGGTGGGTTGGCTCGTGGCTGACTTTCTAGTGCGGCCCATTCTCACCCAGACGGCAGAGGTCGTCAGCCGTGAGATTGCATTTGCGCCACTCATGGCGTATAGCTTAGTGGGTGTGCTAGTTGGGTTGGGGGTACACGCATTACGACGTTGGTTGCCTGTACAAGCTGAGCAACCTGAGCAAGTACCAGAGATTAGCAGCCGGGTAGTGGTCGTTGGCGGGGGATATGCCGGGGTGACGGCAGCTCAAGTGCTCGGGCGCGAACTCAAGCACGACCCCACCGTGGGCATCTTTTTAGTGAGCCAAACTAACTACCTTGTCCACACGCCAATGTTATCTGAAGTGTCTTCTAGCGCAGTCAACCCACAAGATATTAGCCCGCCCCTCCGCAACTTTTTTAAGCGCGTGCAGGTTGTGCAGGGCACCGTCAAAAATGTGAGCATAGATGGCCGTCAGGTGATGCTAGCTGCTGATGCTCGCTCGCCCGAACGCACGTTAACCTTTGATCAACTTAT
>CAZMCW010000484.1:0-3406 GCA_964564405.1 uncultured bacterium
TTGGCTCGGTGGTTGGCCCGCACCCTTACCCCATGATGGTGCGCGATTTTCAAAGTGTGATTGGGCAAGAGACGATGGTGCAGCTCGAGGCTGCCGAAGGTCGCAGTATTCCAGATGCCGTTGTCGCTTGTGTAGGTGGCGGCTCCAACGCCATCGGCATTTTTGCGCCGTATGCGTATTTGGATGAGGGTAAACGTCCCAAACTTTACGGGATTGAAGCCGCTGGGCACGGACTCACCACAGGCAGCCACGCAGCTAGCATCTCAGCAGGTAAAACAGGTGTCCTCCACGGCGCGCTCATGTACTTAATGTCAGACGACGACGGGCAAATCACCCCCGCGCATTCCGTATCTGCTGGACTTGACTATCCTGGTGTCGGCCCAGAGCACTCCTACTATGCAGCAGCGAACATCGCAGAGTACGTTGGTGTAGATGACACAAAAGCACTTGCGGCCTTTGGCAAACTCAGTGAGATTGAGGGCATTATCCCCGCGCTCGAGACTGCCCATGCCATTGCTTACACCATGGAACTTGCTCCAACTATGTCCCCTGATGCCATCATCGTCGTGAATTTGTCGGGTCGCGGCGACAAAGACGTCAACGAAGCCATGCGCGTACTCGAGCTGCAAGAACGTGCCCAACAGCAACATCCTCAACAGCCTGAGAACGCATCTCAAGGAGTGAGCTTATGAGCCGGATTGATAACGCTTTTGCCAACGCACAAGCTGAAGGTCGTGCCGCATTTATTCCCTACTTAACGGCTGGCTTTCCAGATGAGGACACGTTTTTGCAACAAGCTCGAGCCATTCTAGATGTTGCTGATGTGCTCGAGGTCGGCATGCCTTATTCCGACCCACTTGGCGACGGGCCCACGATTCAAAAATCTGGTGAAGCCGCCCTACGTGCGGGTATGACGATGGATAAGACGCTCGAGCTCATTGCTCAATTACGCGCCAGTAGCAACAAAGCCATTGTGATGATGACCTACTACAACCCAATCTATGTACGTGGTGAAGAAAAATTTGTCAATGATTTAAAGACCGCAGGTGCCGACGGTGTCATTTTGCCCGACCTTCCCCCAGACGAAGGCGAGAGTATGATTGCGGCTGCCAGGAAGGCTGAGCTTGACACAGTCTTTTTGGTTGCGCCAACGTCTACTGAAGCCCGCCTCAAACGTGTCACCCAAGACTGCCGCGGGTTTATCTACGCGGTGTCGGTTACGGGCGTTACCGGCGCGCGCAGCAGTTTACCAGCAGACGTCCCCGCACTTGTCCGCCGTACCAAAGCGGTGAGTGACCTACCTGTAGCAGTTGGCTTTGGAGTTTCCAGCGGTGAAACAGCTCGACCTATCGCCCAAGTTGCTGATGGCGTGGTGGTTGGGTCAGCGCTCATCAAACGCCTTGCCAACGGCGAAGATGTGATGCCGCTAGCTAAGGACATCATCAGTGCGTGTCACAAACAAACTGCTGTCGCATCTTAGGTCTATACTCACACTAACCCAATCATAGCTAGCGCTGTAATGTTGCAACTCGCGAATGGACAAGCTGTTATACGACTGCAACCATCCTGCCAAGGAGGCTTATGAGCGAACACTCAGATAAAACCGTCGTCATTACCGGGGGAGCTGGGGGTATCGGTCAAGCTATTAGTCGGGCTTTTGCCAGCGCAGGTGCGCATGTGGTACTTCTGGATCAAGATGCAGAGCAGCTCGAGCAGCTCGCACATACCTTGCAACCTTCCGCAGATTCTTCTCGTGTCACCACCTTGCCTGCTGACCTAACAGACGCCGCCAGTGTTGCGGCTGCTGCTGACAACTTGCGCCAAGCGGGTGAAACTGTGCACGTGTTAGTTAATGCTGCTGGCATCTTACGGCAAGGGCGCGTAGTTGACATGTCTGTGGACGATTTTGATGCCATCCTGGCGGTGAACGTGCGCGGGGTGTTTCTCAGTTGTAAGTACTTTGTACCCCTTATGCAACAAGGTGGTGCTATTGTCAACCTTTCATCGGTGTCCGCGTTTGCAGGTTCAGATGGCAGCACGGTATACACCATGACGAAAGGCGCGGTTTCAAGTTTTAGCCTTGGTTTAGCTCAAGAACTTGCCCCACGCCATATCCGCGTAAACGCGCTGTGTCCCGGTTGGGTGGATGCCGGGTTTACCCACCAGGTGATGGCGCATACCGAGCAACCAGAGGTGCTCGAGCAAGCTGCCCGCGACGCCCACGTGCTCGGGCGAATGGCGAAACCTGAAGAAATTGCTCAAGCTGCTTTGTTTCTAGCATCAGAAACACAAGCGTCTTTTGTCACGGGTACCAACCTCTTTGTTGATGGCGGGTTTATGGTCAAGCGTTGACATCGTTAACATGGTTAGCTTATTGATTGTTGGCTCGCGTTGGTAATGAATAAGTTCAGCGTTCTTGTGGATACACTAACCCCCAACTTGCCCGCAAACTATCCATCACTTCCATAATGGCAATAGTTTCGTCGAGGGGCATGGTGGGACTCTCGAGCAAGCCCTCCCGCAAACAACGCCCCACCTCAGCAGCTTCATACTGATACCCGTGACCTGTGTGGGGGACAGTCACAACCTCTGGCATATCAGCATTATTTTTGCTAATTGTCAGGTGATGCTCGCGGTGGCTGTTGTCACGTGGAATGCCAAACCAAGGACGACTGACGGTCAAATAGCCCTCTGTCCCAACTAAGTTTGCGGTGTGCGGTGTATGGACCGTAACAGCAGCCGTTACACGGGATTGGGTACCACCCGGGTGCTCGAGCACTGCCGACATCACCTCATCCACGCCAGTTTCACCAAGGTGAGCAACCCCGTGTATCTTGGTAGGCACCCCAAGTAACCAAATCGCAAATGACAGCGGATAAATACCAACATCTAAAAGCGCGCCACCACCAAGTTCAGGATTGAAAAGACGGTGCTCAGGATTGATTTTCGCAGCAAAGCCAAAGTCTGCCTCGAGCAACTTAAGTTCACCAATCACGCCAGCGTCCAGTTGCTTGCGCAGTTCTTGCATATGCGGCAAAAAGCGCGTCCACATGGCTTCCATTAAAAAGCACCCTTTTGCTCTGGCAGTGTCCACCATGCGCCTAGCTTGGGTTGCATTCACCGCAAACGACTTTTCGCACAGGACAGCTTTACCTGCCTCTAAACACATAATCGCGTTGTCAGCGTGCATAGGGTGGGGCGTGCCAATGTAGATGGCATCTACATCTGGATCATTCGCCACAGCTTCATAGCTGTCATAGGCTTTAGATGCACCATAAGCTCCTGCAAAGGCATCTGCACTTGCTTGCGTGCGCGACCCTACGGCGACAAGCTCTGCGCCTTCAACAACTGCCAAATCTTCCGCCATTTGTTTGGTAATGGCACCTGTACCTAAAATACCCCAGCG
>CAZMCW010000485.1:0-3395 GCA_964564405.1 uncultured bacterium
GTGGATTCGGGCAAGAGTGACCTGAAACATGCTGAGTTGCAAGCGATTTTGAAGGTGGAAGCGTATCTTTTTGGTAACAAGCGGGAATGTTCTATTTACACGACGCTCGAGCCCTGTGCTATGTGCCTTGGGGCCATCGTGAATTTTCACTTTAAGCGGGTTGTGTTTGCCGTTGCCGACAACAACGTTGGCGCTAGACCGTTAATGCGTCACTCTGCTTACTATCAACGCCGCTCACCAGACATGCATGGGGGTGTTTGGAAGCCGAGTCACAAGCATTACTTGACCGTTATGTTCAAGAAACAGGGTTGAGGCCGCATTTAGCCAGAAAGCTTTAGCTATTTGATATACCTAGATTATTTGAATCTAAACATAGCACTAAATTAAAACGACACCCCTAAAAGTGCTTTCAATCACAAAGCCTTACCTTTTCTTTATGTCGACAGTATATCTTCTACACTTTGAGTGTTAAAGTTTTGGTACTCGAGTATTAAGATTGTTTTGAACGTCTACGACGCTGTATGACAGTTTGCATACAAAACCTGTCCATTAAAGGGTAATTTGCAACACATTAGTGCCAAACCGGCCTAGTTATCGTCTAACTTGCTGACAGCAAATTCTTGTTTCAAAGCTTTGAGATTTCAGTATCTACGTCATCATAGTTGTTTACTGTCACTTGTTAAGGGGAAGTGACTTAGACCCGTTAAGCTCTACTGAAAGCAAGCTAGCTCAAGTTAGCTGCCACCTTGTGACCTGTGATTGCCATTAGCAATATCTTGTCGCGGTTCACAATAGGGCTCGTGTATCTAGCTTTAAGTACATATCAACAATAAATTGTGTGTCTTTTTAGGCATTTCGCTTCTTAAGCAAACTACGCAAGCCTCAGAGTGTTTATGAGGTTCTTGTTCCAGTACGGCTTAGTTTGGCCTGTTTGTGCACAACCACGCCCTCTTTAGCCTACGAAAGGATATTACTAGATGCAACACCCGAAACACCCGACGAAACAGCACTCACGCTGGAAGCACCACCACATGAGGTCGAGCGTATTCACACGCTTTAAACTCATTGCGCTTATCACGCTGTTTTTAGCGGCGTGTAGTAGTACACCGTAAGCGCCAGAACCGTCTTTTGACGAACCTGTTGAAACCATCCCCATACCCCTCTTAGAAACGCAGTCACTTGTCTTGCCAGACTGGGTTGCTAGTGATGGCGTTGAGGTTGAGGTTTTAGGGACTGGTTTAGGGAATCGGTTTAATGCAGACAGTACTGCTACTGTCACCATCCCTGATCCAACTAACGTGCAATCTCTGTATGTACAAGTTGTTCTTAAGACAAGTAATAGCAGCTATGTTCCTCCTAATGACGTTACGGTCTCGAGCAGTGGTGAGACCAAGTCCTTTAGTGGGGGCGGGCTTAGTTTAAGTTTGCCCACTGACCAAAGTGGCACCGTCTTAGGCAATATTGGGCAGTTCTACGAAGGCATCTTTGCACCTGCGAGTAGCTTGACGGTCGACATTGACGGCATAGGCAATACCAACAGACGGACACCTCGAGCGTTTATCGTTTATGTTGTCCGCCCTGCTTCTCAAGACAATGTGTCTGTAGGTGGGGTACCCAACTACTACGTGTACGGTGAACAGGGCTATGTCACAGCGACTAAGACTGTCACCATCCCTAGCAGCACAGAGGTACAAGATATTGATGTCACCTTTGCAGTCAGCGAGCTTGTAAGTGTTCGCAACACGGCAGGGGATCCTGATACGCGCAACATTAAACTGGCTGCAGATGCAGGTGGAGTAACAGCAAGTGGTGTGTTTGCATTTCCAGACAGAGGTGACGAGCTACTTGTCACCACACTTACGTTAGAAGATGTCCCTGCAGGGACAACTCAGGTCACCGCGACGGTTACGTCTGATCCCATTCCGCCTGGCGGCAATACGTTTGACTTTGGGGATTCGGTTTACTGGAATGGCTTGAATGTTGATGTTGGTGAGGGTGATGGGGGGACTAATAACACTGCACCTGTTCTCGAGCTTGTCTCCCCGGAAGAAGATGCATCTTACAGTGCGAACGATGACATCACCCTAACTGCTACAGCTATTGATGCTGAAGACGGTGACATTTCAAGTCAAATTGCTTGGGTTTATACGCCGGATACTGGTGACGCTATTGCTCTAGGTACAGGTGGAAGCATCACCATCAACTTACCTGAAAGCACAGGTACAGTTAGCGCCAGCGTGACTGATGCGTCGGGTGAAACCACAACCCTAAGTGCGCGTGTCACCATCACCACTGCACCTCCTAACCGCTTTTTAACGGTAACAGGGTCCGCTACCTGTGAGCTAAACCCTTTGGGTGGGGCGTTTAACGCCAACTTGCTGTTCCAAGATGACGACGGCAATTTTGTGAATGGTGAAATTGATCCGCTGTCGCTTGCTTTTAGTGATTTGCGAGTTGTGGCTGAAGACGGTACTGAACTTACCACAGCCAGCTTAAGTGTAGACAGTGTGCTTGCCTCAAGTGGCGATGATAAAAACGCGAGCATTGTAATTTTGTTAGACCAAAGTGGCAGTATTACAGGTTTTGACCGTGATGGTCAGCGGTTTGAGGCTGCTAAAGCCCTAGTGGAGCGTTTGCGCCCTGGGGATGAAGCTGCGATTGCGGTGATAGGCTCAGGTTCTTCTAGCACGCGATTTAGGCTCATCCAACCCTTTACAAATGACAAAGCTATCCTCAATGCAACTTTAGAAGAGCGTATTCCAAGCGGGAATAGCAGCGTTTATGGTTCTTTGATTCGTTCTGTCGAGCTTTTTTCTGAAAGTACTGGTGCGACTAAGGCACTTGTCATGATTACAGATGGTGAAAGTCTTTCTGATACCTTCAATTTTTCACCCGCACTCGAGCAACTTCAAGGACAGAACATACAAGTCTTTCCCGTAGGTGTTCGTATAAATTCAAGCAGTATCGATTACTATTTTCAGTACTTACAGTGGACAGCTTGTACCACAGGCGGCCTATTCACTGAATTAGACGAGCCTGGTGGTTTTGACGCTGTTTTTAGCGCTCTTGCCAATGAACTCGTTGCAGATGGCACACCACTTGCTACAACCTTATCGTTTGACACTGAACTGCCTGGTGCAGGTAGCTATACACTCCAAGGCACCGCCCGAGTTGAAGTTGACGGCAGTGTCGTAAGTGAAAGCATTGATATTCCCTTTGACGTTGAACCTGCTATTCCTGGACCACCTAGCATTACCTCACTTGATCCTGCTTCAGGACCTACCCAAACGAGTGGTAATGCCCTACCCATTCAATTAGCAGGCGAAAACTTGTTTAATCAGTGGCGTGTTGATCTTGTTGGCAAAACAAGTTTTAGTACTAGAGGGGCAAATGGC
>CAZMCW010000486.1:0-3390 GCA_964564405.1 uncultured bacterium
TTGAATGGGATTGGACAATTACTCGCCGCAGTGACGGCCTCACCAGTACAACACCTGACGCGATCATTGCTGAACTTGATCAAAATGGCAAGATTTTATCTTGGCGCGAGTATTTTGACTTGTCAACTTCAGTCGAAATTTAAGTAAGGTCACTATAAGTCAACTGCATTTAGTTCTTCTAAATACGTTCAGCAAATTTTTATGGCGTCTTAATACAATCTCCACCATATACTGCTGCATCTTTGTAGTCAGATGTCGTATTAAGCGACAATCTACGCGTGGAACAGGGTTCCTGTCGCAAGACCCCTAAATTAGACATTGATAGATGTTAAAGAGTTTAAGACTCCCCTTCTATGCAACACCTCATAATGACCTTCACAGCGCATCAACTTTTGCTTGACATAGGTCTGCTACACTAGCTCCTATGACGTTAAAAGCTGTGTTTACCTTGACTGGCCTAGTGTGCCTGATCGTGCTTTTGCCGTCTTGCTTACCTATTCCTACCCTCAAGCGCGATCCTGTTGTGCCTATTGTAAGCTACCGCATTCAACCTGAGCAGGTGCTCACAAACTATGTGACCTTGCCCGGCTATCCTGAATCGCACACCCCACCGCGGTATAACCAAAGTCCGTTTGTGCGCTATTACGCTAGTGCAAACCCACCAGACGCCATTTTGGTATTGGTACCAGGTTTGCTTTCAGGTGCACTTACGTTCGACAACTACGCGCGCAAGCTAGTTGCTGCCCAACCTGGGCTCGAGGTCTGGGCTCAAGACCGCCGCGCCAACCTGCTTGAAGATAGGCAAGGGTTTGCAGATGCCTTTGCACACAGAGACGCACAACTTGCTTACGATTACTACCTTACCAAACAAGGTCAAGAAGGCGGCTTCACGCCTAAAAATCCAGCAGATTATGGGTTTATAGGCTATTGGGGTATTGACGTTCATTTGCATGATCTTCATGCCATCATCACGCACGCTCGTACTGTTACAGATACCGTTGTACTAGGTGGGCATTCCCTTGGTGGCAGCATTGTCAGTTTGTACAGTGCGTTTGACTTTAGTGACGACCCCAATTTTACTGTGCCAGGCTACCAATTTATCGACGGACTGTTTTTGCTAGATGGCGCTCTCGGACGAACTGGCGGATTTGGTAGACCTAGCAGCAACATCTCATTAGGTCCAATTGAACTAGTCCCTAGCCGTGACGCGTTGGAAAGTGGTCAAGCGGCACCTTTTTTACGTGATGTTGCACGTATTAGTAGGCGTGACGAAGTAGCTTTACTACTTGCCAACTTTGATCCCGAAGACTTGTCTCCTTTTGCCAATTTTCCGATCACTAACCGCGCTTATGTTGGCAGCCGTAATGACGACAACTATACTTACTCACCTATTTTTAGTAACTCTATGGGACGTTCGGTAGGTGCAACGGTGAGCGGCAATATTGTGCCGGTGTTGCTCGAGGGGGGCGCAGGAGTGTACTCGAGCACCGTTAACGGCGTTGCTGAGGACGCCCTACAAGTTTCATGGGAACGCGGTGACCCTAGTCGCGAGCTAACCAATATTGATGATTACGTTGCCAGTACCTTAAGTCCTGACACAGGTTCACGCGAGTGGTATTTTCCGCTGCGTTTAGCGCTAGATATTGTGCGTTTAGACATTACCTTAGACAATACCGAAAACTTTGTACCTACCGCTGAAGTGCCTATTGTCACCCTAGCAGTTGGCGCGCAGCGCGGTCTTATGCCCAGCTTAGACGAGTTCTCAGCTTATATCAACGTGCGTTTTGGCGCGCCTATTGTTACTTATATTGCACCGGGAACGCACACAGATATGCTCTATGCTGAAAACAGCTTGCTTGTACCACTTACCCTAAGTTGGCTCGAGCGCATTACCGAGCTCAATCAACTCATCCGCGCAAGGGATGCATTTTGAACGGCTAGTGACGTTAATACCAGTACCTCACTAGACCTTTAAAATTCAAGCTAGCACGCACTTTACTTAGCCGTTTCGAGCTAAATTAAGTTTGGTGATCGTTAGATGGTTTCGTTTCTAGATTATAACTTGTCCAATCGCAACATATTGCAACTCGAGGCTGACCCTTGTGCATGTGCTGACCTTATTGGTCTTAATTACGTTCAAGAAGATGATCCTGGTATTATCCGCAAGCGTTGGGGACGCGGGTTTAGCTATATATTGCCAGATGGCACCCGCCTTTGTGATCCTACTGAAAAAGCCCGCATAGCGTCACTAGCTATTCCGCCAGCTTATTCAGATGTATGGATATGCCCGTCTCCCCAAGGTCATATTCTAGCAACCGGCCGTGACGATCAAGGGCGCAAGCAGTATATCTACCATCCAAACTGGTCAGACCTACGCCAGTGCCTCAAATACGCACGCATGGTGACTTTTGCAGAAGGTCTTCCTGAACTACGCAAATGTGTTCAGCAAGATATCTCTCAGCAAGGACTTACTAAAGACCGCGTGCTAGCTACCGTCGTTAGCCTTTTAGAACGCACGCTTATTCGCATTGGTAACAGTCAATATGCTGTTCAAAACGGATCTTACGGTCTTACCACCATTCGCAAAAAGCATGTTGATGTTGATGTTGACGATAACACCGTCACTTTTGAATTTACTGGCAAAAGTAACAAAGAGTGGCATGTCGAGCTTGAAGATGCGCGCATTGCAGCTGTTATTAAACGCTGCGAAGAAGTACCGGGTTACCAACTTTTCAAATATTTTGATGATAATGGTACGCGTGTCAACGTCACCTCAACTGAAGTTAACGATTATCTACAACGCATCACAGGTGAAGTTATTAGCGCCAAAGATTTTAGAACTTGGGCAGGTACTGTTTTAACAGCTAGTGCCCTAAGCAAATTATCTGATGCTGACTCGAAAACAGCCAGTAAACGCAATGTTACCAGCGTCATTAAAGATGTTGCTGAGAGACTGGGTAACACAGCTGCAGTATGCCGCGCATCTTACGTTCACCCTTACGTTATTGATAGCTATTTAGAAGGCCGTTTGCACCAAACGTTTAACACACACCTCGAACACTATGGCAAACTATCAGCTAATAAATCACAGTCCAGTACATCAAAACGTTATTTTGAAGCTCAAGAATACGCTGTGCTTCATCTGCTTAAAGAAGCTTATGTAAGTTCTACTTAAACACTCCATAAGCTCGAGCGTATTTGTTCAGTTGGGGACAGAACCATATCCTTCTCTACATAGAATCAATTGAAAAAAGTATTGCACCTCGTGCGACAGCTACATCTTGATGCTAATTACTTATACCAAATTGACTCTTAATGTCATCGTCTGAATCATTTAAGGGTACGCTCGAGCTGCGCTGTACTTCGTAAACACGAGCGATTTTGATGCCG
>CAZMCW010000487.1:0-3389 GCA_964564405.1 uncultured bacterium
TAATTGCCACTTTTCAACTTGGAGGTACTTAGATTGTTTGGACGCGTAGATGATGTTTGTTGATGTTAACGCAATTTCATGAAATGGTTACTGCCATCTACATAAGTTAGTCTCGAGGCTATTCATCTGAGGTTGATGGCTCGAGGCAATCCTCAGCGACAAAAATTTGCACGCGCTCACCGGCAGCAACATCGCTTAACGAGTAGGTTATGTCCTCGTGAATAATCCTGTGATTGACGCGCTCACTGCCGACGCGCAACAGATAGTGATTCCCCGGCACAGGTTCGTTGATGTCCATAATCCAGTAGCCATGATTAGCATCACTCACCACGCGCCCACGTCCAGGGATATGTCCCAAACCAGCATCAAATGAAGGCGCATGACTTCCCACGAGTGTCATGGTGTCAGCCTCAAATGTATAAAAATCGCGTACTAGAATGCCCGTGACTGAGTGGTTCCAGGCGACGGTCCAAGTTGGCGTGTGCTCGAGGCTCACCGCCACAACCGGCTCAGCAAGAACACCCTCAACAGGCTGATCGCGCACAACACACAACATCTGTGCCTGTGCCAAAGTCAAACTGATGCAGGTACAAAATAGGGCTGCACAATGTAATTTTGTTTTGTGCAGCCCTCGAATGTTACTGGTTAGCATCCTGCTAATTCACAGATAAACTTATTCGCCCATTAAGCGCGCAGGCACGTCAATGCCAGCTTCTTGGTAGTAACGCAGCGCACCGGGATGTAAAGGAATGGGTGTGGCGTTCATGCTGAACTCAACCGTGGTGTTGTTGGCAGCAGGGTGAATGGCGCGTAGCTCGTCCACGTGGGCGTAGAGCGTTTCGGTGATGTCGTAGGCGAGTTGCTCGTCCATCTCACTGGCAACGACCAATACATTAGGTGTGCCGATGGTCGTGATGTCTTCGTCGATGCCAGGGTAGGTGCCAGCGGGAAGCGTATACGCTGCAAAGACTTCGTTAGCTTCTAGCACGCTGGAAATTTCATCTTCACTCAGTGAAATAATGCGAATGTCGCGCGTGGTTGCCAAGTCCAAAATAGAGCTGGTGGGCGGGCCAACGCTCCAAAAACCAGCATCAATTTGACCGTCACGTAGCGCAGCAGCCGTTTCGTTGAAGTTGAGGCGTTGCTCGTCGATGTCGTCGTAGGTGATGCCGTTAGCCTCCATAATGGCAGCCGCAGAAACTTCCGTGCCACTACCGGGCGCACCCACGGATACGCGCATACCCGCTAAATCAGCGAGTGAGCTTATATCTGAGTCAGCCAGAGTCACTAAGTGCACGGCATTGGGGTACGCAGAACCAAGCGCCCGCAAGTTGGGGAGCTGGCCTGGACCGTCAGAGCCGTCAAAACGGCCAGTGCCAGTGTAGGCTTGAAAAACCGTGTCTGCCAGGGCAAGGGCGACATCTGAATCCCCCCGTGAAATTAGCCCCACGTTTTCAACAGATGCGCCGGTAACCTCAGCGGCTGCGCTGTAGCCGTCCACGTAGCTGTTGATGAGCTCAGCTAGCCCACCACCATAAGGGAAATACACGCCGCCGGTGCCGCCTGTCGCAATGGACAAACCTACTTGGGCGTAGGCTGCCGTGCCAACGAGCAACAACCCAACGAGCAGCAATACTGCCAACAAAGCACGTTTGACGTGGGTACTAAGGTGTTTACGAAAAATCATCGTTTTCCTCCTTGGTTGTGTTGATACAAAGGTATCATGCTTGTTGTGAAGGTTGTACTTGGCGCGGTTGTGCTCGAGCTTTTTGGGTACTGCAACAAAAGTCACGCTCTTGACCAAAACCTCGCAAACAGCTTCAACACCCTGCAACAACACATGTTTTACGATGTGCTGTTACTATAACAACGCCTTTCTATAAGATGCAAGAAAAGCTGATGGATACGTCTTTACGAAAGGTTCATCCAGATTTTTGTAAAACCTGCATAAGGTAAACTGACGCAGCATGAATATCATTCTTAATATGCGTTTAGAGCTTGAGGGTGTCAATGTTGTTGTGAGTCCTTGTGAGGTGGCAGGTGGCTTGATTATGTGTCTTTTGAAATGGGGCGATGCTCGAGATATTTTAGTCACCAACTCACTTGGTCAATTATGACGTCTTCTCAAATATCTCCCCAAGCATCTTCTAAACAAGCACGCCCTTGGCAAGTTCTTTGTATGGGCGAAGCTATGTTGCGGTTAGCAGCAACGCCGGGGGAGAGGCTCGAGCAGAGTAATCAGCTAGATGTCTTTGTCGCGGGTAGCGAGTTAAATGTAGCCTGTTTGCTCGCTCGTTTAGGTGCGCGGGTCAGTTGGGTGTCTAGTTTGCCAGCTAGCATCCTCGGGCGCATGGTCACCCACACTGCGCACGGTCACGGCGTAGACACCAGTGGTGTGACCTGGCTAGACAGCCGCTTAGGGCTGCTGTTCACCGAAAGTGGCGCTGCGCCACGCCCCGGCCAAGTTGTTTATGACCGGGCAGCTTCTGCAGCGAGTCACATGAGTATTGATGACCGTGACTGGGCAGCACTTGTTGCTCAGGCGGATGTGCTTCATTTCAGCGGCATTACCCCAGCCTTAAGTGAAAGCTGCGCTGAGCTTTGTGAACATGTTGCGAGCCTAGCTGCGTCGGCAGGCACACTTGTCTCGTTTGATCCTAACTACAGGTCACGGTTGTGGTCTACAGCTGAAGCTAGTGCGTATTGTCAGCGTATTTTGCCTAACGTGGACGTTCTTGCCGTATCCGAACGCGACGCCCGAAGTTTACTGAATGTAGGCGCGTCAACTATTGACGGCGAGCTTGATGAGATTGCCTTAGAATTGCAAGCACGTTGGCAGTTGCACGCAGCACTTATTACTGCTGGGGAAACGAGCCGCCAGCAAACGGGTCATGCCAACGCCTTAGCCTGGGCAACTTCTCTGGACAGCCCGGCCTCGCTAACTCACGGGCCTGCGTTTGAGGTTGATGTCGTTGACCGCATTGGTGCAGGTGACAGCAGTGTAGCCGGCCTTTTAACAGGTGTTTTGCGTCATGATGCAACTGTGGCAGCCACCTATAGCGCAGCTCTTTCAGCGCTTGCGTTGGCGAGTAGTGGTGATATTAACTGGGCAACGGAAGCAGACGTGCAAACAGTATTAACCTCAACCTCAGCAAGCGATATTCAGCGCTAGGTCGTTGTTGTTTAAAGTCAGGTCACTGTCGTTGCTATTTGGCAATTATTAACCCTGCGGGTTGATGGTTTAGATTTGACCAGCTGACGCAGTAGGGCACTTTGGCTAGCTCGAGCTAGCCTTGTCTCATTGTTGTGTTTTGAGATGTCACCACACAAATACAGCGACATCCGTAAACATTGAGCTATAAACTGAGTTGGTTTGTTGGTACTCGCGC
>CAZMCW010000488.1:0-3365 GCA_964564405.1 uncultured bacterium
AGGCTAAAAAACGCCGATTCCATAACGTTGCCGGTGATGCCTTGCAAGAGCACTGTCATCATCACCGTGTAGATGTAGGCATCGAAACGTTGACGAGTGGGCTCGAGCTTCACTGCAGCCAGCGCGTAGCCAAACAGCAGCACGACAAAAAGCACCCCGCCCAACACGTAGAGATACAACATCAAATTATCCCCCGGCGTGTAGCGGCTTGGTTCAAAATACTGTTGCGCCCCGCCAATACCACCAATACCGCGTCCTAGCAGGGGCTGTCCCCTCGTTTGAACGAGTTCTAAGGTTTGTGGCCATACCTCGGCTAGGCGAATCCCAAATGAGGCAAACAAAAACCTGTTGACTGGATTTTCAAAGGTGAGGTTGTAACTGACCATAAGCGTACTAAACGGGAGTACAAACCCAATGAGTGCAGCCAAAGTCGGCAAGCCTACCCACACAGGTCGCGCAATGTACGGGCGAAGTAACACAAACAAACTCAGCAAAATAAACGCCCCGGTGATGGTTTTCATCGTCGTGAGGTAAAGCGCCACTGCCGAACTAATGATGATGATAAGCGCCAACCAACGCCGCACGCCTGCTGCTAGTAACCACAGTGCCAGTAAGGTGATGTGGCTTGCCGCCGCAATGGACACGCGGCTAAACCCAGCGAGCCGGCTCACATCAAAGGTTGCCCACGCCCGTGAACCCACTAAGTTCACACCTGCCAGTTGAAATTCAAAGCCTGCCCACGGAAACTCGACAAAGTTATTAAGGACGATGCCCATCACAGCAAGCCCCCACAAAATGAACACAATAGAACGTAAGTTACGCCAATGCACACGCAAATAGGGGTAAATCGCCACACCGAAAAAGAACGGCAAAATAGCCCACACGCCAAACAGCACGGGGACAATCGCCCGCACTTGTAAAACACCCAACGCCAACGTCCACAGCGCTAAGCCAATGACGATGATGAACGCTTTGTTGATGTGGGCAGCTCGAGCTGCTAACAACACACTTAACAGTAAGGCTAAGGTAATGAGTCCCTTAGGGGCATACACGAGCGGTGCCAGCCCAGCGCGGATGAAGATGAAACGACTGACGCCCTCGAGCACCATTGCTGCCATAAACAGCACCAACGTGATGACATAAACACGCGAAAACGGGAGTTTAGGTGATGCTGTAGACGTCATAACTGAATCAGGTCACCTAACTGATAGCGGTCAATGTCGGCTTGTAACTTGGCAAGACTCGCCTCATCAAAGAGCACGTTTGCGCCACCAACTTGCCCTTTGCCAGGGCGAATGGCACTACTCGATACTTTATTGATTAAACCAAGTTTATTAGCTTTTAAGAGAACACGATGCCAAAGTTGATTTTTAGGGAGTTTTGGAACGATGTAACTATCTTGTTCAGATTCACCTAAGAACGCCATCACATTGTTCATGGTGTCATCAAAGCAGGTGCGCAGGGCTTCAAACTTCACCAAGTGGACGCTGGGTGTGTCCTGCCATGCTGCCAAATGATGCGCCCAGTAGCGTGTGCGGCTACTATCAACCTCACTAGCTGCTCGAGACGGCGCAAAGTGATCGTTTGGACTGTCGATGAAACTCGAGAGCGCCTGCTCATCATCCAAAAGCCCCGCTAGCGACCGCAAGGTGTCACGTGGGTCACGGTAAACATACAAGTGCTTGGCCGTGTCAAACACATCCCGGATGAGTTGCTCATAAGGGTCTTGTGGCGTGATGTCCATTTCTTCAGGTAACAAGTGGCTTTTTACCACCACCGTGCCGTCACGGGCAAAGGCACGTTCAAAAACCTGCAAAATAGCCGGGTCTTTGCGAAACAGTGAACCAATATTAAAGTCTTTAGGAAGTTTGCGGTGCGCTGGGAAAACCGCTTGCTCCAGATTGTGACACAACGCGTCAATGAGCAAGTGCGTTCCTGAGCGGCGATGCGAATTCACCACAATAATGCGGGCGTTCATAGCCTTACTCTAACCGAGGTCAGTTCATGCTGACCTTGGATGAGGCCACGTCGTGTCGCATTGCATGAGGTCTTGTCCGCTTGCTTTTAGATTAAACTGTGATGCCAAACTTAACTGGCGATATCAAAAAAAGATGACAGTGTTTAGGCTGCCATCTCAGAAAAATTGTAAATTGACGAACTAAGTTCAAACTGAACTTAGGTAATGATCCCTGGCCCAGACAACAAGTTCGACTCTCGAGTGAACACCCACCTTACTGTAAATACGGCTTACGTAATTGCGTACAGTTTGCTCGGCAATGCTCAACTGCTTAGCAATTTGTTTATTGTTTTTGCCCGCTGCAATGAGGTCCAGCACGCTGCGGTCGCGGTCGGTTAGGTCCGCTAGGGCGTTGCCTTCAGCACTAATTTCATGAAGCCGTGCAAAGGCCGTGCGGCTAAACCAGTTACCACCTTGGTAAACGGTGCGCAGTGCATTCACAAGTGCTTCGGGTACTTCGTGTTTGAGCAAATACCCTGCCACACCTGCTTTGGCAACCCCGCGTACAAACTGGCTGTCGTCATAAGCAGTGAGGACTAACACGCTTGTTTTTTCCAAGCGCCGTTTAAGTTGATTGATGGTTTCAAGAAAATGCATCCCCGGCATACTTAAATCCAGTACAACAATATCCGGTTGGGTTTGCAAGGCTATCTTAATTGTTTGTAAGCCATTATCAGCCTCGCCAACAACTTCAATATCATCTTCTTGAGTTAATGTACTGCAAATACCAGAACGCATAAGTGGATGGTCTTCAGCAATGAGCACTCTTATTGTTCCAGACATAATAATCTCCTTTACCAAGTGTGTGTTCTCTAGTCAAAAGATACTCCTTATCAACGCATATGTACGTTGGATACCTATACACATTGGATACTTTCAAATATAAGTTGGTCGCCTACAAACGTAACAGATGAAAATGTACTTCCTGTGTACTTTAGGGCATGATGCTTTTGTACCTACTCGCTAGGTACAAATTTCATAGTCTAATGCTTTTGCCATGTTGATAGTTACAGCTTCTTCTAGTAAGCATGGCAACTACGTGCAATCTTGGGTTAAACTGACCGGACTGACAACGCAAACGCGTCTG
Organism: uncultured bacterium; assembly: GCA_964564405.1. GTDB lineage: Bacteria > Deinococcota > Deinococci > Deinococcales > Trueperaceae > JBCCBI01. The sequence continues at coordinate 3,105 of CAZMCW010000488.1, forward strand.
TTTTGTGTCAAATTATTGTATATTCATTTGTCGCATAAGCAAAGTTTGTTACCTGGTTAAAGTTTATTATCTGGTTAAAGTTTATTATCTAGTTGAGGTTTATTGCCTAGTTATTGGGTTAACCCATTCTAGTGTTGATTGTGACGTGATAATGATGGCATCAAAAGACGGTCAAATACCTAAAGAAGTATTGCCTTGGTTGAACAGGTGGACGGATCTGTTTGTAGACAACCTCTACGAATATGCCGTGTTAGTTACCGA
>CAZMCW010000489.1:0-3341 GCA_964564405.1 uncultured bacterium
CGACTAGAACGTAATGAACTCCGTAAGAGTTTATGATGTGTTTTGTCGGACTTGGCATTGCATGACCAAGATAGAGATAAAACAAATTTATCACTACATTTGACGTTTTAAGGTGATCTTTAGGGTATGACCTTGAGATAATCTTTGTTGCAAAATCAGTTTGGTGATGCAGCATCACCCAAAAAGGTATCAACACATAACAACGCGGCCAGGTATTAAGCTGACCGCGCATGTAAAGCTTGTAGTTGTTTCTAAGGCTTAGTTTTCAAAAATGTCCTCGAGCCCAATCTGCATATCTTCTAGCGCCGTGTCCACATCAATAGAGCGGGCTAGCACGGCGTTCACAGTTGTACGAATAAGCTCACTCACTTGGTCGTAGAACGGTGTTACCGGGCGCGGACGTGCCGCAATAATGACATCATAAAACTCGCCAAAGTGCGGTGCAGCAGCTAGCACGTCTGGGTCTTCGTAGAGGCTTTTACGCGCAGGAATGCGGCTGTCCTCAGCAGCCATCACCCGTTGCACATCTTCGCCAGCTAGATATTCCATTACGCGCCACGCTTCGTCTTTGTTGTCGCTAAACGCGTTCATGGCCCACTGCCAACCGCCAATACAAGTTGCAGACTCAAAGCCATCAAACGCAGGCAGCGGTGCTACCCCAACCATGTCGGTCACTTGGGAGTCCTCGTCATTTTGGAAACGCGCCCAAGCGTAACCCCAGTTGAGCATAAAGACAACATCACCAGCTTGGAACTCTTGGCGGCTGTTGTCAGTTGCAGTTTCTGCAATATTGGGTTTGGTCACACCAACATCCATGGTTGACAACAAGAAATTGAGAGCTTGGCGGCCTTCATCACTATTTACGGTGATGTTGCCGTCGGCATCGCGCCAGTCGCCACCAGCACTCCAAAGGGGTTGCAAGAAGGTGCAGTTGGCGCCCTCAATGGCGGCACCTTGATAGTTGAACCCTTGCAAGGTGTCGTCGTTTTCGCCTTCTAAAATGGTTTGTGCTTGCGAGACAAGTTCATCCCAGGTGGTGGGAGGGTCAAAACCGTATTTCTCGAGCAAATCGGCGCGGTAGTATAAAAATTGTGCGTCTGTGTAAGAGGGTAGCGCATATAGTGTGCCATCAACCACGTCAGCATCAACAGGACCAGGTAAAAACTCGTCCAAAAAGCTCATCATGGCGTCTTCGTCTTCAAAGTAACCATTGAGCGGTTCTGCCCAACCTGCTGCGGCATAGGTCGCTGGGCGCACCACATCAATCAAAAAAATGTCGATGTCGGCACTGCCGGAGGTCAGCACCGTGTTGAGGTACTGCTGTTGCACTTCACTGGTGGTGCCCCCAATTTCAGCACGCGCCATAATGTCTGGATTTTCAGCGTTAAACTCATCTAGCAAACTGCCAATAAGTTCTGGGTTTTGACGGCTGCCTACAAAGACAACTACTTCTGTCTGTGCAAAGGCGCTGGCGAGTAGCACAGCAACACTTAACAGCACGATGTTTTTAAGCACACGTGACATAAAAAACGCTCCTTTGAATTGTGTATTTACCTTTGTAGGTATACCACATTGCATGCCTGATTGTCATGAAGACGGCCAACAGTTGTGAATAGCATGTTTTATGCAATTCTTAATCTACCGAGTTGCTTGTCGACGTTCATTACACAAGCCATCGTCGCACAAACCATCATCACACGAACCATGCTTGTTGATGAGAACTTGCTGCGTTGACATTGATGTTTCAAGGTTATGGGCTTAGATGTGTGTGTGGCTCGAGGCAAGTGTCAGCACCTCCTCAAATACTTACGATGGTCATCAAAGTCTGAGGTTATCAAAGTCTGAGGTTATCAAAGTCTGAGGATGTTGATGAGATAGTAAAGCCTCGAGCCACTTATCAACCTTCCACCTAACCTTTCACCCCACCTGCTGTATGCTGCCCAGTCAGCGCGTTCTGGAACGAATAAAAGATAATCAAAATGGGTAAACTGCCGAGCACCGCGCTGGCTGCCAGCGTACCCCACTGGGTTTGAAACGCGTTATTGGTAAACGCGCGCAAGCCAATGCCAACTGTCCATTTATCGTCACCTGTAAGCAAAATGTTTGCCAAAATAAATTCGCTATAGGTACCAATAAACTGCAGCAAAAAGATAAAGAGGAGCATAGGAATGCTGATCGGCAAAATGATGCGCCAAAATGCACCCCAGCGGGTGGTACCGTCGACTAGTGCGGCCTCTTCTAAGCTAGGGCTAATCGATTCTAAATAACCCTTAAAAATCCACGATGCAAACGAAATTGCCCCGGCTGAGTAAGCCAGAATAAGCCCTGTAAACGTGTTGAGTAAGCCCAGTGCGTTCATGAGGTAAAAAATAGCGACCAGCGCCATAAAACTAGGAAACATCTGTACAAAAATAAAACTCAGCAGCGCCCCGTAGCGGCCTTCAAACTTCATGCGCGCAAACGCATACCCTGCTGTGGTACTTATGAGTACCGCAATGAGCCCGGTCATGCCGGACACCAACAGGGTATTGCGGATAAAGAGCACCACCTTTTTTTCACTGCTCGAGGCCACCCGCTCGCCCGCGTCGTTGACCGCAAAAAATTGGTCGTTCGTCACACTGAACACCAGCACAGCCACCGAGCCCACTAGCACCCAAGCTGCTAAATTGCGCACACGCCTAAGCCCGTGTTTGTCAGGATTTAACCGCAACGCAGCCAAAATGCTCACGAGCACAACGGCTGCAATGAGGAGTACCCAAATAAATACCCACTGAAACGGCAAAATATTGGTCTCTTCTAAGATCGTTTGATACTGAATCAGAGAAAATTTGCTGGGGTCAGGTAAAATGCCAGCACGCACTAATAACGGTCCTGTGTCGGGTGGTGGGGTATTTAAGTTGCTCACGCGGTTAAACGACACGCCAACCAAGTTGATAACTGGGTACAGCGTCAGCAAAATAACAACCCAAATAAAAAGATGACTAAACGCCGACAGGGCGTAACTATTGGCAGTTTGCTTACTTGTTTTACGGCCTTGCCAATACGACACACCAACAATTGTCCCCGTAATGGCAATAAAGGCCAGCAAAAACCAAAGCCAACCGTAAGGAATAACCAAAAAGCGGCTGCGGTCAACTTGAGCAAGTGCGTGACCTCCGCTTGCAATCATCAACTTGATGCTGCCAACGCGGGGGAGGAGCTTAGTCACGTAAGTCGGTATCATTTGTGTCCCTCCTCTTTAAGCGCGCCCGTAACCTGAAAATTAAGCAAACTGATGGCGATGGTGATAAAAAAGATGAGCAGCGAAATAGCTGACCCGAGCCCGTAAGCGTAGCCACCTT
>CAZMCW010000490.1:0-3334 GCA_964564405.1 uncultured bacterium
ACTCCGTAAGAGTTTATGGTGTGTTTTGTCGGACTTGGTATAATAGCCTCGAGCAACACAATCCCCATCCTGTAAATCTTTGGCATGACCAAGCAAAATATGTAAGCACGATGTTAATGTCTAACACATATCTAAGATAAACATAGCCAGCTCAGCGCGACAAGAATTGATAGCGCACAAGATTATCACATCTATATCAATATTATTGACGTCAACTATAAACTGATACAAGGAGCATCATGAATCAATCTCAACAAGGCGTTACCCTTTGGTTTACAGGTTTGAGCGGCGCAGGCAAAACAACTATATCCCAAGCCGTTGCAGACGAGGTTCGTGCCCGCGGGCGCAACGTGGAAATTTTGGATGGCGACATTGTTCGCCAAAATTTGTCCAAAGGGCTTGGTTTTAGTAAAGAAGACCGCGATACCAACGTGCGGCGCATTGGTTTTGTGGCCAATTTGTTGAGTCGCAACGGCGTAGTGGCGATCACTGCTGCCATTAGCCCTTATGCTGCTATTCGTAGAGAAATCCGCGCGCAAGCTGAGCACTTTATTGAGATTTACGTCAAAGCCCCTCTTGAAGTATGTGAAGCACGCGATGTTAAAGGGCTTTATGCTAAAGCTCGAGCTGGCGAAATTAAAGGTTTTACCGGTATTGACGACCCTTATGAAGATCCGGAAAATCCTGAAGTGATTTGTGAAACGGATCAAGAAGACATTATCGAGAGCGTGAAAAAAGTAGTGGCTGTGCTCGAGGCTAAAGGACACATTCCTGCAGGGGTCGCGTCTTAGCGTTATCCAACGTTATTTTAGGTAAGAAGTAGGTAAGCTCGAGCGTGATTCAACTGTGATTCAATTGTTCACACGCCATCTGTTAGCGCGCCGCAGCCTTGGCCGTCATACGCTACTCAATATTATTGGGCAAGCTGCTCCGCTTATCGCCGCGTTTTTTACCATTCCTTTACTTATTGAGGGACTTGGCAAAGAACGTTACGGCGCGCTTACCCTTGCGTGGCTGCTCACTGGCTATGCCAGCATTTTTGACTTTGGTCTAGGGCGAGCACTCACCCAGATGGTCGCTCAGCGGCTTCATCACGCACATTCAACTGACAGTAAAGATATTGCGGCACTTGTCGCTACAGCGCTAGCTACTACTGTTGGCTTTTCTGTACTTGCAGGCTCAGTTCTTTACGGATTTACACCTTATTTAGTCACGCAAGTTTTTAGGGTGCCACTAGCCTTACAACCTGAAACACAACAAGCGTTGCGACTCATCGCCGTGTTTTTACCTGTGGTGATTATGACTACAGCAACACGGGGCGTGCTAGAAGCCTACCAGCAGTTTTTAGCCGTCAACTTGGTCAGCGTGCCCATGGGCTTACTTAACTACCTTGCGCCACTCGCCATTTTGCCGTTTAGTAACAGCTTACCGATCATTGTACTGGGGCTTATTGTTGTGCGTTCACTAGGCACACTCACCTACTTGGGCTTGTGCCTGCGGCGTTTACCTTGGTCCCAGTGGCGGCTTGTGCCAAGCTTAATTCCAGCGCTGTTTCGAGTTGGTGGTTGGATGAGTGTGAGCAACATTCTTGCGCCCATCATGCTGTCGTTTGACCGCTTTGTGCTAGCTGGACTTACCTCATTAACAGCAGTAACTTACTACACCACGCCTTATACGGTCATCAACAAAATGCGCATTGTACCCATGGCGCTCATGCGGGCGCTCTTTCCAGCGCTAGCGCGGCAAGCTGCCAGCGCGCAGACGCAGGTGGCAACTCGAGGCTTGTACCGCAAAAGTTTGCTATCACTTGCCTTGGTGATGGTGCCGGCTGTAGCCATTGTTGTGCTATTTGCTAAACCCGGGCTTAGCTTATGGCTTGGGGCAGACTTTGCTGAACAAAGTTTTCGGGTGGCCCAACTTTTGGCTTTGGGTGTGCTCGTTCACAGCCTCGGACAACCGTCGTTTACGTTAATTCAAGCGCTGGGACGACCAGATATTACGGCCAAGCTGCACCTTGCGGAAATTCCACTTTATGTGGCGTATTTGCCTTGGCTTATTCAACGGTTTGGCATTACTGGTGCAGCGGCCGCGTGGCTTATTCGGGTGAGTTTGAGTACCTGTGTGCTCACTGTTTTAGCATTGTGGTTGCTCAAGCACCCAACATCATCCCCAGAAAAATCCGCAGAAAACCCTATTCAAGAAGCTGATGCCAACGTGAGCGTCCAACCAAGGACGCCAACTACACGTTAATCCAGTAGACTAATTGAGTTTAATACGCTGATATATGATCCTTGCCTAGACACTTGCATATGAGCTTGCACCTAATTTCAGGGGTTCATATTTGGGCGTACTTGTCCCAAAAAAACCTAACCAGATGATATACACATCACTATCTCAGATTATGATGATTACCTTGATACCATCACAGACATCATTTTTAGTTGCGGGCAGGTACACATCAGCTCGTAACTGTGCGTTGAACTCGAGCCCCTCATTCTTATGACAACAGCCATCCTCGGCGCATTTGACCGCTTTAACTACGGCGATTTATTGTTTCCACTCATTGCTGACGTTGCCCTAAACCAACTTGGAAACAGTGAAAACTTGCAAACTTATGGGCTCAAGCAAAGTGATTTGCGCTTGTATCAAGCAAAACCGACGTGTGCATTACAAGATTTGGAAGCACAATCCGACCTTACCAGCCTCATCATTGGTGGTGGTGAAGTGCTGGGCACGCGTTGGTTCAACATGCACTTGCACATTTCAGAGCGCCCGCTCACGCAATTGCTTAAAGGAACTCGGAAACTGGCTGGGTTGGAACCTGCTGACCACCTCAGCCGCTTGTTGTTGGCTAAACAGCAGATACCATTACCTTGGCTCCTTCCACAGAACACCTTTGCGCACAATGTAAACATCCTGTACAACGCTGTAGGCGGCAGCAGCAACATCCGCAAGCTTCCACAGCAACACCGTGACTATCTTGTTAGCGTGCTGGAGCAAGCCGCCTTTGTATCTGTGCGTGACCAAGACACGCAAGATGTGCTTGCTGAGCTTGGTATACCTGCGCAACTTGCACCCGACAGTGCAGCGCTCATGAAGCACCTCGTGACAGATTTGGATGCCCACGTCAGTGAACCTAGTCGGGCGCTTACTCAAGAACCCTATGTGTGTTTTCAAGTCAGTAAACACTACGCGCACGGGCGTGTTGGCGAAATTGCGGCAGCACTAGATGAGCTTCAGAAAGAGTGTAAGCTCAACATTCTGTTACTGCCTATTGGGCGTGCGCCGGCTCACGAAGATCACCTTGCCCTCGCCGACATCCGCGAGACGATGG
>CAZMCW010000491.1:0-3332 GCA_964564405.1 uncultured bacterium
GGGTGCGGCGAATGGCCTTGGCAGTTTCGGTGCCGATTTCAGGGACAGCCTCGAGTGCCTCTTCTGTGGCGTTTAAAAAGGCATCAATATTACCGAAGTGACTTGCTAACCGCGTTGCCGTACGCTCGCCAACATGCGGTAAGCCAAGTGCGTTGATAAGCCGCGCGAGTGGGCGGGTTTTGGTCGCCGCAATGTTATCTACCAGTTTTTGGGCGGACTTTTTGGCAAACCCCTCGAGCCCCTCGAGCTGTTCCGGCGTTAGCGCGTACAAATCTGCTGGCGTGTGCACAAGCCCTTGAGCTATTAGTTGACGCAAGGTTTTATCAGCGAGGCCGTCAACATCCATCGCCCGCCTCGAGGCATAGTGAGAAAGCCGACCTAGCCGCTGTTCAGGGCAATCAGGATTCACACAAACGTGGTTGGCACCATCAAGTATCGGCGGTTCAGCGCAAGCTGGGCAAGCCGTTGGCTCAGCAACCTCGAGTAACTCACCATCTCGTTCACTCAGCAATACTTTAGTAATTTCAGGGATGATGCCACCGGACTTGTGAACTTTGACAACATCCCCCACGCGCAAGTCCAGGTCACGAATAAAGCCTATGTTGTGCAGCGTAGCTCGAGCCACCATACTGCCATCAATTAAACGCGGTTCCATGTCGGCAACAGGGGTGAGTTTACCCGTACGTCCTACTTGCCAGGTGATGTTAGTCACGGTTGTCGTGGCTTCCTCAGCAGGAAACTTGTAGGCAATGGCCCAGCGCGGCGCGCGGCTGGTCATGCCAAGTTCTTGTTGCAGCAGTAAATCATTCACCTTGGCAACGAGGCCGTCCGCGTCGTAGTCGAGGGTTTTGTGCGTGTCGCGCCAGCTTGCCATGATGCGTTCAACGTCGCCAATATCTTTGGCCACTTGACGTTCTGGGTTAACGCGAAAGCCGTGTTTCTCGAGCCAATCCAGCAGTCCCGCTTGCGTACCTACACCTAACGCTTGTGGATCACCTACCCCATAAAAAAACGCTTCTAAGTTGCGGCTAGCCGTCACCTTGGCATCTAACTGACGCAAAGTTCCCGATGCAGCATTGCGCGGATTGCGAAACAAAGGCTCACCGTTTGCGTCTCGTTCGGCGTTGATGCGGGCAAATTCAGATTTTGAGAGGTAGATTTCGCCGCGTACCTCGAGCTTATCCGGGGCATTTTCAACAGTACGCGGAAAGCCTGCCACACTTAATACGTTGATGGTGACATCTTCCCCAGTACGCCCATCACCCCGCGTTGCAGCCCAAGTGAGCATGCCTTGTTCATAGTAGAGATTAATCGAGAGGCCGTCTATTTTGAGTTCAACGAGGTACTCGAGGCTCGCTTCAGACGCTAACACGCGCTGAATCCGGGCAGCAAAGTCCTCTAAATCAGCCTCGTTAAACGCATTATCCAAAGACATCATTTGATGCGGGTGGGTGATGGTCTCAAACGACGACTGCGGCGCACTGCCCACGGTTTGCGTTGGCGAATCTGCTGTGAGTAATTCTGGGTGCGCCTCTTCCAACGCCCGCAGTTCGTGCAGCATGGCGTCGTAATCGCTATCTGCTAACAGCGGGTCTTGCAAAATGTAATAGCGATAATTTGCATCCCGCAATTGCTGGCGCAGCACGCGCGCCCTAGCTTCACGATCCGTCAAGTTTAGCTGTGAGAGGTTATCCATAGCATCTGATGTCACCCTTTAGTTTACCAAGCAAGTTGTGATGGGGGTTTCATGCGTGGCATCTGATGAAATCTCCCTTGCTCCCTTGCTCCCCTTCTCGCTTTCAGGGCTGCTCAAAATCGTCATCAAAAATGCCAAGCACACGATTCAGTACTTGGCAAGTCGGTTGCATCATGAGTTGCTGGCTTAACTTGGCTCGAGCCCATCCAATTTAGCTTGTAACGCCGCAACTTCTTTGGACAAACTGTCGTTAACCGATGCCAGCGTCTCGAGCTTGGCCGTGTTGCGTTTGCGTTTGGTGGCTGCTTTGGTTCTCGCTTTTGCCGTCATCATCTTAATAGGGTCTTGACCGCTAGCTTGCTGGATCATCACTACCGTCATAGCACTGCGAATGTCGGCACCGGCGCGTACTTGCGTGCGCACGTTGCGAAAGCCTGCCATGAGCGCTGGACTGTAGCGCGGTTTTAGTGCGTATTTGTTGCTGCGCAAGTTGTCTGCGCTGTACTCGAGCCGCCCGCCAAGTGACCTATAAATTGACACGTAACACGCGAGTAACGCTTGGCTGATGCCCACAGCTTGAGCCGCGTCTTTGTGGTTGCAAGGTTCTGTGGGTAGAGGCTTGGGTGCATTGTTAGGAAGGTCGCTAGTAGCAGCACTTGGCTCACGGGAAAAAGATAGCTCGAGCGACCCCAATGTCACTGGCAATGTTACTTTAGGTGCTGCAAATAACCCATCTTCAGGTGCTTGTGCTGTTACTTGCCCTGCTAATTGCTCTGCTGATTGCTCACGAACTACTTGCTGTTGGCTTGCTTTGGTGGACACACAAAATGATGGTTTGTTCGACGATTTGTCTGACGACGTTTTACTGGTAGACACTTTGCTTGTAGGCATTCTATTGGTAGACGCTGCGTGCACAGGTGACGGCAAAAATGTTTTTTCGGGTGCAGGCAAAGATACGGAGGAGAGCGGAAACAACGGCTTGCGACCGGCGGTGGGCAGTTGCATGAGCTCGGTGTGTGTCATGACTACACTCTACCCAGAATACCTTATTATTTAAGGTGTTTTGCGTCACATTGCCTCCTTGCAAGTTTGCAGTTGTGGTACCTCATACCGTTGTTGACGTGTGTCAGTAATCTTCATTAAAAGCTTACCTGACAAACCTATGGGAATTGGGGGCGTTTGTGTAAAGACTCACGACCTAAACACAACTTTTGTGGCGTACTCACTTTGCCAAGATGCTGAACGTCTAGCGCAGTTGCTTTGAGCTAACACACCTGCCGTTGTCACGTCTGTTTGTAAACACACAGATGGATAGATTGATTACAGATACTAGACTGTCCTGCACGGCCCAAACTGCGTTAGTAGCAACTGCGCATCTCGGTAAATACGCAATATTAGTTTACCCGATAACCCACCCTGCTGTCGTCATTTTTTATCAATACTCACTGCAAAAATAACAGCCTTAAAATTGAAAGAAAACACCTACAAGTTAGCAGCAACATACCAACGCTTATAAAATTAGCATTCGTAAGTCAACAATCCTTTGGACACCTATTGCGGTGTTTAATACTAAAGTGATGTTTTGATGTTGCTTTGCAGCATCAAAATCGCTCGTGTTTACGAAGTACAGCGCAGC
>CAZMCW010000492.1:0-3324 GCA_964564405.1 uncultured bacterium
TACTCCCCTGGGTCGCACGCGCAACTGCCTGTGGCAGTTACTTGTGGAAACGCTATTGGTACAAGTTTCCCCTTACTAAGCGGGTTTGTTTTAATCACCTAGCTCGCATGACTAAGTTATTGGGATAGCTTTAGACAGAAATACTATGAAATAAATACTTTTAGAAGGGTAGATGTAAAATTGCCAATTCATGCGACGCACGAATAAACAGTGCCATACCGCCGCTGAGGGGTTGCAGCATGTAGTCGTTAAACGAACCCAACGGCCGTCCTGGTGCCATCACCACAATACTTTCCGGCAGATCATGACCGTACACCCTCGCTTGATACTTGCGCACTGTGAGCGGTTGCCCAGCCACGTTAACTTTAACGGGTTTATTGCTGAGGGTGTAAAGCGCGGTACGCTGTGGGTCAATGTCGTGAACAACATCAGCAAGTTGCATATCGTGCGATGCAAAAACGCGCTCCATAGCAGCCACAACGCTGGTTGTTGCGTCTTCGTCAGGAGTTTGCTGGACAACTCGAGCCGCGCCTCGTATAAACCCGTTAACCGCATCACTGCGATTTGGTGCGTTGTTAGAAAGCTCTGAAAAGCGGCGCACAACCTGCCGCGCACTTTCGCTCGAGTCAGGCGTAATACCTGTTGCAGTTGCCAAAATGGTTGCAAACGCTCTGTTTTGACTTGCCCGCAACACGTGGTAGACCGCTAGACTTTCAGCAATAAGCACTTGTAGCGGCCGGTCATGATGCTGAACCACTGCATGCACGTAGTTTTCTTTTTCAAATACGTACAAACGTGCGCCATCTAAGTCGAGGGTGACCGGGGACTCGAGCGGTTTTTCAGTTCCTTTGACTAACACGTGCCAACCTTTAACCGACCCCGTAATGGCAATATCGAACCCGGCGAGTTGAACGCGCGTAGGACCCTTAAGTTGCATGGTGATACTTTTGGCATCTGGGGGAACTTTGTCAAGCCGTAACGCTGGATTTTCAGCAAAGAGCACCCCACCAGCTAGTTGCGGCGTTTTATGGCGGCCGCCTACATGCTGCGGGAGGAGTCCTTCCAAAATATCAAAAAAGTCGTTCATGGCCCGTTTGTAGAGTGCCACGTCGTGTTCAAATAGTTCACGTTGGCTTTGCTCATGGCGCAGTGCATCTTTAAGACGCGCTTCAAACTGCTGACGCTGCTCACGCTTAACGGCTTCCCCTAGTGCTTCACGCTCGAGCTGGCTGATGGCCATACGCAGTTGCTCACTGGTGACTTCTTTGCTGAGCACCAAACTGACTTTGCCCGCGTAAGGATCACTGGCTACAGCTTGGGCAACGCGGCGCATGTAGTCGATCACGCCGTCGGGGTCAATGGCTAGCACGCTGTAAGGTTCGCGCGGGTCTTTAAACTCTAAAATAGTGGTGACAACATCGGTCAGAAGTGCCGTCAGACTCTCTAGGTCGTTAAGTGACAAAAGTGGATCAGAGTAGTCTGGTAGCGGTTTTTTGACCTCGAAGTGCTCGAGGGTTACGTCTTTAGCAAAGGTTGGCGTTTTAGAGTAAAGCGTTAAATTGCGCAACGTTGCATACACTAACCGCACCGTGTGACGGTTGGGTTCAGCCCGGTAGGTCATAGCCAAGTTTTGCAAACGCTGATTAACACCTTCCCACCAAACGTGCTGCGCAAGTTGTTTGAGGATGTCTTGTTCTTGGCGCTCAGCATCGCTTAAGGTGATTTTGCGGTGCAAGGTTGCGTTTGTTGGCACGTTTTGGGTTGGGCTGCTATTAGGTAATACATCTGGTTTAGGAGGGTCAGCAAAACTCTCAAAAAGCTCAAAGCCATCTGCTTGCTCACTGCGGCGACGATCTTCTTGAAGCATGCCAAAAGTTTGCTTGCCGCTGCTTGTATCGTCCATTTCACTGGCAAGGGCTGCCAAATCAAACTCTCGCGCGCGCTCAGCAGCTTGCTTAGCAGAAGATACCCCTTGACCCGCCGACATTTGAGTAAGTGGTGTTTGATTAGCTGATACTGACTCAACGGATGCTTGGTCAGTTGATACTGGCTCAATAGATGCTTGATTTGCCGATCCTTGATTCGCCGATACTTGATCAACTGATGGTTGCACCCCTGCGATATGACGTGCAACTGTGTCAGCAGCTATTGACGTGCCTCTCTTTTTAGCAACAGCACGCGCTTTAAGATGCTGTTGAATTTCCATGAGCCGTTTGCGTTCGGAGGTAGTTAACTTTGCTTTTGACGCTAATAAGTAGGTATATAGCTCTTTGACGCTAAGTGAACCCGATGTTAATGGCTTATTTGCCACAAGGTCTCGAGTTTTGTATTCAAGCAGTTCTAGCGCCACCCGCTCGAGGTTCATAGTTGTGAGTATACTCCAGTCCTAACACAGATTCCGTAAACCTTACTAAACATGCCTTGCAAGTTAAACCAAACGCTGCTTCATCTTCAAGTAACAACTGTCTTTTAGAAAAGTCCCGCTACGCTAAATACAACCACCAATAGCACGTCCATCTGGAGTTGCTGAAGCAACACTAGTCAGGCGAGCTAGGCGAGTGTGCACAAACCCACTTAGCGTGGGGCAATCTGTCCTGGAACTGCCGCAAGATATAGTTAAACGTTACGAGCAGTATCCATATAAGCAGCACCGTCACGAGGAAGCTTCACAACATCATCTAACACTATTACAAATACCGTTACATCACATCAACACACTAAGTATTTCAAAATATCCAGCTAACATTGGGGCGCTGGACTCTTGATTTACATGCCACCTTCACGTAAAGTCAAACATGGAAGTACGCTAACGGCAGTTGTTGTGAATAGTTTCAGATGTATATGCAAAATATCTCTCCAAATTTGCACAACATACAGCGCCTAACGTGCTATCAGCTATGGTTTTATTAGTCATGTGAGGAGGTTAAGCCATGCCGCATATTATCTGCGAGCCTTGTATTGGTACTTTAGACAAATCCTGCGTGGACGTCTGTCCCGTTGAATGTATTTACGAAGCCGACGACCAACTTTATATTCACCCAGATGAGTGCATCGATTGTGGTGCTTGTGTGCCAGCTTGTCCGGTGAGTGCTATCTACCCGGAAGAAGATGTACCCCAAGAGTGGGAATCGTTTATCAAGAAAAATTACGAGCTATCAGGGTTGTAAGTTTGTCAGTTATTACCCATACTTAACGTAATCATCAAGTGATTTAGTATTCGCCAACTTACTCAGATTGGCGAATATTGTTTTTGAGTAGCGTTTCCACGAGTAACTGCCACAGGCAGTTACTCGTGCGACCTAGGGGAGTAGAAATCAACCCACT
>CAZMCW010000493.1:0-3319 GCA_964564405.1 uncultured bacterium
TGGCCAACGCGGTTTACTTAAACCCCACGGTAACGGGTTACACGCCAGCCGGTAATTATGCGTATGACCCGGAACAAGCAGAAGCCCTGCTTGAAGAAGCCGGTTGGATCATGGGTGATGACGGCGTGCGGGTTAAAGAGGGTGAAACGTTGTCGATTACGCTGCACACGCGGCGCGGGTCAACCACAGGCGACTTTGAAACCGCTGAATTGGTACAGGGCATGTTGGCGGATGTGGGTATTGAAGTTGAGTTAGTGGTCTTAGAATCGGCGTCGTTCGTGTCGGCCGTGACTATGCCATCAGACCAAGCTGAATACTACTTGGTGAACCTCACCGTGGGTACGATTACCGGCGATGCTGAGTACATCATGACGTCGTTTTATCACAGTGATTCGGCAGCACCACGCCTTTACAATCGTGCGTATTACGGCAACCCTGAAGTGGACGCACTCATTGAAGAATCGCGTTTAGTGGGGTCTCGAGAAGAACGCGATGCCATCTACGAAGAAATCATTCAGATGGTGTTTGAAGACGCCCCTATCATCCAACTATTCGACACGGTGGCGTTTTTAGCGGTCAATGCTGACGTGCAGGGTATCTACTTTGAGCCTGCTTACAGCAACTGGCCTGCTAAGTACGCATGGAAAGCTGAATAAGTGTAGCTACTGGGTGGGGACGGTAGCAGTACTGTCCTCACCTTCGTTTGTAAAACATCATATTTTTCATTAAGAACGTAAACAGGAGCAGCTACCTCCGCTATTGAGTGACGTCCTTCGTCGTCAAGGAGCTAACTATCACCCGTTATATCGCCAACCGCATCTTAATCGCCGTGCCGATCTTGTTTTTGGTCGTGACGGTGGTGTTTTTTGTGTTTCAGCTCATTCCGGGTGATCCTGCGCGCATTTTTGCAGGTGAAGAAGCCCCCCAAGAACGGGTGGATCAGATTCGCCGCGACTTGGGGCTTGACCAGCCTGTGTTGGTGCAATATGGGCGCTATTTGCGTAGGTTGTTCCAGGGTGACTTGGGGCAGTCGATTTCATCACGGCGGCCTGTGGTGACTGAAATCCGCAATCGTTTTGGTAATACCTTTAGCTTAGCGCTCGCCGCCATCACCTTGGCAACCATTGTGGGCACTTCATTAGGGGTTATTTCGGCGCTCTTTCGGGGACAACCGCTGGACTATGTTGTGACGATACTCGCGTTATTGGGTATCTCGGTGCCTGTGTTTTGGTTGGGGTTACTGCTTATGCAGCTTTTTTCAGTAGAACTCGGTTGGTTACCTGCAGCAGGCTATGGCACGTGGCGGCACTATGTGATGCCGACCATTACCCTATCGGTGTTTTCAATTGCGTTTATTGCCCGCATGACGCGTTCGGCATTGCTCGAGATCATCCAACAAGACTACGTACGTACCGCCAGGGCCAAAGGTTTAAGTGAGCGCTTGGTGCTACTCTTTCACACACTGCGCAACGCCTTACTACCCATTGCCATCGTGGTGGGGTTACGCTTTGGGTACATGGTCGGGGGCGCGGTCATCACCGAAGAAGTGTTTGCATGGCCAGGCATGGGGCGGTTACTCATCTTAGCCGTAGCCCAGCGGGACATTCCCTTGGTGCAGGGCTTGCTACTCGTGTTTGCGACCTCGTTTGTGGTGGTGAATTTATTGGTGGATATTTTGTATGCCTTTTTAGACCCACGTATCCGTCACCGTTAAAGGGTGGCCAGCAAAAGAAAGACTGAAAAGAAAGTGTTATGCGAGATCATCAGACACTATCAGCAGATGAAATTATGTGCCTCGAGCAGCCCGTTTTGAGACCAAATCAACTATTTTTATGAGTTTGTATCGCTAGGATTGTAAGTTCATATCATGAGGAGCACGCGTGAACGCATTACGTCAGATTCGTCATTTTGCAGTTCACTATAAGCTAGCCGCTTTTGGTGGAGTTATTGTTATTTTGTTTATACTGACGGGTATTTTTGCGCCGTGGCTTGCGCCTGCTGATCCTAATCAGGTGTCTCCTCGAGATTCTTTAACACCCCCCGGACGTGAGTTTTGGTTGGGAGCGGACAACAACGGGCGCGATATTCTTAGCCGCATTATCTTTGGTGCGCGGGTGTCACTGTATATTTCGCTCTCGAGTGTTGCTGTTGCCACCATTGTCGGCGTGGCTTTGGGTCTTATTGCCGCTTGGTACCGCTGGGCTCGAGCACTCATTATGCGCTTCATGGACGTGCTTTTGGCATTTCCGGGTATCGTTGTAGCGCTTACAATTATTGCTATTTTAGGACAAGGTATTGGCAATGTCATCGTCGCCATTGCAATCTTTCAGATTCCCCAGTTTGCCCGGCTTGCGCACGGGTTAGCGCTCTCGACCCAAGAACAAAGTTACGTCGAAGCCGCTTTGGCGAGTGGTGCATCCGCCTGGGCGATTCTCACCCGCCACGTGTTGCCTAACATTCTTGCGCCTATTATCGTGCAGATGAGTTTGTTGATTCCCAGTGCCATCATGACTGCTGCGGGGCTGAGTTTTATCGGCCTCGGCGTGCAACCACCGACGCCCGAGTGGGGGGCAATGTTGCAACTCAGCCTTACTTGGGGACGCTTAGCACCCCACATCACCATCTTTCCAGGTTTGGCGATTATGTTGGTGGTGTTTGGGTTTAACGTCCTTGGGGACGGCCTGCGCGATGCGCTAGATCCGCGTTTGGTAGGTCAGTAATGGTGATTTGGGAAGCCATACTTTATCACGAATTTAAATATGAAGTAAACGCGATCTATATTTACTGTCAGAGGTATCATCAGACCTCTTGATTGTTGGAGTGTTGTAGCTTCTACAACCAAAAACGTAAACTCAGATAGCTACAAATAATTTTCAGACAATACCAACGCTAAAATGATAAAAGATATTCTCCAATTAACAGACTACCGCAGGCAAGTTGCTGCCTTATACGCCAAGGTGCGCGCTGATGATAATCCTAGGCGTGCACATACGTGCTTTACACAAACGCGTAATAAGCTCTTTGCCGAACATCCACAGTCAGCCTTGGATTCGATTCAAAAGCAAACCTTTACAGGCTTGCAAGGATTTGCGTATGACCCTTCGTATAGGTTTGTTGTGCAGCCAAATATTGATGTTGAAGATGACGTTTTTGATATAAAACTACGTGATGATGGCATTATTCAAATCCGGCGGGTGGCGCGGGTAGAGATTCTTTTGCCAGAGGGTGCTGCGCAGTTATCACTCTTTTGGGTTGAGGGGTATGGTGGCGGGTTGTTTTTACCGTTTCGAGATGCCACCAATAGTGCCCAAACCTACGG
>CAZMCW010000494.1:0-455 GCA_964564405.1 uncultured bacterium
AACCGCAATCACCAGCGCAGCTCCCGCCAGTTGCAAGGTAGCGGGCAAGGTTTCCCCAATCACCTCGTTCACGTGGCGGTTGTCTTTAATTGAACGCCCCAAATTTCCTTGGGCAAGGTCACCAACATAGTCCACGTAGCGCCGCCAAAAAGGTTGATCTAAGCCAAGTGCTGTACGCGTTTCGGCAATAAGTTCTGCTGAGGCAAATTCACCTAGCATGAGCGCAACCGGGTCACCGGGAATCAGCTCAAAACTCAAACTGACAATCAAAATGACGCCCAGCGTAATTGGAATGGTTAACAAAAGTCGTTTGATGAGATAAACCAGCACGTTATCACCTAGTTTGGTTGGGGTGAGGCTCGAGGCGGACGGTCAACAGCATCACTTGAATATTAAGCGTGATGCTCTAAAAGATGGACTTGTAAAGGTTGATAACAACACAACATCGTCAATAC
>CAZMCW010000494.1:465-3315 GCA_964564405.1 uncultured bacterium
GTTGGGGTGAGGCTCGAGGTGGACTGCCAATGTCACCGACAGATATGGCTACACTTCTAGCCTAAATACAATTCGCAATGAGACCGGGGAGATGGGGAGGAAGGGAGAAAGGGAGAGATTATCAAAGATGATGCACTCATCATGGCCGCGTGGGTTTACCAAGTAAAAGACGGGTCTGGGTAAAAGACGGGTCTGGAAAGTTTGACAGCAACACAACATCGCAGCACTATTTTGTCTGGCAACTTGATAGCTTAGTCACATCAACGTCGTCAAATTTAGACGTTAACATTAGCCATCGATTACAGGGACTACATTCCAATATCCGAATGTTGAGGTTCTCAACCTGAACCAATGAATCTTTACAGCCAACACCAACATCAACATCATCACAAGAAAAACAGGCTAGGCACGCGGCCTAGCCCATGTCTTAGCAGGATGAAGCCTTACTCGCCACTTAACGTGATTGGATACAGGTCGAGGTTGTACTCAATCGGGTGTGGCACAAAACCTTCTACCTCTGCAGATGTGACCATCACTTCAATGGTGTTGTAGAGCGGTAGCGCGGGCAGGTCTTCCGCTAAAATGTCTTGCACTTCAGCGTAAAACTCTTCGCGCTCGGCTGTGTCGACGCTGGCTCGAGCGTCCGTAAGGAGTTCGTCCACACGTTCGTTGGCGTAGCGCCAAGAGTTCCAGCTATCTGGCGGCAACTGATCCGAGCGGTAGTTGGAAAACATGGTGTAGTCCGCGTCTGACGTGGTGGTGAGCCAGCCAAAGCTAAACATGTGGTACTGCAAGTCGGCTTCACGCAGTTCGGTGAAGGTGGTGGCCCACTCAAAGATGTCTAGCTCAACAGTAATGCCCACTTGACGCAAAAATTCTTGGAGCACTTCGGCAATTTCGCGGTCTTTGAGGTAGCGCCCAGCAGCAGGGAGCATCTGCAAGGTGAGAAGTTCACCGTCACGTTCCATGAGGCCGTCGCTATTTTGGGTATAACCAGCTTCTTCTAACAAGGCGATGGCGGCAGCAGGATCGTAGGGGTAGCGTTCATCCAGGTTCATGTCGCTGTAGCCGAGTACGCCGGGGGCAATCACACTAGTGGGAATGGTGGCAGCGTTTTCCAGTACACCTTCAACCAGTAGCGGCACGTTAACGGCGTGGGCAATGGCTTGGCGTACCAGTTGGTCGTCCATGGGTGGGAGGGCTAAGTTAAAACCTAGGTAGAACACGCGCAGCCCGGTGGCAGAGTAAACGGTGAAGTCGGGGTTTTGCTCGAGCCCAGCCAAATCTGCCGGAGCTGGTTTTAAGACCATTTGCGCTTCACCAGATTGTAATGCCAACATGCGCGCACCTTCTTCGGGGACTACCCGGAACACCACCCGGTCAAGCGACGGGCGGCCGCGCCAGTAGTCGTCGTTGGCTTCGAGCACCACGCGGTCATTGGTACGCCATTCCACAAACCGAAACGGCCCCGTGCCTACCGGGTTACGCCCGTAGTCTTCACCAGATGCCTCAACGGCTGTAGGACTCACCACCCCGGTGTAAATCATGGTTGTAGTTAGTAGCAGCGGTCCGTAAGCACGTTCTGCCACAATGTCCACTGTGAAGTCGTCTACTACTTCTACACTGGCAATCGGGCCGGCTAAACTTTTCCAGCGCCCGGGTGGGTCCGCGTTGATGGCTCTGTCCCAAGTGAACTTGACAGCCTCAGCGTTAAAGGGCGTACCGTCATGAAACATAACGCCCTCGCGCAAGGTAAAGCGCAAGCGTTCAGGTGACACAAATTCCCAACTGGTAGCCAGGCGCGGTTCAATTTCCATGTCCGGCCCAAGGGTGATGAGTGGCTCAATAACATTGCCGAACACCCATGCCCCAGGTGCGGTGGTCTCGAGGTTGGCATCTAGCGAAACCGGGTCAGACGGGCGCACGATGAATAGTTCTCCTTGCGCCATACTTGTACTCACTAGCAAACTAAGCAGACATGTAATGATGTATAGTTTTACGTGCTTCACAAATCAACTCCTCTGCCTCGACCTGAATGATTGTTCAAGGCGTGTTGGGTTAGTTTATCAAGATTTCTAGGCATAGGGTCAACTGTTGACCAAAATTCCATTTGTTTATACTTAGAATTGATGTTAACTGTATAGCTTTACCTGATATTAGTGTGCCTCGAGTTGCTTGAATTTTACGACTTGCACTTTATTAGAAACGTGGATGATGACTTCTCACACGTGTAAATTGAATAGATATGCACTCCGCTAGCGTAGACATCAACAAAAGATGAGCTCTCTACATCATCACAATACATACGGGCGTGCCTACCTCGAGCACCTCACCTGTGGGCGTCAATTGCCCCGTTTGTGCGTCGCACCAAAAACTCACGAGGCTGTCACTGTCTTGATTAGCTGCAATTAAGACCTTTCCGCTGGGATTAAAACTAATCTCGCGTGGGGTTTGCCCGCCACTGGGGATGACTTGAATGGGCTCGAGCCCCTTACTAACGCCATCAAAGGCAAACACCGTCATGCTGTCGTGACCTCGGTTAGACGCGTAAACAAACTTCCCACTAGGATGCACGCGGATGGCGGCACAGGTATTTTCAACAGTTGTACCCTCCGGCAAAGTTGAGGTTGTTGATAAAAGTTGAACGTCAGGACCGTCTATCTGTAAAACACTGACGCTCGAGCTCAGTTCGTTGACCACAAACACCACAGGTTCATTTGGATGAAATGCCAAATGCCTTGGCCCACTACCAGCAGGCATGTCAAGCGTAGCTAGCTCATGCAATTTGTCAGCAACGATGTGATACGTCTTGAGTTGGTCTGTTCCTAAATCCGTCACGAACAGATAAGT
>CAZMCW010000495.1:0-3283 GCA_964564405.1 uncultured bacterium
AAACCAGCTAGCATCTGGCACGCGTTCATGACTGAAGATACGCACACCAATAGCCCCATTGGCATCAAACCGGCCAAAGGCAACTTGTTTTCCGGCCTCGAGCCGCACCCACTCCCCATGCTGAACATCATGCTTGGGTAAGTGATTACGGTACAGCCAAGGATGGCCAGAGGCCAGTGCGGACGCCATGTTATCAGCTAGGCGTAAGGTCGCTAAACTCATGACAGTCCTGCTAAAGCTTTAGCACGCGCAAGTACATCATCGAACATTGCCTCAGTGAGTTTTCCTGTGTTGGTGTTTTGAAAACTGACATGATATGCGTCCAGCAAAGGTAGCGGCGCAGGTTGAATATCCTCGAACTGATGGAGCTGCCCGTGCCCGAAGGCGGCGTGTTTTTTGATGATTTTGTGACCTTGTGCTTTCAGATATTCCAAATAACTATCGTGGGCGATGCTGCCGAGTGCTAAGACAAGTTTAAGCTCACTGAGGTTGTTGAGGTCGTACTCGAGCCACCTCCTACAGGTGGCTACTTCATCCCTTGTGGGTTTATTGCCCGGTGGTACACAACGCGCCGCTGCCGTAATAAACATCCCCTTGAGAACCATGCCGTCATCTCGACTAGTTGCCTGCGCTTGACTAGCAAACTCAGCCCGGTGCAGTGCTGGAAACAAAAAGTTACCGCTGGCATCACCGGTAAACATGCGCCCAGTGCGGTTGCTACCGTGTGCGCCCGGTGCTAACCCCAGTAGCAAAATGTGGGCGTGTTCGTCCCCGAACCCAGGCACGGGCTTGCCCCAATAGGGTTCACCCGCATACGCACGGCGTTTGGTGCTGGCAACCTCCTCACGATAGGTTGCCAGCCTGGGACACAAACGGCAGGTTAAGAGTTCAACAGGTGCTGGATTAAACGTCACAAATTAGATATGTGTTGATTAGTCAAGTTGGCGGATGCCGTCTTCAATGCGGGTGAGGGCGTGCTCAACAACTTCGCGCGTGGTTGCAAAGTTGAGGCGTGCAAAGCCTTCGCCACCGGGGCCAAAACTTGGGCCGGGGTTGAGGCCAACTTTGCAGGTTTCTAACAAAAAGGTTTCAAGTTGCTCACCTAAGCCGAGGCTACGAAAGTCTAGCCAAGATAAATAGGTACCTTCTGTGCCGTAGTATTTGACGCTAGGTAAGCGCTCGCTCACAAAATCTGCCACAAACTTGCGGTTGCCGTCCAAATAGCTCAACGTGCTGTCTAACCAGTCTTGAGCCTCATCGTTGTAAGCAGCTTTGATAGCCGCTTGGGCAATGACATTTGGCGGGGTGATGAGAGCTGGGGCGGCGTTCTGGTAGCGCTCGAGCAGCGCTTTATTTTGCGACACAGCCACACCACCTTTTAAGCCTGCAATATTAAACGTTTTGGTCGGACCAAATAGCGTCACTGTTCGCTGGGCTATCTCATCACTAAGGCTCGCAAACGGAATGTGCTGGTGGTCATCAAAGCGAAGATCACAGTGGAGTTCATCGCTCACCACCCACAAGCGGTGTTTAAGCACAAACTCGCCAAGTTTTTCTAGCTCGTCGCGGCGAAATACACGCCCAACTGGGTTGTGCGGGTTACAAAACATAAACAAACGGGTATTTGGTGTTACCAATGCATCAAGGGCATCAAAGTCAATTTGCCAAGTGCCGTCCACAACCTCCATTTGGTTGTAGACCGGGGTACGCCCTGTTTTTTCAACGGCATACATAAACGGCGGGTAAATGGGCGTTTGCATAATGACTTCTTCACCACGGCTGGCAAAGGCCATGGCACCCAAAAACAATCCCGGCACAATTCCGTTGATGAGCCAAATGTTCTCGTCTTCTAAGTGCCAGTTGTAGCGTTCTGCTTGGCGCTTAATAATTGCCTCACCTATGCCGGGTTCACCTGAGCCTAGGTAGCCGCCCATCGGATAGCCCAAGTTACCACTGGTTGCTCGAGCGTTCATAGCAGCTATGATTTTTTCTGAGGCAGGAAAGTCCATGTCGGCAACCCAAAGGGGCATGACATCGGGACCGTAGCGGGTCCACTTGGCACACTTGCGGGCGCGTAAGGTTTCAAGGCTGATGGCATCAAAAGGATGAGACATGCTTTCTAGTTTACCTTACCCAAGAGCGCGTGATAGGGTTACAGTTCCGCATAATACTGCTGCCAAATGGTAAAACGGTGCAAGTCTATGCAGGGTTGCAAACTGGTTTAGCCTGAGGTTGGTGCTTTAACCTCGCTCAAAGCCAACTATCAAAAGCCTCCTTTAGAAGCTAGAAGATGATGTACGCATCTAAGTAAAGGTTTATCAATATTGGAGGGTGATGTTGGCTCGAGCAACGCTCAGTTCAACCTCACAAACAGCCTCAACCCAAACATGCCATTATCAAAACGCAATCACATAGCCTAATATGTGTAGGACTACCGATGAAGCTGTATCTGCATTTTCCCCTTGCGCCACGCGTCCCCAACCTCACTTGTTATACTCTTCCTAAACATCCATCATTACTCATAGGAGGCAAGCATGGCACTACTGGTGAAAAACGGTGAAATTATTACTGCCACTGACCGCTATCACGCGGACATTTACTGCGAAGATCAAACCATCAGCAAAATTGGTCACAACCTAGACGTGCCACCAGATACGCCAACCATTGATGCAAGTGGCAAGTATGTGTTTCCCGGGTTCATTGATCCGCACGTGCATATTTATTTGCCGTTTATGGGGACAACCAGTAAAGACACCCACACGACCGGCAGCCAAGCGGCCTTGGTTGGCGGTACCACTACCTTTATTGAAATGTGTGCGCCCTCTAAAGGGCAAGATTTACTGACCGAGGGTTTTGAACTGTGGGCAGACAAAGCCAAGGGTAGTAGCGCGTGCGACTATACCTTTCACATGGCTGTACCCCACTTTGACGACAACACCAAAGACCAGCTAGATGCCATCATCAAGCAAGGTATTAGTTCGTTTAAGGTCTTTTTAGCCTACAAAAACTTTTTTGGCATCAACGACGAAGAACTCTGGCAGACACTTTCCTTTGCGCGTGAGCGGGGGATTGTCACCACGGCTCACTGCGAAAACGACGAAGCCGTCGCCCAACTGCAAGCGCAACTCCTAGCAGAGGGCAAAACCGGCCCCGGCTACCACGAGCCTAGCCGCCCCGTCACGGTTGAGGCGGAAGGCACTCATCACTTTGCCACGTTTTTGAAGTTAACGGATGCCACCGGCTATGTTGTTCACTTGAGTTGCCAAGCGGCGCTCGAGGCCGC
>CAZMCW010000496.1:0-987 GCA_964564405.1 uncultured bacterium
AACGCAAAGCCAACTACGCCGTACTAACTGCGTACCACGCGGCTGTAACCCACGAACACAAGCTAGATGAGGCGTTTGCTAAAGCGCAACTGAAGGGGGTAGCAGCATGACCACAGGAGGTTTGCCCGCAAACATCCGCCGCCAGCTTTTTGCGCTAGCTGAAAGTCAGCCAGACCCACAAACTTACACTCAGGAGAAGCAACGCATTTTGTCTGGAGTACAGGTGTTTACGACAGAAGAAATAGCGATGTTTGAACCCGACGACTACCCGAAAGTGTTCACTAGACCCAAGCAAATGACGGTGCTGTCTCGCATTGAGCCCTGCTTGTGCAAGTTGGGTGAGGCAACCTCGTCACAGATTGCCAACCGCCTAAAATGCGAGTCGGCGTCTGTATCTCACGCGTTACGGAAGTTGCAATACAAGGGCAAAGTCCTGTGCCGCCCAGGTGTGAGACCCCGCACTAACCACCCCGTTATGTACTGGAGGTTGGCAGATGCAAACGCCCAGCAAACTGCCTAGCCTACCTGTCGGCAGCGTCACCGCGCCCCAGTTTGAAGACGACTGGGTGGCCTATGCGGTATGGATGCTGGATCATCACCCCGCTATTTACATTGAGTTTCGCAAGCTTATTGACCGACGCTTAAAGCGCTTCCCTGACGAAACTGTGAGTAGCCGTATGGCACTAGAGGTACTGCGCTGGGAAACCTCGTTACGGGCAAGCGGTGACGCGTTCAAGATCAATAACAACATCCTGCCGCTGCTAAGTCGCCTCTACATCAGCGAGCGACCCCACACGGCTGCCAACTTCCGCTTACGCCGCAGCACCTACGACACCTGGCAGAACTACCCCGAGATTGTTGAGGCGTTTAACCGTGCCAAACGTTGACCCAACTGCTGATGACACTCTGCAAACCCTGCGCCAGATCAACCCCGAACTGGCCAATGTCCTCGACCAGCTACGCCCCTACGTCCGCAGCGACGAAGAA
>CAZMCW010000496.1:1024-1355 GCA_964564405.1 uncultured bacterium
GTGGGTAGAGAGGCTTACATGAACCACCTGCCTGACCGCTTGCGGCGGATGGCTGAAACCCCTATCACCCAACACCCTGCTAACCAGCACGCGGTCGAGGTAAGTCTCAAGCTAAAGCTGGGTGAGAACCTCTACTTGTCCGGCCCACGGGGTACAGGCAAAACTCACCTCGCCCTGCGTACAGCACTGCGCATGATTCACGACCACGGCGTAACTGCCAAGTTTTGGGCCTGGGACGACTACATTAACGCGGTGCTGGCAACCTTCCAGCAAGACAGGCAACCCGAAAGCCTGGTTCAGCACGAGGTGCTCATCCTGGACGATATCGACA
>CAZMCW010000496.1:1433-2029 GCA_964564405.1 uncultured bacterium
AACCAAGCCGCGCTAGCTAGCCGGCTGACGTACTACATGCACAACGTCCACGTGGGCAGGAAGGATAGGCGGGCAGATGGGTGACGAACTAAACAACACCTTTGGACAGGTTAGCCAAACGACTGTCGACTACACCAACCACTGGGGTTACCTACTTAAAGGCAGTCAATACAACCGCGAGTTACAACGCACCCATCCAGACACACTGGTAAACCTAGAGGTGCGCTGCGTGCGTGGTGATAGCCCAGACTACTTGGGCGCATGGATCAACGCTCACCCTAAAGCGTGGCTACGGGAGCGGCTACGCTACACGGCGTACTACATTCTGCATACCCACAAGAGGTTCGACGGTGAGCATCGCTAGCGCTATTGAGTTCTTAGGGGCAGCACCCAGCCAGCAGGAAACCAACCTGCTGCGCTACCGTGCTGAGTACGTCTGCCGCAAGCTCCACCGCGTTACCGCAGGTCGCGCCCACTGGAGTGTGCTAGGCACCCACGACCGCTACGACGGCAGCACCATCGAAAGCCCCAAAGGTGGGGTAGGGAAGGGCGCACGCTACCTTTACATACCTGTTGACGCAGAAGCTAGCTTGAAC
>CAZMCW010000496.1:2039-3277 GCA_964564405.1 uncultured bacterium
TTGCCAAGCACAGCGTGATGTTGTGGCAGATGGACTTGCAGCAAGTCTTTGAGACGCTGCGCAGTGATGAATCTGACGCGTGGCAGGATAAAATGCTCACAACTCGCTGGAACGCCATATGGCGGTTGTACCGTACTCGCAAGCTCATTAGCCCCGCACCTGAGACCAGCGATGCCCTGGCTCGCGCATCTGTCAAGATTGCATGGGTGGTCAAACTTGCCAAAACGGCACCCTAAGCCGTACAATAAACCACCTCCAAAACCTTCATGAACCCCGTCTTAGACGGGGCTTTTTAATGGTCACTAACTATACTAAATTATCAACATACTTGTGTAATTGCAAACTTGACAACGTCACCGAAAAATGACATGATAGACGGTATAAGCAATAACTAACGCAACGAAAAAAGGGGGCGCAAGCCCCCTTCACTGTTGATACTAGATTGATTACGCGTGGTCGAGTAGTTCGAGTAACTTATCCGTAGGCACTTGTGACAGGTCACGGGTTGCCAGTTCTGCTTTAATGCGGTCGTTAAGAGTGGTGGGACTATCTGAATATGCCAGCGTGCCCTGCTGCACATCGCTCAAAATGTCCGCAGCCCAACGGCGGAAGGTTTTGGCGTTGGATGAGCGGGCAAACATGCCAAGTAGGTTAACCCCAGATTGATAGTAGATGCGGGTACTGTGTGGTGGTAGTCCACGACGGTATCCGGGCGAGACGCCGATTCGGCGTATGGCAACTTTGCTGTCTAGGTCGTACCAATTCCAGTGCTTACCTTCTTCGAGTTCATCATGGTGGTCACGGTGGAGCTTGGCAACCTGCTCAGAACCTCGGGCATAACCAAGGGCTGTACCAATATCCTTAGACGTGAAGGCTTTGCCGTTGGGAGTTTGAATGATGTCCAAAACGGTATCGTTAAACTTGGCAAGGTCACTCATGGCTCGACCTCCATAAGTTCGCAAAGTCTCACGGCGGCATCACCTAGCCCGAGGATGTAGACCCTTCTAAGGTGCAAGATCATTTCTACGGGTACATCATTCTGGACTAGATATTCTTCGAGCCTGTTGTGGACAAAGCCTTCAATAGGGTTTAAAGTTTCGTGTGGCGTTAAATTTGCTGCACGCCTGACATAATTTATGTTAGACACTGGAGTGTCTCCTTTCATGACGTAACGGAAGTGGATTGAGGCGTTGGGGGGGGAGTGGGGGACAACCACGAACCCTCCTATTTTTGTTCCA
>CAZMCW010000497.1:0-1093 GCA_964564405.1 uncultured bacterium
CAAGCGTTTGAGTTTTTTGAAACAGGCTATGCAAGCGCCTTAGCAGTACTCCTGTTTGCCGTATCACTTGCCCTTACGCTCATCCAATGGTTCATGCGACAAGAACGCTCAGGAGCTGTTTCATGAGTCATTCAGAAGGGGTAACAGGATTACCCAAATGGTTTAGCTTAGGGGCTTGGTACGTAGCCTTAATAGGGTTAAGTGTGCCGTTTGTCTTTCCCTTTTTGTGGATGGTATCAAGTTCATTCAAAACATCTACCGAAATTTTTGAATTTCCTCCGACCTTAGTACCAGACATTTGGCGTTGGCAAAACTTTGTTGCTGTGTTCCAATATCAACCTTTTGCACGGCAGTACTTTAACAGTCTGTACATTGCCGTCACCGTCACGGTTTTAACGGTTATCTTGGCAAGTCTGGCAGGTTATGCGTTTGCACGTATTAGGTTCAAGGGGAGTACGCTCATATTCTTTTTGCTGTTGAGTGCCCTGATGATGCCGACCGAAGTTACCATCATCCCGAACTTCTTTTTAATGCGAACATTAAGGCTTGTCAATACCCATATTCCACTTATTGTGTTACCCGTATTTGGGGCAAGTGGTGTTGTTGCGACGTTTTTAATGAGGCAGTTTTTTTTGAGTATTCCCCACGACCTTGAAGATGCCGCCATGATTGACGGCCTAGGACGCTTTGGCATTTTTTGGCGAATTGCTTTACCCATTTCCCGACCTGCACTGGCAGCGGTTAGCATTTTGACGTTTTTGTATTCATGGAATTCGTTTTTGGAGCCCCTTGTGTTTGTCAATGACCTTGCCATGTTCACGCTACCTCTAGCGCTCAACAATTTCACAGATACCTACGGTTTACCCATGTGGCACCTTCAACTGGCAGCAACAACCCTTTCTGTAGTCCCCATTTTGGTTGTCTACGTCCTTGCTCAGCGCCAAGTTGTGGAAAGTTTTACCATGTCGGGTATGAAAGGCTAATTGTGCACAAATACACAGATATCCTCATCGTTGGTGGCGGTCTAGGGGGAATTGCTGCTGCACTTGCTGCGTTACACTTAGGCAAACATGTCGTCTTGACAGAAGAAACA
>CAZMCW010000497.1:1122-2112 GCA_964564405.1 uncultured bacterium
TGGGCAACTTACAACGCAAGCTGTACCGCCAGATGAGCATCCTTGGATTGAAACAACGGGCGCAACACCAAGTTACCGAAAGTTACGTGAGGGCATTAGAGAATACTACCGGCGTAACTATCCACTATTAGCAGACCCCATGGCAGATGCTTATCTCAACCCAGGACAGGGAAACGTGAGCCCGCTTTGCCATGAGCCTAGGGTAGCCCTGGCTGTTATTGAAGAAATGCTGGCACCGTATTACGCCAGTGGACAGCTCGAGGTATTCAAACAGCACATACCAAAGGCTGCTAGTCGGCAGGGCGCTAGCGTCACCACGGTAACGTTTGATAACCAACTTACGGGGGAAGCACTTACTGTACAAGCTCCTTTTGTGCTAGACGCCAGTGAATTAGGTGATCTTTTGCCACTCGCCGATGTTGATTACGTTATTGGCGCAGAAAGTCAAGCTGAAACAGGCGAACCCAACGCACCCCTGAAAGCAAACCCTCAGGATCAACAAGCCATCAGTTGGTGTTTTGCCATCTCGTATCATCCGGGTGAAGATCACACCATTGACAAGCCAGAGAACTACGCATTTTGGCGCGATTTGCAGCTCTCCTGGACAACCCCGCACCCGGTGTCGTTAGAAGCTGAAACGCGCCCCCTTTTTCAAGGGCCTAGTGATGCCAAAGCAGCCAACGACTTGTGGCATTATCGCCGTATTTTTTACAAACAACACTACCCTGACGGCATGTATCCATCTGATATTGTCATGGTGAACTGGCCACAAATTGATTACACGCTAGGCCCCATCTTAGGTGTGAGCCCGCAAGAACGTGCTCAGCACTTACAAGGCGCAAGGCAGTTGAGCTTATCCATGATGTATTGGATGCAGACGGAAGCCCCCCGTCATGATGGGGGTCAAGGCTACCCCGGTCTTAAATTGCGTGGAGATATCTTGGGAACCGATCACGGGCTTTCTGTTTACCCTTACATTCGTGAAGGTAG
>CAZMCW010000497.1:2122-3262 GCA_964564405.1 uncultured bacterium
TGCACGCGGTAGCACCCAAGGTGCAGAAATCTTTAAAGACTCCGTAGGTATTGGTTCATACCGTATTGACCTACATCCTTCAACGTCTGGGCGCAATTACGTTGATATTTCAAATTGGCCCTTCCAGATACCTTTGGGCGCACTTATTCCACAACAAGTAGACAACCTTTTGGCCGCAGGTAAAACAATAGGTTCGACTCACATTACCAATGGCTGCTACCGCCTTCACCCGGTGGAATGGAATATTGGTGAAGCTGCGGCGGCACTTGCCGTGTATTGCCTTGACAACAACCTCAAACCAGCCCAGGTTCATAAAGATGTCCAATACCTTGCTGACTACCAATATCTCTTACGAGATGAACTAGGCATTCCGCTCGAATGGCCCGAAGACATCCGTTATGAACCACGCATGCAACTTTTTGGCGTTGTGGACTAACGAGGAGACAATTATGCAAAAGTTTGTAGCTTATATTGCTTGTGCGACAGCAGCTCTAGGACTAGTTGCTTGTCATCTTAGTGAAGCACCCACGCCTGCTCACGCCGAGCCGATCACAAGCCAAGCTATTGCTGGCTTCCCGTCATTTAACTTTGATTCAGTTGTGCTTGACCCGGTAACCTTGACATTTAATCCTACAGGCGAAATTATCTTTCCAAGCATCATTAGAGCGGCTGACTATTTTAACAGTCCGCTAGCAACCTACTACATGTATTATGCACCGCATGATGCTCCTGGTAGTATCAGCCTGGCTTATGCCAACTCTCTTGATGGCCCCTGGACAGAATACGCTAACAATCCTGTCATTGCCAATAACTGGCAGCCTCATTACAACGTGTCTCATGTATCTTCACCCCATGCCATTTGGATGAGCGGCGAAAACAAAATGTTTTTGTACTTCCATGGTGAGAACAACCGTACCCGCTATGCCTCAACAACTGATGGCGTGACCTTTAACTACGAAGGTATTGCTGTGCGCTCAACAGATTTTAGTGGTATTTCTGAATCTTCATATGCGAGGGTTTTTGAGTACACCATTCCCACTAAAAACAACACCTACATACTGACGGCGTGACCTTTAACTACGAAGTAGCATTTCCACGAGTAATTGCCACAAGCAATTGCGCGTGCGACCTAGGGGAGTA
>CAZMCW010000498.1:0-3245 GCA_964564405.1 uncultured bacterium
ATCTTTGCGGTAGATGCGTACTTCAAAGCGTATGTCGCGGCGAGCAACGGCATCTAACTCTCCTTGATTGTACGAAGGTGAAATATCAAACATTGCACCTTCAAACGGATAATTGAAGTTGATACTTTCTGTGGGTATCTTCAGTGTTGTCAATGGGCCGATATATCTGACGTTACTAACAGGGTAAAAGGTTTCAAAACCCTGTATGTCTGGGTAATCTTGAGAGGGATTGCTTCTTGTCGTAGAGCGTCGTCATACACAAAAGCTAGCGCTATTGCAGCTGGAGGAAATCGGTTGACGTCTTCTTCATAAAAAACTTTGAATAGCTCACCACCTGAAGATCCAACAATTCCTTCTACAACATCCTCATCATCTGGTACTTGAGCTTGAGCAAGCACCACATCCCCAACACTGACTTGCCCCACTGTCCCACTTGCCCCTATCGCCATGCCTATATTGAACGGATTGGCTAGGGTCATAGCTACAGTAGTCACTAAACTAAAGTTCACACCATCATCAGATTGATAGTCCTCAACACTGTCCTCCTCGGTGAGCGTTCGGTTAACGGAGTACCTACGTCAGGCTTTAACCTCAACAATCATCTCAATCTCAGTTGCATAGTCATACGGCAAGGTCATGCCGATAGCACTGCGGGCGTGAAAGCCGGCCTCACCAAAGACCTCACGTATTAAATCACTGCAACCGTGAATCACGGCGGGGGTGTCGGTAAAATCTGGGGCAACATTGACCATACCGAACACTTTGACAATGCGGACGATGTTGTCTAGATCGCCAATGACTGTTTTAATGGCCCGTAAGCAGTTCAGCGCGCTGTAGCGGGCGGCTTTGTAGCCATTCTCCACGCTCACCTCTTGCCCAACTTTGCCGATAATTTTTTCACCTTGCCAGCTCGAGACATTGCCCGAGGTGAACACCAAATGACCTGTCTTCACAGCTTGTACAAACTTGCCGTTATCTAGGGTTGTGGGCGTAATTTCAAAACCCATCGCTTGCAGTTTTTGCTCGTAAGAGCTTGCCTCAGCCATAAATACTCTCCTTAAATGTGACGTTATGAATCATAACAAGATGCTGCTTTGAGGTTGGGCTGATGCGTGTGTCATCGTGTGAGAAGACATCAGCCTATAATCAGACTATGGTTGTACAAATTTTTGGAACCAATAAATCCAAAGACACGCAAAAAGCAGTACGATTTTGTAAAGAGCGCCGCATTGAGATGCAGTTTGTGGACTTGCGCAAGCGGGACATAGCGCCGGCTGAATTGGCGCGTTTTGTACAAAAGTTTGGGCTAGATGCACTTATTGATACGGCGGGTAAAGCTTATAAGAAAGCAGGGCTCGAGTACATGCGCGTGCCCGACGAACAGATGATCGATAAACTGGTGGCTGACCCTGGTTTAATGCAGCAACCGCTCATCCGCAGCGGTAAAACCCTCACGATTGGTTGGAATGAAGCTTTGTGGCGCACTTGGTACGAAGAGGAGTATCAAGATCATTAATTACACGTTTCTAACTATCCCTACAACACGTTTAGATGACGTATACTTGACATAGTGAGTGACGAAACGAAGCAGTATACCGCCCGCGAGATTGTGCTTGATCTGTTACCGGCGACCCAGCACAATCTTGTGCCAAAAGCACAAGCCTACAGTTTTGAACGCGACAATCAGGGTAACTTGGTTGTTGTTGATGCCAATTCAGAAATTTTAGCTAAACTAACCCCTATTGCCAGTCATGGTGCCAACACCACCCAAATGTGTTGCGACCTGTGCAAACGCAGTGCGCCGCGTCACTATTTGCAGATGTTCCGGCTCGAGGTTCCCGGTTCTGGTGGGCGCGTGTTCAGATATTTGTCAGTGTGCAAAAACGATCACGACTGCGCAGCTGGCTACATGGACAGCGGTCACGTGCGCATGTTGGTTGAAACGGTTTTAGAGCTAGCTTAGTCAATTATTGATTTAGTCAACTATTGATAACGACATTATGGACATAACTTCAACACTTACCCAACCATGTATTCAACCACGTATTCAACCGCGCCAGTGGGCCTCGGCTCGAGTACGCGCCATGCCTAAAAGTGTCTTTGCCGAAATGGATGCTGCTAAAACAGCCGCCAAAGCCAAGGGTTTGGACGTCATCGACTTGTCGATAGGCTCATCTGACTTGAGCCCACCTGCTGCTGCATTAACCGCCTTGCACGAGGCAACGGATGACCCCACAACCTACGGCTACTGTTTGGCGTCTGGTACGGCACCTCTGCGGGAGGCTGTTGCAGGTTGGTATAACCAGCGCTTTGACCCGCCTGTAAGCGTCGATACTGACGATCACGTCTTACCGCTCATTGGGTCGCAAGAAGGTCTGGCAAATTTGCTCTTTGCCGTAACTGATCCGGGCGATGTCATCTTAGTCCCAAATCCAGCCTATCCGTCTTATTTTGGGGCCGTGGCACTAGCTGGGCTCGAGGCTGTCAGTATGCCACTACTGGCTGATAATGGTTTCTTACCTACCTTAGCTGATATTCCCAGTCACATCGCAGACAAAGCCCGCGTGCTGCTTATTTCCTACCCTAACAATCCAACAGCAGCCACCGCACCAGTTAGCTTTTTTGAAGAGGCGATTCGCTTTTGCGAGCAGCACAATATTTTACTTGTCCACGACTTTCCCTATGTGGATATGACCTTTGGCGACTACCGTGCACCCTCGCTATTTGAGTTGGCTGGCGGCTTAGACGTTGGTATTGAGCTGTACAGTTGCTCCAAAAGTTTTCACATGGGCGGCTTTCGGATGGGCTGGGCTATTGGCAATGCAAGTGCCATAAGCGCACTAGCGCAAGCTAAAAGTGCTATTGACTTTAATCAATACGCAGGCATTCAACGGGCAGCCATTGCTGCGCTCCAGGTTGATGCCAGCATCATCTGTGAAGCAACTCAGCATTTTGAGATGCGCCGCAATACCCTCGTTTATGCGCTTGCTGCTAACGGTTGGCAAGTGCCCTTACCAGCGGCCAGCATGTATATCTGGGCACCCCTTCCAGATGGTCAAGACGATGCTTTCAGCTTTGCCAAGGCACTGGCTGCTGAGACAGGTGTGTGTTTATCGCCTGGGGATGCCTTTGGGAGTTATGGCAAGGGCTACGTGCGTTTTGCGTTAGTACGTGACTGTGACGTGCTCGAGGATGCTGCAACACGTATTGCTAATTTTTTAGCTGCTTGACAATTTATGTGATAG
>CAZMCW010000499.1:0-550 GCA_964564405.1 uncultured bacterium
TTGATGTCGCTTTGCGGCATCAAAATCGCTCGTGTTTACGAAGTACAGCGCAGCTTGAGCGTACCCTTAGATGATTCAGACTATGACATTCAAGAGTCAATTTGGTATTACTCGAGCCGTTTTGAATTAAATATGAAAGGCTAGCCTCAATTAGAGCTAGCCTTTTTACATGGATTCAATTTCACCTGAACACTTTTCAGACAAAGTGCTAGATCAAAAGGTTGAATCTACACTCTAGTGACTACCGTTAATATTAGCGTTTCCCCGCGCAACTGCCTGTGGTAGTTACTCGTGCGACCTAGGGTAGTAAAAATTTACCCACTCAGCGTAAGGGAAACTAATTCTGGAAATGCTATATGTATCACCAACACTACAAATATATCCAGAACTTTATTTAGTCTCCTCAACCGCTACTTTAGGTACCGGGGCTTCAACCATCAGTTTTTCGATGTCAATATCGAGCTTACGCAAATCTTGCTCGGTGTCGGCAAGTTCGTTTTGGAGGGACTCGAGCCGCCCCAACTCGCTGCGCACAAAACGCGTATACGAG
>CAZMCW010000499.1:560-3192 GCA_964564405.1 uncultured bacterium
ATGGAAGCGTTTAACTTGGACGTCGAGCGGTCAAGTTCATCAACAAAGTGCTTGCTCAAGTTTGTCTCGAGGTCGTCACGGAGCGTTTGCATTTGGGTATGAAGTTCTTGTTTGGCAAGGCGGCGGCGGCGCGGGAGCACCAAAAAGCCTAATCCTGCTACGGTGATGCCCATTAAAATACCGCTTAAATCAAAGGCCACACCTGACAAAAAGGCAACCAGTGCAGCACCTAAACCCACCCCGCCTGCTTGAATTAAACCCGTTTGCAACACGCCAGAACGAAGTGAGTCAGCTAGGCGCGCACTTTCGCGGCTTTCGTCGTACTGTTCCATTACGTCGTTGGCGGTGCGGCTGAGCATGCGGATAAGTTCGTCGCGGTTGTACTGAAAGCGCCCGCCCACTTCACCAATCACGCGGTCTTGAGCTGCTTGACGGCGGGAATTAATAAACGTCATGACGTCTTCCCATAGTTGCAAATTGCGCTCAATGAACCAGTCAACCATCTCGTTGACAGCGCGTTCAACGTCATTGTCAGCCCCGCGAATAACCTGTTTTT
Organism: uncultured bacterium; assembly: GCA_964564405.1. Taxonomy (GTDB): domain Bacteria; phylum Deinococcota; class Deinococci; order Deinococcales; family Trueperaceae; genus JBCCBI01. Next base: position 1,117 of record CAZMCW010000499.1, read on the forward strand.
CAAATTCAGCACGGACCTTGTGACCCTGAACAAGGTCAACAACCCGGCCGATGCGCACGACATCATCAAAAAAGACTTCACCACGGCGCTCAACTTCAAGTAGCACCGTTTTAACCTTGGCGATGTAAGCATCGAACTCGCGTTTCATGTCTTTTTCAAACTGAACAATTTGCCGGTCTACTTCACCGAGGGTGCGTTTGTCGCCCTCGAGCAAACTGAGGCGTTCAGTCAGCACATTTTTATAGGTATCTGCCACGTGTTGGGCAACACCCAAAGGACTTTTGAACTTAAGCTGAATACGTTGATTCCCAGCTAGGCTGGCCTCAACAAAGCGCTCAATCTCTAAAAGTCCTGAGTCTTTGAGGCTGTGCTGGTCGCCGTTGAGTTTAGCTTGTAGCGCTTGTTTAGCTTTGAGCCCAAACACCTGCGGCGTCACACCTAGGGTTTTGCGGGCGTGTTCTTGTACAAAATCTAGCACCCGCTGTAGTTCCTCGTCATCATCAAAAATGTCTATCTTGTTGACAATAAGGACAATCTTTTTGCCCCACGAGCTAATGAGTTCTAAAAAGCTTTTTTCAGTTTCACTAAAGGGTCTATCTGAGGACGTGACAAAAAGCACCAAGTCGGCCCTGGGCACGAATTTTTCAGTCAGTTCTTGGTGTTCTTGAATGACCGCGTTGGTACCTGGTGTGTCGACTAAAGCAAGTGCTCTAAGCAGTTCAGCCGGCGTTTCGCGGCGCATAATAAAACCGCGCTCGAGCTCTTCTTTGTCAGTTTCGCCATAACTTACAATCGTAACTCGGTCAGTAGTGGGGGTCACGCCTTGTGGCATGATTTTTTCGCCTAAAAGTGCATTCAAAAAGGTGGACTTGCCTGCGTTGTACTCGCCGCAGACAACCAGCATAAAAAGACCCTCGAGGTCTTCTAAGGCAGTTTTGAGTTCTTGAATGTGGGATTCATCAGCATCTAGGCGACCAAGTAGTGCGCGCAAGTCAGCGATGACCCAACGTTCACGCTCTAATAGGTCTCGAGCGGCATCGCTCATCTCCAAATTCATAAGCCAAATGGTAGCACGATATACGTGCTGTCAACGTGCTATGTTGCGCCCTTAACCAACTCTTAAACCAGTCTGAGGTTTACTGCGAAAACCGCTTTTGTGAAAAGTAAACGCCAAAATAACAGCCCAAGCCAAAAAAGAGCCATCCCTGCAAGTAGTAGAGGTTAGCAAGCACATTATCGTAGGCAAGTAAATCCATCATGCGCAGTAACTGCCACCAGTCGTGCGTCATGATGTCATTGGTGATAAGCGGTAATAAACGCTCTTGTGCATCGCGCACATAAACAGACGCATCTACAAAACTAAACCCCACTAAAAAAAGCAGTAACGCTGCACTATAAAACTGCTTTTCCAGAAAAAAGTAGACGACAAAGATAAGCGGCACAAAAAGCTGCCACAATGTGCCTCCTAAAATCACAGCAAAGTATCCAAAGGGCGTGAGCAGGTGGCCTGCTTCGTGAATCATCAGGATAAACCCATGCAAAAACGTCGCCATAATGTCATCACCCATGAAGAAAAAGCGCACAAAATAGCTAGCAACCAAGGCAACGATGCCGAGTTTATAGAGATAAAAACGTGATATTCCCTGAAGATTTCCTCGCAGATTTTCCTGTTGCATATTACAATTGTACTTATAGTGAGTCAGGAAAATCGTCGCACTGGTCTTAACACAACACCTGCGTCCATCTTTGCGGTGGTAATGGGCATTGCAGGTACACTAGCGTTTGTCTTTATCAATTTTACGTTCATCTACACGCTACAACTCCTGCAAACGCGCCAAGTAGCTTGGGGAGGCTATCTTCAAGCTATCGTGATGGCAGGTATTAATATTGCGATTGTTATGTGGTTTGGACGAACCTTGGCGAAAGCGGGGTGGGGGGAGTACTTTAAGCCTCGAGCAGTTGCACCCTCCTCACCTAAAAAACCCATCTCAAACGTAAGTAGAGATGAGGCTCGAGCCGCCCAAGCACGCGCCAAGGCAGCACTCCTCGCTTATAGTCAGACGGTTTCCAGTTTTA
>CAZMCW010000500.1:0-3167 GCA_964564405.1 uncultured bacterium
AGCGTACCCTTAGATGATTCAGACTATGACATTCAAGAGTCAATTTGGTATAAGGGCCACAGTGACAGGTGTAATCAGCTTGATGTGACAAAAATACATCAAAAATAGGGCATAAGGTTGCGATTATAGGTCAAGGGTTGATGAGACTGGAACTTCTGCTAGTTTAGTTATAGTGGGGCTTATGGATACCTCGAGCACGCAAGATAGTGCTACAGAAACAGCTACTACTGAGCACGCTGCTAATTTGTATATTCAACTTTACAGTATTCACGGACTTATTCGCGCCCGCAACTTAGAACTAGGGCGCGACGCAGACACGGGCGGTCAAACGAAGTACATTGTTGAACTAGCCGAGGCTTTAGGTACTGACCCCAGGGTTAAGCAAGTTGATTTGTTCACCCGTCTTATTGACGACAAACGCGTGTCAGACGACTACGCGCAACCTATAGAAACCATCAACGAACGCGCCCGCATTGTGCGTATTCCTTGTGGTGGTAAAGCTTACAAACGCAAAGAACTGCTGTGGGACAGCCTTGACGAGTTTGTAGACAAAACCCTGCGCTTTATTCGCAGTGACAAACTTGCCCCAGATGTTGTTCATGGGCACTATGCAGATGGCGGCTATGTGGCGGCTGAACTCGCTGGCTTTTTGGGTGCGCCACTCGTTTTCACAGGTCACTCGCTAGGGCGCAACAAGGTGCAAGTACTTGAAAACGCTGGCTTAAGCTATGACGAGATCAACAAGCAATACCATATTGAACGCCGTATTGCCACCGAAGAAGAAATTTTACGCAAAGCAGATATGGTAATTGCAAGTACTAATCATGAAGTTGCCAAAGGTTATGAACTGTACAACGCACACAAAAGTGCTAACTACAAGGTGATTCCACCAGGTATCAATATTGACAAGTTTTATCCTTATTACAATGACGATGATCCTAGTGAGCGCAGTGAAGAGGTTATGCAAGCGCGCGTCAAAATGCGTGACGAAATCAACCGCTTTCTCAACAATCCCAATAAACCCATCATTTTGGCAGTTAGCCGGCCCGATAAACGCAAAAACATTGCGGGTTTGGTGACAGCTTACGGGTTGGATAAAGAACTACAGTCCATTGCCAACTTAGCTATTTTTGCGGGTGTGCGCAAAGACATTCAAGACATGGACGACAACGAGCGCGACGTGCTTACCGAACTTCTCTTACTCATGGATAAGTACGACCTATACGGGAATTTAGCACTTCCTAAAAAACACGACCCAAGTATTGAAATTCCTGCCTTGTACCGCTTGGCAGCCTCAACTGGGGGGGTGTTTATTAATCCTGCGCTAGTTGAAAATTTTGGCATTACCATCATTGAAGCCAGCTCATCAGGCTTGCCAGTAGTGTCAACAGATCACGGCGGTCCGCAGGATATTATTGCTAACTGTGAAAGCGGTATTTTGATTAACTCACGCGACAGTGAAGCCATTCAACACGCGCTTAAAAAAATCCTTATCGACAAAGAACTGTGGCGTGAATACTCCAACAACGGCATTAACGGCGTGCGCAAACACTACGCTTGGGAAGCTCACGCAGATAGCTATTTGCAAGCGCTTAACCCTATTTTGAGTCAAGATGAAGTTGAACGTAACCCACCTCGCAGTGGGCAAAAACTAATCCAAGATGACTATTTGCTCATCACCGACATTGACGACACGCTGATTAGCAGCGACGTTATGGGGAACCCACAAGAAAATGATGACGTGACCCGCGGGCTAGATGATCTGCGCGAAGTACTCAGTCATCGGGGTAACTTGGGGTTTGGGTTAGCTACTGGGCGTTCGTTAGAGCTGGTTAAAGAGGTCCTAACTAGTCATAACTTACCGCAACCAGATGTAGTGATTTCGTCGGTTGGGTCAGAAATTTATTACGGTGAGCATTTGCGCCCTGACCACGGCTACGCCAAACACATTAGCTATCAGTGGAAACCAGCCGGTATTCGTAAGGTCTTAGCTGAGCTTGATTTTTTGCAGCCGCAAGAAGAAAGTACCCAACGGCCCTACAAAATCAGCTACTACCTAGAAGACATTCACGGGCGGCTCGAGCACGTGCGTAACCGCTTGGCTGAAGCTAAGTTGCGGCATACCCTCATTTACTCGAGAGGGCAATTTTTAGACATTTTGCCACAACGCGCGTCTAAAGGGAAAGCCATTCGCTATTTAAGTTACAAGTGGAGCATTGCCCCCGAACACATTGCCGTAGCTGGCGATTCTGGTAACGATGAAGAGATGTTGCGCGGGCGCTTCAAAGCTATTGTCGTTGGTAATTACAGTCAAGAGCTTGAGACCCTCCGCGGACAGCGAGCAGTCTATTTTGCAAATGCAACTTATGTAAAAGGTATTTTAGAAGGTCTGCGTCATTACAGATTTGTAACTTAATGGTTGTTGGTGATGAGTAGAGAAGATGTACTAGCTCGAGTGGGCGTCTACCTTCACGTTAAACCTGAGCCCTCTAGCAATATTAAGCACCCTGTAAAGAAGCTGCCGACGTACTTGTTAAACTGTAACCTTCGCGTTGCTGAAGTTGAACAGGACACTGCAGTGGCAACACAATCCTAAACAGCGCGCCACCTTTAGTGTGATTGCCAGCCATAATGCGTCCGCCGTGAAGTTCAACAATACTTTTGGAAATAGACAAACCAAGCCCGCTGCCGCCGCTAGTGCGGTTGCGACTGCTATCTTCGCGGTAAAAACGTCGGAACACGTTGTCCAAAGCTTCTTCAGATAACCCCTTGCCAGAGTCGCTCACGCTAATAATTACATTGCTCCCAGTAACACTTGCTTCTAGGTTGATCCAGCCACCGTTGGGAGTGTAGCGTAAGGCGTTACTGACTAAATTCATAAACACTTCAAACATGCGTTCAGGGTCAATCGCTAAAAATAGCGGGCGCTTGGGAATATCTACATTAATGCTGACATTTTGACTTTGGGCTTGCATTTCAAAGTCCAACGCAACATCTTGTAAGAGCTCGCAAACATCGGTATCAGTTTGTTCTAAGGAAAGTTGTCCGGCTTCAGCTAGCGACAGTAAGCGCAAGTCTTTAACTAACCGCGCCAGCACTTGGGTTTGCCGGCTTAAGTTGCGAATCTCATCTACGGTGAGTGGTACTACTTCGTATTCAATGGCATC
>CAZMCW010000501.1:0-3156 GCA_964564405.1 uncultured bacterium
GACGGGGTTTGCTTTTGTCTGGCGTAAAGTCTTCATAAATGGAGATGGTGGGGTAGCCTGTTACCTCAGTGCCAGCTTCACCTAAATCTTGGTACAAGGTAAGGTCACGCGGGGACATGGCGCTGTCTGGTTTGGTCATGGACGGCCGCAAAATAAGCCCGCCATGTGTGTGATAGGCGCACATTCCTGCGATGTTGGGGTGATCTAAAATAAACCGCGCTAGCCCTGCTGTTTCAGGTTCAGATAGGGGATAGTCGCCCGCACCGTATTCATCTGGCGACCAATTGGCGGGAAAATTGCGGTTCATGTTGCCATCTTCTGGTCGTTCAACCTCCACGTGAATACCGTTGTAGTTCTCAATCATGCCTTCGGGGTAGAGGCGGTAGTATTCGCCGCCTTGCTCATGGGGGGCGCGTTGCACCATAAGGCGTGGGTCTTGCTCGCTTTTTTTCCACTCGCCTTTGGAATCTTTGACCCGCATAGTGGTAATGAACCCGTCACCTGTGAGGTCTTGGGGTTTAAGGCCTTCAACACGTTCATAACCAGGCTGAAAACGGCCGTTGCCACACCATAAATAATAGGGATGCTGAAGGGAGTACTCTGCACCATCGGGGTTGATGCGGGGAAAGATGTAGAAAACTTGCTCGTCTAATAGGCGTTTAACCGTAGGGTCGCTGCTGTGATTTTCAAGCAAATACCCCACCGTATACAACGCCACCGACGACGTTGCGTGTTCCTCAGCGTGAATTTGGGCATCAATGTAATACCCAACTTTGTCTTTGGCATCACCAGTTTGTTTATTGGTGATTTCCACACACCACACGTCCCGCTCACCAAAACTTTGGCCGATGCTGTAAACATCTACCAAGTTGGGATACTGCTCGGGTAATTGTTGTAAATATGCTGTCATTGCTGTGTAGTCGTAGTATTGGTTGTGTTTGAGATGTTCCATAAACCCTCCTAAAGTTGAGGTAAATTTTTAACGCGCGAACTAATTGTGAAAAATTTCTTTGAGTGGATGCTCAATTGATACTTATTTGTGGATGGGAATGTCTTAGTGATTAACACGAACATCACCTAGCTCGAGCGCATCCACCTTAACCTCACCATGATCCAACACAACCGTGCCAAAGCCCATGCTAGAGATGGTGACGGTGGACGTTGGTGTGGTCAGTTTGAGTGGACTTGGTTCAGCCCCGTGATACCCAGCCACAAACAAATCACGTTCAGGGCTAGCGTAAAGCCATGCTGAGGCAGGGTTGCACTCGAGCCTTGCACCATTACATTCAACTAACCCCGTGGCATTTTGTTGGGCAAAGGGTGCCTCGAGCATCGGCCAACCAAGGTCGCCTGACTGAGTCCAGCGGCGTTTTAACTGCCACATCATTAGGTCAACTTCTAAGCCAAGTTCCGCACCATCGCGAGCGTAAGAAACTGACCAGCACCGTTCTTGCTGACCGGCAAAGGTAAACGCATCATCTGTATTATCTGTAAACGTGCCAGAGAGAATGTGCTCCCTGAAGGCTCGAGCATCCGCGTAATCTGCCCGCTTCACCACTTCCAAGTAAATGCCACACTGCACCTTGCCTTTGTGAAAAAAATGCGGCCAGTTGAGTTCCCAAAACGACTTTTCGGTTCCCAGATAGTTATATAAATCAAGCACAAGGTCGTCACCTCGCTCAACAAGTCGCATGGGGCGGGTTTTACCAAGTTGCGTTCGGGTGAGGGGTTTGATGGCAAGGTATACCTCACCACTGGCAATGACCACAAGGTCATCACCATCACTTTCAAAGGTTTTTGAAGGTATTTGTTGACCGTCCACCCAAACCTCATCTACCTTATCGGCACCCGAGACAATTAAACTCAGCTTGGCACTGTTTATAACAGTGGGTCGGGCAAGCGTATACAGCCCAATGGCTTTGTTTGCTTTTTGTACACCATAAAACATGCCTTCATCGACAATATTGCGTGATTTGCTGCGGTCAGTTGCGTGGTAGAAGTCGCCTAGCCATTTTTCATTGGTTAAGTAACGGGTGTAAACAACCCCCGGCTTAACCGCTGTAGGGCAGGTGTAGTGCAAGCTGATGACATTGGATTGACCGCTGTATTCTTTGCTGGATACACCCAGGGCAAACTCGGGGGTTTGGTAGGTTGTTAAGGCAAGCTGCTGATCTGCTGAGGCGGTTTCGGTAACTTCAAACTGGTGAGGTTGGGAGCTGAGGACGTCTTCAAGCCATGCAGGCAAGATGTCTTCTTGTAACCATGTTTGCACAAGCTCTAGTTCGGGTGGCGTTTCACACAAAATAGACGGGTGATAGGCCCGACTGTGCGGCCCTGCCCAGCGCCCGGTGCCTTTGTGGATATGCATGAACGCACTGAGTCCTAGTCGCGCTAGCGCCGTTCTGGCGCGAATAACCGTTGCTTCGTCTGGAATGTAGTCAGCAATGCGCTTGAGCGATTTGAGGCAAATAGCCGTGTAAGTGGGGCTGTTGTGTTCAAAGGTTGTGCCATTGCTATCTGTAAAGCGTAACCAGGCCACAAGTTTGTGCTGGCCTCGAGCCCGGATGCCATCATCATCTAGCAGTTCACCCCCCAAGCAAGTATTCATAATGTCCAGCAGGGCAATATTGCTGTAAGCAACGAGCACGTCTAACTTGGCAACCTCCGCTAGCCCTAGACGGATAGCCTCAAGTACCTTGCTTTGGGTTGCTTCTGCTAAGCGGGTGCGATGTTGCAGCATCATGGGAATAAGATATTCCAAACAAAACTCAACGGCGTTTAAGTCTTGGACAACATCGTCTTCTAACATCCAGTAAAAATTGCCGACGTGAGGGTCGTTAACGTCACGTTCTTGGCAGCCCAAGACAACCTCGAGCACCTTTTCAGCTAGTTCCAAGTCTTGGTCTGTGCCGTTGGCAACCAGCTCTGCTGCCAACGCAGCACCTTTACGCGATTCATGAAAAATGCCGTTGTCGGTGATGTTTTTGAGCAGATAGGTTTGGGGGTTGTAGCTAGCGGGTAGGGCTAGGGGCTGCGTCGTCATGGATGCCTTTCTTCACAGAAAAACTGGGGGAAGGGGAGAAAGGGGGAAGGGGAGAATGTTATGGGTATCACACTATCGCTTAATGTTGTGGGTTGCTGAGACTATGCTTTTGC
>CAZMCW010000502.1:0-919 GCA_964564405.1 uncultured bacterium
GACGTTGAGTATGACATTAGTTTAGAGGTTCAAAGCGACGATCCGCTCTACAACGCGTTTGATGCTGATGACGTTATAGTTACCAACACAGATGACGACTAGGCTAAGCTTCTAGTTTTACAATTAGTGACACAAATTGACTTATGCAAAACGCCAGTGCCCCTAAGAGGTGCTGGCGTTCTCATTATGTGCGGTGTTGCTATCTGGAACTGTTGAGCATCTTCATATAGCAGTTCCAAAATTGGTTCCCCCACACTGAGTGGGTCGATTTCTACTCCCCTAGGTCGCACGCGCAATTGCCTGTGGCAATTACTTGTGGAAACGCTAATAGTAATACTAAACTAACTCGAGGATGTCATAACCTGAATCGTCTAAGGGTACACGCTTACGCGTTTTTTGCATGGCACGTTGTGCCACACAAAAGCACTTTAGTATAACTTTGCGACGTGAAACGTAAATGAATTACGTTCCTCAACCGCTTCTGCTACAAGTATCTACTATCCGTATTTTGCAGATACTGGTAGCAATTCCAAAATTGGTTCCCCACACTAAATGGGTCGATTTCTACTCCCCTAGGTCGCATGAGTAACTGCCACTGACAGTTACTCATGGAAATGCTATTAGATGCTCACAAAAAAGCCGCTCCACCACGAGCGTGTGACAAAGTAAAGAGTAAAAGACAAACTTCACCGAAGGTAAGGGTTAGGACTCTCAGTACCTGAAATTACGGTGTGAGGCTAGTATAATTGCAAATTGTTAAGCTTCCAAACTATTCATTTACACGAGTTTTAGCAGCTCGAGCTGCTTTGGCTTTATTCTCAATTTCTTTAAAAAAATCGCTCTCGGTAATCTCGGCAACTTCGCGCTGGCGTTTGCTGTTGTCAATTTCAATGCGCAACTGCATCACTTGTTTTTTCAA
>CAZMCW010000502.1:929-3134 GCA_964564405.1 uncultured bacterium
CTTCGCGGTCGACAACTTCTTTGGCCATGCGGTCAAATACATTGGCAAGTTGCCCTAGAGCGTCGTCTCTAGCTTTGACTTCGACCAAGCCGTCTGCTTCGTAAATACCATCTTCTAAAGAGGCAGCAGCAGCAGTAAGGCGGTTCATTTGCTGAATGTAGAGGAAGTCTTGCATCATGTCCTGTAAGCGGGCCCGGAGGCGTTGCGAAAGAACTTGAATGATACTCCTGGCCACACCTGGATGAGCTGCCATAAACGCATAAAACGGTTCTTGCTCGAGCCGCAGTAGCGTGGTGGACTCCAATGCTTTAACAGAAGCGGAGCGCGTTTCAGCATCTAGCAGGGCCATTTCCCCAAAGACATCATGACTAAATAGGTCATTTAAGGTCATCTCGCCGTCAAAGACGCGTACCCGACCTGTAACAACAATAAACATGCAATCACCAACATCACCTTTGTTAAAAATAATGTCGTTAGCGTCAACATGTTCTACAAGAAGCAAGCTAGCAAGGGCGTCTCGAGCGTGTTCAGGTGTCTTGGCAAAAATATCAACACTGTTAAGAATACTTTTAATGTGCGTCAAGTCAGGGGCGTTCACATCGTGTAAACTAGCACAAGCTTAGATGAAAATTGCAGGATATATTCTTAGGGTTTGCTTAGAATGTGGCATTCTTTGGGTATGTTATGAAATGCTTAACGTGTACAGCCGTTTTTAAGAGATGCTGTTGTAGATTGTCGATGTGTCGTGTGCAGGTAGGCGAGAAAGGGAGAAAGGGAGATTTCATTAAGTAGAACGCATCCATCACGCCATCATCTAATTGCTGTAGGCATCAATTTCAATGTAGATGACCGGTGACGTATCGATTTGATGTATTGATTCATCGTGCGATGGCTAATGTAGCCTAATATGACTAACGCCCTAGTTGATGAAGCGTTGAACGAATAGCCTCGAGCAAGCAATTTTTAAGCTAATCTCTCATTGATCCACTGGCTCAGTGTTTGCAGAACAGCGTCTCGAGCTGTATCGTTCAAAATTTCGTGGTAGCTATCAAACATCTTTAAGGTTTTATCCGCACTGCTCACGCGCGCGCAGAGTTCCTCACTACCTTTGGGGTCCGCGATGCGGTCAGCATCAGCGTGCATAATCAGCATAGGCAACGTTAATTGAGACGCACGTTGCAAGATGTCCTCACCAGCTGTAAGCAAACAATAGCCAAGCCCAGCGCGTACGTTGCCTGTGTAGACAAGTGAGTCATGAAGATAACGCGCCACGACAAGTGGGTCGCGAGCAACGTCATTAGCATCGAGTGCTTGAGTGGGTAACTCTGGTTGGGTTTGCGCGAGGATTTTGGCGATGGGCTTGAGCCAACTTGGCACCTTGATAGCATTGCGCAACATGGCTCCGCTGAGGCAGAGTAGATGGATGTATTTAGGATGCTCGAGGCAAGTTTGCAGTGCCACCAATCCGCCCATACTGTGCCCTAAAAGGACAAGTGGCACATCAGGATGAACTTGTTGAGTGTGCTGAAGCATCAGCACTAAATTGCCTACATAGCTGTTCAAACTGGTTGCACTCGCCCGAATACCATCACTATGTCCGTGACCGTACAAGTCACATGCGTAAACAGCTAAATTTTGACTGGCGAGGTAAACGCCAACGTGGTCATAACGCCCACTGTGTTCAGCATAACCGTGGCAGATAATGACGGCTGCTCGAGCCTCACCGTCTTGAACCTCATGATTAGGTAACCAAGCGCGATAAAACACGTGGGGATTGGTGCTTAACCAGCCTTGTTGAGTGCGTGTGGATGTGTCTGTCATAGAAAAATCACTCTCGTCATAATGCTCAAATGAGATGTTCACCTAAGAAAATTCGTTGACCTTAAGTTGTGCTGATGTTAAGTGATGCCAGCATATCTAACGGCTAACATCAAATGCCTTGGTGAGTTGACATTAATTAGCTCGGTATCAATCAAACTGACAATCAGGCAGATAGAGCTACAGCTCAAAACGCGCGTAAATATCATCTACAAAGCGCAAGTACCAGCTTGTTTCAAAGGCACTCGCTAAAGCCTCACCTTTAAGGGGGTTGGCGGTGTCTGCCTCGAGCACATCCTGGAGGGGCTGCCCTGTGTCCCAGCAGATGAGACTTGCCCGCTGGACAATCTCGTAGGCGTCTTCGCGGCTCAGTCCTTGGTCAATCAA
>CAZMCW010000503.1:0-3132 GCA_964564405.1 uncultured bacterium
TTGATGCTCCTCATAAGCTACTCACTCATAAGCTACTCACTCATAAGCTACTCGATGGTGCTTACGCGTTAACGGTGCTCAACCTTCTGACACAAAAACTAGACTCTCTAGCGTATAAAGGTGCATCTGCCCAGACGGTTATCATGAATTTTCAAACTATCCTCAACCGCTTAAGTAGCTATTGGGAGGCCCAAGGCTGCACCCTGTTACAACCTTATGACAGTAAGGTGGCTACAGGTGTCCTGTATCCGCACACGTTTTTTAACTTGCTCGGTGAAACACCTTGGCAGGTTGCTTACACTGCGTCTTCAAGACGGCCTAGCGACGGCCGCTACGGCAGTAATCCGTATAGGTTGCAACACTACTCCCAGTATCAGGTGTTGCTAAAACCCTCGCCACAAAATGTGCAAAGCTACTATTTGGCGTCGTTACAAGCGCTCGACATTGACCTTAAAGCGCACGATCTGCGGTTTATGGAAGACACTTGGGAACTTGTGAATTTAGGTGCGTGGGGATTAGGTTGGGACGTTTGGTTGGATGGGTTGAGCATTAGTCGTATTACCTATTTGCAGCAACTTGGCGGCATCTCGCTTAAGCCTGTTACAGTGAAGTTAAGCTACGGTTTAGCGCGCCTAGCTATGCACCTTCAAGAAGTTGAGCATATTTACGATGTGCACTACGATCATCAACTCACCTTAGGAAGCTTAGAACGTGCTACCGAACAACAACAATCTGCGTATGTTTTGCAACATGTCAACAGTAGTTTACAGCGAGACTTGTTTGATTACTATGAAGCTGAGGCTATTCGTCTGCTCGAGCTAGAACTTGTTTATCCTGCTTACGACTTTGTCATTCAAGCTAACCACGTCTACAATGTGTTAGCTGTCCGCGACAACCTACCGCAAACCGAACGGCAAGTTTACAGTCAACGGTTGCGGCGGTTGAGCGAAGAAGTTGCCGGCGCTTACCTCGAGCAACTCAACACCAACCTAGCTACTGAATCAGGTACCACAGCGTCTAGTACAACACCTAGTACAGCGTCTAGTACAACAGCATCTGGCCCGTCTAACTCAGCGACTTCAGCTACCTCCGCAGCAACCTCAACTAACGCCACCACGAGTTCTAGCAATACAGATTCTAGCAATACAGATTCTAGCAATACAGATTCTAGCAATACAGATTCTAGCAATACAGATTCTAGCAACCGCAAGGACGTAAGCTGATGGCGAGCCTCTTGTTCGAATTAGGCAGTGAAGGTTTACCCGGCAATTACGTGCGCAACTGCCATGCTGTGCTGGGCAGTTTAATGACTGAAAAGTTAACAGCGGCGCAGCTCGAGTTTGAGCACTTACGCATATTTGCAACCCCGCGCCGTTTGGCGGTGTTAGTTGAAGGGCTTGTCTCAACAAGTACCGCTAGCTACCAACGCAAACGTGGACCAAGCCAAGGTGATGCGTTTGATACAGCAGGTCAACCCACCCAAGCAGCGCGCAGTTTTGCAGCGAGCCAAGGTGTAAATGTTAATGCGTTGTACGTTGATGAAACGGCTAAAGGTGCTTACATGTTTGCGTTTGTGCCACAAGGTGGCGAACCAGCGCAGCAACTTTTACCGCAACTTTTGTACGAGGTCGTTGAAGGACTACCAGCAACTCGCAAGATGCGCTGGGGAAATCATGACTTTGCGTTTGTGCGGCCCATTGCGTGGCTCGTGGCATTACTCGATGACACCGTGATTGACGTTGAACTAGCCGGGGTTCGGGCGAGCAATGTCACCTACGGTCACCGTTTACTTGCCCCTGAACCCATTGCGCTTACGCAACCTGAAGACTATCCTAAGGTACTCGAAAATGCCTATGTGATTGCATCACTTGAAAGCCGCCGGGAGCGCACTTGGCAAGCTGCGCTCGAGGTCAGTCAAGGTCGTAATTTAAACCCTAAACACAACAAGCACGTGCTCGATGACATCACCAATTTAGTTGAGTACCCAGTGGCGATTGTAGGTAGCTTTGAAAGCAGCTTTTTGAGTTTACCAAACGACGTGCTCGAGACCGTTATGACCCACCATCAACGCTTGCTGTCGTTGCGAGACGGCCGCGGTAAGTTGGCACCGCACTTTATCGGCATTGCCAACACCCGAGTTCCCAACGAACAGGTGATTCGCAGAGGCTATGAAAACGTGCTCGCAGGACATTTGGCAGATGCCCAGTTTTTTTGGGAGACTGACCTCGACAAGTCTTTGGCTCAACACGCTTGGGGATTATCTGGACTCAGTTTCCACAAAGACCTTGGTAGTATGGCCGACAAAATTGCGCGCATTGAAATTAGCGCTAGCTCAATGGCGAGTGCCCTTGCGCTGTCTGCTGAGCAACAAACCGTGCTCGCTCAAGCGCTACCCATTTTTCGGGCTGACCTCAACACCCAAATGGTAACGGCGTTTCCTGAACTCGAAGGGGTGATGGCCTGCGCTTACGCCAAAGCAGAAGGCTACAACGATGAGGTTGCTAACGCGCTCGAGCACGGCGTGCGCCCGCAAACAGTAGGCTCACCTTTACCTACCTTACCCGTAGGCATACTCTTAGCAGTATGTGACCGCTTAGATACCCTGTTGGGGTTGTTTTCAATCGATAAACGCCCGTCAGGCTCAGCAGATCCGTTCAAATTACGCCGCCATGCTAGCGCGCTAGCACGCATTCTTAACGCTAGTGGTTGGAGCCTCAGCTTGAGGCAGTGTATCGATATGGTCACCGAAGCTTACGTAACTAGTGGCACCGAGATAGACCCAGAAACCATGCTCGCAACTGAAGCGTTTGTGTGGAGCCGCGTGACCAGTTTACTGCACGAAGAAGGTATTTCAGCAGATATTATTCGTGCAGTAACTCACGACACGCCGCCCATTCTCAACGCTGCGCGGCGCGCCCACCTACTACGCGCCCTGCGCCAACACAAGACTTTTCAAACACTACTAACTGTCTACAAACGCGCAGCTAACCTCAGTCAACAAGCAGAAGCAGGCACTAAGCTCAACCCTAAGCGGTTTAGAAGTGACTACGAAGTTGCTCTTTACAATGCGCTTGGTCAAGCCCAAACAACCCTCACTGAACTTATTACCATGGCGCGGCAAGTCTTGGTCCC
>CAZMCW010000504.1:0-3130 GCA_964564405.1 uncultured bacterium
GCAAATCCGGTTGATTCTCGAAGAATCAACCCCTGCAAGAGCAGGTAAGATGAATTACGGAATCTGTGGTGGACGCAATGATGCCTTTAGGCATTATTCGGGATATAAACGGATTCCGTATAACGCTATAAAAGATTAGTTAAGTGGGATAGTCTGGTGTTGCTCGAGCTGCTCGAGCTTAGCTTCTAAGTGCGTTTGCATAGCGTCATCATCGCGTTCGCGAGCAATTCGTAGGTGTTCTTGCATAATATTGCAGTAGTAGGGTAAATAGCCTTTGGTGAGCGCTGCAGCAACGTTGGGGCCAACATAGCAAGTCCTGCCTCAAACTTCACTAAATCTCGCTCTACCATGCCTTGATTGGTGGCAGCACGTGCGTAGGCGTTGCGGTCGCCGGTAGCTTGAGCGTAATTCATAGCAGCTTGAAATACGTTAGCTGCGTCTGCTGAGGTTAGCTCCTCTAATTTCCAGCGTGCATAGGTGTGGTCGTTCAGGAGCCGCGCATATACCCCGGATAAGTTTTGGCTAGGTCATCTAAGCTAAGTGCTTGCCCTAGAACCTCGGCTGCTTCACCGTGACACCCTTGTAAACTAAGGGCGTGTGCAAGTGCTAAGTAGGCGCGCGTTTGAATACCTAAAAAAGTCTGACTCTGGCTGATGATCTGCCGGAACATAGCATATGCATCGTCGTGTAAAGCTAAATCAACAAGCACGTTGGCACGGTTTAAACGTACGCCCAAGGTGCGATCATTCATGTCTAAATAACCTGAGTTCGGAGTTAATTTACGTGAGGCACATATCTCATCAAGCTATCGTGTTAACTAAACCCTCAATTACATCAGAAATAAGCTAATGTAGCCCGAAAATTGCTTAGTAGAGCCAAGTACCTTTTATGATTGCCTTATGAAACGCGTCAGAGACGCACTTTGACCTAGTTTGAAACATCGAACTCAGGTTAAATAGCTGTAGTGAATAGCAGCTTGCTCAAAGTAATACTGTGCTTGCTGCAAGTCGTTAGCAGTTTGGCTAAGCGCCCCCAGACTGTTGGCCGCCATCGCTTTTGCCCAGTCGCTGCTGTGCGCGCTCGTATATACCTCGGTTGCTAAGCGCCGTGATATGTCGTGTTTGCCGGCGCGAAAATATAAGGCTGATTGAATGCCTTTAATTTCAGGCGTTTCAGCCACACCTTCAAGCACCTGTTCAGCTTCTTTGTAACGCGCAACTCGGTTGAGGACATAGGCATACAAAAACCGCAACTCGCTGTTGGGTGTGACGCCGTTGCGTGTCTCAGCGTCAGCAAAGGTTTCAAATAAGCTTAGTGCTGCCGTCCAGTTTTGGATTTGTACAAGTTTGCGAGCTTCGTGAAGGTAGGCTTCACTGGCGTCGTGCCAATAGCCTAGGCCGCCAAAGGACTGGCTGAGGTCGTAGAGCTGTTGGAAAATAGCAAACGCGTCACATTCCGGCGTGTAATCCCGTAAGGCGCTTAAAAGTTCAAGGTGATGGCTCGAGTCCTGAGCGAGTACTAACTTGACAATCGCAGGTGCAGTTAGCTGTTGCTGAGCATCTAACAAGCCCACCTCAACCAATTCATCCACAGCGAGCATAGCTTGTTTAGGAGATAAATTTGCCGCCATGCGAGCTGCTGCTAAATTAGGCTGAGCTTGTAGAGACAGCAGTAATAAAAGCGTGTGTGCTTCTGGGCTTAGGTAAGGCTCTGCCAAACGAACGCGAATAAACGTGTCTAAGTGAGGTTTGAGGGTTTGCTCGAGCGCATCATCATTCAGCACACTCACAAGTTGATGGCAGCGCGCTAAGTCGTGGGGGCTAACCTCCTCAGGCATAAGTGCAATTGCCTGACGTACCAGTTTCCCGGCTCAGCTAGTTGTTCGTCTGTTGTATCACCCGTACCATCATGTGAATAGATGATGCCCTCAGCGAGGTTTAGATAAGCTGCAAAGGCAAGGTTCTGAAACTGTGCTCGGCGGTCAAGCAACCACTCAAATAAAGGTTCAGCGAGTTTAAGACGGGGGCTGTGCTCGAGCCCTGCCAAAAATCCATTAGGCTCGTAGAGGTTAATAACCTCAGCGTAATTTGCACGTGCAAATGCCTCACGCAGTTCGTAAGCGTCACAAGCTAAGCCAGCTATCTCTTGAGGTTCTAATCCCGTTGCCCGCCGCAAACTGGCCAGGGCTACCGAGGCGTTGTTCAGGTCTTTGCGTTCGCCTTTGGCGCTGTATTCACCAGCTAGGTGCGGCCAAAATAAACGTGCAAGGGCATGACGCGAGGTCTCAGCCTCGAGCCGTATGTAGCTAAGCAGCAAAGTAAGTTGCGGGGATAAAGGTGTTTGTGCCGCCTCGAGGCGGGCTTCTCTAAAACAGACTAAACGCATGAGCAACATGTATCTTACCGCATTTCTAGCCTTGCCAAAAGCCACCCTTTTAGGGGCAATCTTAGTATTCATCCTCTGTTACTCTAAAGATTGTTCTGCAAAATGTTTAAGGCTCTGAAATGACGGTCACGTCTTCCGTCCGAAACTCACGAATCCTCGTGCGCGTAATTTTCATCACCGCTTCGCAATTGGGGTCGGGGCACATGACCAGGTCATCGCTACTCATCCAGTCGTGTTCACTAGTAACGCGCTGCTTGGCAGGTAAAAGTGGTAACACGGCTGCCAGCGCATACATGCTGAACGTCTTGCCCGCAGGAATGCTGATGTTTTCGCCGGAAACCTCAAAGTAGTCACCAAGATGATGGTTACAAATATCCTCGAGCCCCGCTTTCACCTTGACAATTTCGACTTTCAAGTCGTAGAGCTTAAACACACCTGCCACAAAAATCTCCTAATTACTGGTTGCTAATCTTTGTTGAGGTTGTATTTCATAATGCGCCCATGTCTGCCGTCTACGTCGCGCTCGAGTTCATACACAGCTCCCGGAATCGGCTTAAACTGCGCCCGAAGGTTGTCGAGCTGAGCTAATTCACTCTCAGCAAGTTGAATACCTTGCCTCAATTGCAGATGACGTTCAAGATGCTTGGTGTTTCTCACACCGACAATGCAAGCTTGCACCGCAGGCTGATGGAGGCAATAGGCACTGGCAATGCTGGCGATATCGCTGTTGTGGGTATCGGCAATA
>CAZMCW010000505.1:0-3109 GCA_964564405.1 uncultured bacterium
GACTGTCAGAATTACATACCAGACCTATTGCCAGATAAATCTCTGATACAGGAACGTCAGTTAGATGAAGCTAGCCTCGAGCAACATCTCGCTAAGCTAGACGAACGCTTACTTGATCCTACTTGCTTAAGCGAGCGTGACTACCAGCGTTTGCGCAAACGTCATGCTGAGGTGATTGACGCCCTCTCAACGTGCTACAACCAGCGTCAGCCTGCACCCCAAGCGGCGTATTCTACGGTAGAACAAGGCATTCGGGTGATGTTAGACAGTTGTATTGAGGAGGGTATGCCAGCTGAGATAGCTGATGGTGTTTGGTGTGTCTCGAGCACCTGTGGGCTATACGGCCGCGTGCATCTTCATGGCTACATGGCTCACATCAGCCTTGTCCAGCCTGCTGATCGATGCGTGTTGAGCTGGGCACGTAGGCGCGCACTATGGGCACTTGTGAGGTTGCTGTTTGAACATGTTGGCGTTCGTGGTGTGCAGACGCAATCAGCGCAGCCTGTGACGGGTTTACAAGCTGCTGGTGCAGGGTGGTGGGTGTTAAACCGACACAGATTTGAAGTGCTCGAGGGCTACTATTCACCCTGATCTTAACTTTGCTAGTGTCTAGGAGGAAATACCTATAGCGTTTCCACAAGTAACTGCCACAGGCAGTTGCGCGGGCGACCTAGGCGAGTACCAATAGACACGCTCCGTTTACAGTCCAATGTTTATGCATATCGCTATACAATAGCAAAAACCTTTTGCTTGGCAGAATAGATTTTGTAAGTTGATGTGGAATCACTATTTTTGTTTTAATGAGGGTGCAAGTCTCATAAATAAGAAAAGTCCTGATGTATTTGCACCTTCTATAAAGTGGCAACATAGGGGAAGTAGCAGCATAGAGAAGAAGTAGCAGCATAGAGAAGATGTGTAGTCACACCTGCTGACATGAGCAGTAGATGTTAAGCTAGTTAAGAAGTGTAGTTGGGTATGGGCAAAAACGGTATTCTAAACAGTGTCTTTAATTTCATTATTTGTGTCGTTAAACTTGCCGTCTTTATCCTTATTATCTTTGGTTTGGTTATTTAAGCTTCACCGTTTGAGCATATTGTTTTACAGGCTAGTTAGTGACGATTAGAATATATGCAAAGTTGCCAAACGAGCATTGGATTAACACTACTTCTAGTTACTTTGGTGAGCTGGCTCGAGCAGTTTTAAACGTTAGTAAGATAACTTGCTAATAAGATGGTCACTAAGTCCAGCTAGCATGTGATAAGCAGTGTAAAGGTTGATGCGTAGTTCATTAGGTTTGGTCAAAAAAATTAGTATGGCAAGATCATAGTAGCTAACTGCCTCAACTAAATAGCTGAATTGGTAGCAGCTTGAGGTATTTGTGCAAGCTACTTATAAATGGACGTGTAAACACACTAAAATGCACGTTGTGGGCAGTGCTGAGCATTCTAGCAGATGAGAGCATGATGTTTTATTTAATAGCAGAATGGAACGTGAGTGGAACGTGAATTTTTGTATTCTCAAGTACTTTCAATATGATCTACAACAACGGTTAAGTTGTTTTTGTAAAAGCTTGTTACAAACACGCAAACCATTCAATGTAATTTTTTTTGTTCTATTAGCTAAGCGACGTAGTAAATATAATCTAGGTTATAATGATCTCGTAAGTTATAACGATTTAGCTAAACACTTGTGTAAGGGTTATCAGTGTCACAACAGACAATCTCACAATTTTCACCCTCGTTTGTGGATGTTGCATCTTGGAAGCGCCCCATGATTCGCGGAAAACTGCGCGAATTTTTGCTTGCCGATTTACTCTCGATGCTAGCTAGTGGTAAAAAGACAGGGTTGCTTAGGCTCGAGTATCCGCGCTGGCAACTCAATACATCGTTTTCATTTATAGATGGACGCATAGGACGAACTCTGACCCCGTTTGCCCCACGCATTACTGAAATGATGCTTGACTACGGATTTTCTGCAGACTACGTCGATGTGCTGAGCCGCATGAGCAGTGACGACTTTAACCGCAACGTGACCGACGAAATGTCAAAAACGCTTGTGCTACAGGTTTTGCGCCGGCGCATTGAAATTGCGTTGTTGCCCCTTTTTGAGCAACCAGAAGGATCGTTTGAGTTTTATGTGAGTGATGCAAGTGCGTTTGTTGAACCGGGGGTGGACCCTAACACCATGCTTCTTGATCTGTCGCGCCGTTTAGACGAACTAAGGCGTGTAGGTGGCGATAAGCTCGAGCCAAATCAAGTATTTGTGCTGAGTAACAAAGCAACTCACTTGTCACCTGACACACCTGCGCTTAGTCCTACCGAATTACGGGTTATTGCTGCATTAGATGACTTGCTCAATCTGTGCGACGTAAGCTATATCAGTAAACTTGCTTGGGATGACCTAGCTCGAGCTATCATCAGCTTACAAAAACGCAATATTATTGACCAGCACCCTGACCGCATCAACATAGGTTTTTTGCTCGAAAACGAGCTCGAGACCGAGCATGACGTTTTATAAACTTGTTTACAGCCTTATAAGCAACACTAAACCATAAACCGCAAAATGAGTTTTTCAATCCGCAGAACACTGTCTCGAGCGTCAGCAATGTCGTCTGCACCAATAGCGTGGGCATAAAGTTGGCATTTGTCTTCGGAAATACCTAGTGCTACCGTGCCTGGTAGCAGGGTAATCGCTGCTGACAACAGTGCGATAGCTGGGTCACTGGTTACCGTTAAAGGTACAGCAATAATATGAGGATAAAAACGCGGGCGCGCTCTAAGCGCTAGCATAGCAATAATAATATTGGCTAAAAAAAGCTCCCACATAAACTGCATAAAAAAATTGATAACAGCAAAAACTCGGCGCGGAAAACTACTTGCACGCTGCCGCCGTATCAATGCTAACAACCCCATACCCAAGATACTGCCTATAAAAAGGTTGACAAAACTCAACTCGCCAATTAAAAACGACCATAAAAAGCCAGATAATAAAACCGCTAAAACATCAACCACAGTTGAGACTCTTTCCGGTTAATTTCAAAAGAAATTGACCCGTCTAAAATACATAATAGCGTTTCCACGAGTAACTGCCTGCGGCAGTTACTCGTACG
>CAZMCW010000506.1:0-906 GCA_964564405.1 uncultured bacterium
TGTTACTAATGAGCTGGAGCGCACTTACTGTCTGTACGGTGTTACTAAACTCAACGCACGTAAATGCGTCACCTAAAACTAAGCTTGTGTTTAGCTTTAGTTATGCCGTAATGATCTTTGCTCATGTCATAAAATTTTACAGGTCACTAGGTGTCTCCTTTTAACAGCTCATAAGCGTGATGAGGTGATGAATGGGAAACAGTCCTCGAGTGGTTCATGTCAAGCTTTCACAGGCTGCAACGTGCTAGGCTACAGTGTATTCAACACGCAGCTTGGGTACGAGTTACACACATAAATAATAATCTACGTGATTGTTTGCTAAGTACGGCGTCATCATCTGAATTAAACCTGATCGAGTCGTACTGGCAGTAAGTTAAGCGTCAGTATCAGTCAAACGCGTTGACGCAATCAACTCCCCAAGCTACGCGACAGATATACTCAACTTTAGAAGATTTGTGAACCTAACATGATGCTTATACGAAGAAAGGTACCACCATGCTAGATGCCATTAACGGATTTTTTAGTTCGTTAAGAGATTTTTTTCAGCGTCTTTTTGATGATAACGAACGCGATGTCAACCGCATCCGCGAAGAGATTGTAGGTCGCGTTAACGACCTTGAAGAAGACATGCAAGCTGTTCCTGACCTTAAAGAAGCTTATGCAGAGTTACGTCGTCGCCATCTTGAAGACGGTGAAAGCCTTGACGACCTCATGCCAAAAGCGTTTGCGCTGACCCGTGAAGCCGCTATGCGTAACTTAGGCATGCGTCACTATGACGTGCAGCTTATCGGCGGTGCCGCACTTCACTCTGGGCGTATTGCTGAGATGAAAACGGGTGAAGGTAAAACGCTGGTTGCCACCCTCGCTTTGGTCTTGAATGCAATTTCAAGCAAAGGTGCCCATTTG
>CAZMCW010000506.1:916-3101 GCA_964564405.1 uncultured bacterium
TGCTGAGTGGATGGGACCTATTTATAGAGCACTTGGGCTCGAGGTTGGCGTGATTCGCAACGGCAGTACCCCCGACGAACGCCGGGCAGCTTACAACGCAGACATCACCTACATCACCAACAGTGAATTAGGCTTTGATTATTTGCGCGACAACATGGCGTTTCGCCCCGACGGTCTGGTCATGCGCAAAGAAGAACCCATGAACTACGCCATTATTGATGAGGTTGATTCGATTCTGATTGATGAAGCGCGTACGCCGCTCATTATTTCAGGCCCAGCTGAGCTGGCAACAGATAAATACTATGTGATGGCTAAACTGGCGAAGAAGCTCGAGCGCGGTGAACCAGGCGAAGGCGAAAACGTACCACCAACCGGTGATTACACAGCAGACGAAAAAACCAAAGACATCCACCTTACCGAGCAAGGTATTGACAAGGCTGAAAAAATCTTAGGTATCGAAGACTTATTTAGTCACAGCAACATGGAAATTGCCCACATGGTGCGCCAAGCTTTGCGCGCCATGGTGCATTACCAGCGCGATCAAGACTACGTGAAAGACGACAGTGGGCAAATTGTCATTGTAGACGAGTTCACGGGTCGTCTCATGCCAGGGCGGCGTTATGGTGAAGGCCTCCACCAAGCTATTGAGGCTAAAGAAGGCGTGAAAATTGAGCGTGAAAACCAAACGCTCGCAACCGTCACCTATCAAAATTTCTTTAAGCTTTACAACAAAATTTCGGGCATGACCGGAACGGCCAAAACCGAAGAAAAAGAGTTTCAAGAAATTTATGGTTCGTCGGTACTGGTTATTCCCACTAACAAACCCGTCATTCGCAACGACGAAAACGATGTCGTCTACCGCTATCAAAAAGGTAAGTACGATGCTGCGGTCGAAGAAATTGTCGAGGTTCACAAAACAGGTCAACCTATCTTGGTGGGTACCGTGACCATTGAAGCCTCCGAGCGCCTTTCTAAAATGCTCAAACGCAAGGGCGTCCCTCACCAAGTGCTCAACGCCAAACATCACTTAAAAGAAGCAGATATTGTGTCTCAAGCAGGTCGTAGTGGGACAGTAACTATTAGCACCAACATGGCGGGTCGCGGGACGGACATTGTGCTGGGGGGCAACCCAGAAGCGCTCGCCCGGCAGCTTTTAACCCGTGAGGGTTTTGAGCTTTATGACAGTGACACAGAACTTCTTATTAAGTCGGTCATGCTGCATAAAATGGACGATGCTAGGGAGATTGCCGAGCGTATAGAGGGTTTACCTGAAAATATTTTGGAAAAACTTGAAGCTCTGCGCGACGAAGCTGAGATTGACCATGAACGGGTTGTTGAAGCAGGTGGCTTGCATATTATTGGTACTGAACGGCACGAATCACGGCGCATTGACAACCAGCTGCGCGGGCGTGCTGGCCGGCAAGGGGATGCTGGCTCGAGCCGCTTCTACGTAAGCTTTGAAGACGACCTCATGCGACTCTTTGCCAGTGACCGGGTGCTTGGTTGGATTGACCGCATGGGTATGAATGATGACGAGCCCATTGAAGCTGGTATGGTTACAGGTGCTATTGAGCGCGCTCAAAAACGCGTTGAGGACCGCAACTTTGGCATTCGTAAACAGCTTTTGGAATACGACAATGTGATGAGCAAACAGCGCGAGGTGATCTACGCTCAGCGCCGCGATATTTTGCTAGGTAGTAACATCCGTGAAGACGTGCTGGACATGATTGCCGAGTACGTAGATTCTGTCGTGCAGACCTATTTGAACAAAGAGCTCGAGCCTGAAGAGCAAGACATCGCCGCACTGCGCAGCGCCCTTATAGATGCTATTCCAGCGCTCGAGTCGTTTGATTTTGAGACCTTGCGTGGCCACGATCCAGATGAGGCCGTCGACACCATTATTCCTATTGTGGAGACTGCCTACAAAGCTAGAGAAACCGAATTTGGCACAGAGCTCATGCGCGAGCTCGAGCGCTACATCGTCCTCCAGGTGGTAGACACGCACTGGAAAGAGCAACTCCACAATATGGACGTACTACGCCAAGGTATCGGTTTACGTGGCTACGGTCAGCGCAACCCAATCCAAGAATATGCGTTTGAAGCGTTCAACTTGTTCGAGGAAATGAAGTCGAGCATTCGCTTTGAGACAGCGCGTATTATGTTCCGCGTACAATTACAAGAAGGA